>JAICMC010000051.1 GCA_025929465.1 Nostocoides sp.
GACGATGTGTCGTTCACGGTCCACAGCGGCGAGATCTATGCCATCGCCGGCGTCCAGGGCAACGGCCAGACCGAGCTCACCGAGTCCCTCGTCGGGCTCACCCTCCCGGAGAAGGGCCGGATCAAACTGGAAGGCAAGGACATCACTCGCGCCGACGTCCACGACATCCTTGGCGCCGGCGTGGGCTACGTCCCCGAGGACCGGCTGCACGACGGTCTCGTGGGTAGCTTCTCGATCGCCGAGAACCTCGTCCTCGACCTGTTCGACAAGCCTCCCTACAGCAAGGGCGCCTCGCTCGACCTGGCCAGGATCCGCAGTAACGCCGACGAGCGGGTCGCCGAGTACGACGTGCGGACCCAGTCGATCGACTCACCGGCCACCGCGCTGTCCGGTGGCAACCAGCAGAAGGTGGTGCTCGCCCGCGAGCTGTCTCGGCCCCTGCGGCTGCTCGTCGTCGCTCAGCCCACCCGCGGCGTCGACGTGGGCTCGATGGAGTTCGTCCACAAGCGGATCGTCGCCGAGCGGGACAGCGGGGCCGCCGTCATCCTCGTGTCCACCGAGCTGGACGAGGTGCTCGGCCTCGCCGACCGCATAGCAGTCATGTACCGAGGCAAGATCATCGGCGAGGTCCCGGGCGGGACCGACGCCGACACCGTCGGCCTGCTCATGGCCGGGACGCCACTCGCCGACGTCGAGCTCAGGGCGGCCCCGCGCACCGACGTCAACCCCGTGCTCGGCACGGTCACCCCGCACGTCCAGGAGGAGGGATCGTGACCCAGACGGCCGGCGCACCAGCGGCGAGCCCCCCGGACGGCTCGGCCGTCAAGGCACAGCCCCCAGCCCCCGGGGCCAAGCGGGCCCTCGGGGACAACACCCTGCTCGTCACCGCGCTCGCATTCGTCGCGGCCATGGTCGTCGGCGCGATCCTCATCGCCGTCTCCAACCCGGCGACCCGAGACTCCTCGCACTACTTCTTCTCCTACCCGTGGGACACCTTCACCAGTGCCTGGCACGCCGTCCGGGGCGCCTACGTGTCGCTCTTCCAGGGCGCCGTGTTCAACCCGCACACGGCGAGCAGCGGAACCCTCGCCGGCATCCTCGGCCCGCTCTCCAACACCCTGGCCCGGGCCACGCCACTCATCCTCGGCGGTCTGTCCGTCGGGCTGGCCTTCCGCGCCGGCCTGTTCAACATCGGCGGCCAGGGCCAGATCATCCTCGGCGCCGTGTTCGCCGGCTACGCCGGCTTCGCCTGGCACCTGCCGATCGTTCTGCACGTCATCGTCGCGATCCTCGCCGGCGTTGTCGGAGGGGGTCTCTGGGGTGCCCTGACGGGGTGGCTCAAGGCCCGCTTCGGCGCCCACGAGGTCATCACGACGATCATGCTCAACTACGTCGCGCTCTACCTTCTGGCCTTCCTGCTCTCGGTCAAGGGCTTCCAGCGCCCGCCCTACGGCCAAGCGATCTCCAACGTCGTCGACAGCAACGCCCAGCTGCCCAACCTGCTCGGCAGCAACCTGGCGGTCAACAGCGGCTTCCTGATCGCCCTCGCCGCGGCCTACGGGATGCACTGGCTGCTCACCCGGAGCACATTGGGCTTCCAGTTCCGCGCCGTCGGGGCCAACCAGTTCGCGGCCCGAACCGCGGGGATGAGCGTGGAGAAGAACTACGTGCGCGTCATGGTCGTCGCCGGCGTGCTCTCCGGTCTGGCGGGCGTGACCCAGATCCTCGGCGGCGCCACGAACTACGCCATCACGCCCGACATCGACGCCGGCATCGGCTTCGACGCCATCACCGTCGCTCTGCTCGGCCGGGCCAACGCCGGTGGCACCGTGCTTGCCGGGTTGCTCTTCGGGGCGCTGAAGGCCGGCGCCGTGCAGATGCAGTCCAGCACCGGCATCCCGGTCGAGGTCGTCGAGATCATCCAGGCGCTCATCGTCCTGTTCATCGCCGCGCCCGCGCTCGTGCGCTTCATCTTCCGGCTGCACGGCTCGGGTGCGGGCGCCGGCCAGGACCTCGCGAAGGGATGGAACGGATGAGCACCACCGCCTCGACCGAGCCGGACGCCGTCATCGTCACCCACGCCGTGGTCGAGCGGCCGGTCTCCACCGGCCGCCGGGTCGGCATCGGTGTCGCGCTCGTCGTCGTCGGCGTACTCTGCCTGCTGCTCGGCGCCGGTGCGCACGCCCACAACGCCACGTTCGACCTGACTCAGGGCAGCGAGTTCGTCAAGATCCCCAACGTCACGGTGCCCGTCGCCGCCACGGCATACGTGATCGGGGTACTCGTCATCGCCCTCGGTGCCTACCAGGCAGTTCGCGGCCTGCGCGCCAACCTGCTGACGGTGGCCGGATCCCTCACCGCACTCTTGTTCCTCTTCGTCTTCCTCTCCTGGGCCGCGAGCGGCGGGCAGGGCAGCACGATCGACGTGGTGGGTGTCCTCACCAACACCGTCGCGCTCGCCTCGCCTCTCATCCTGGGGGCGCTGGCCGGCGTGCTGTGCGAGCGATCGGGCGTCATCAACGTCGCCATCGAGGGCCAGATGCTTGCCGGTGCCTGGGCCGGTGCCATGTTCGGCACGATCATCGGGCGCACCGGCGGAGTCATCGCCGCGCTCGTCGCCGGCGCCCTCATGGGATGGCTCCTCGGTGTCTTCGCCATCCGCTACCTCGTCAACCAGGTGGTGCTCGGCGTCGTCCTCAACGTGCTGTCGATCGGTCTGACCGGCTTCATCTACGACGCGATCATGCAGCCCAACGCCAACGCCATGAACAACCCCCAGACGTTCAACAACCTCGCCATCCCCGTCCTGTCCAAGATCCCGATCGTCGGGCCTCTCCTCTTCGACCAGAACCTCATCGTGTATGCGATGTACCTGCTCATCGTCGGCATCCACTTCGCCCTCTTCCGGACCCGCTGGGGGCTGCGCACCCGGGCGGTCGGCGAGCACCCCAAGGCGGCCGACACCGTCGGCATCAACGTGCTGCGCGTGCGCTACCGCAACGTCATCATGGGCGGGGCGGTGGCCGGCCTCGGCGGTGCGTTCATGACCCTCGGCTCGGTCGGCAGCTTCACCAAGGAGATCACGAGCGGCAACGGGTTCATTGCCCTGGCCGCCCTCATCTTCGGCCGGTGGAGCCCGCGAGGTGCCGTGGGGGCTGCCCTGCTCTTCGGCTTCGCCTACGAGCTGCAGACCCTGCTGTCGCTCGTCTCGCCCCCGGTGACCATCCCGTCCAACTTCCTGGCCATGCTCCCCTACGTCGCGACCATCTTCGCCGTCGCCGGCCTGGTCGGCCGGGTGCGGGCACCGGCCGCCGACGGCGAGCCGTACGTCAAGGGCTGAACCTCAGCAATTCACGCGCACCCATGACATTCGTCATGTGCACGTGGGACGCCCGAGTGCCAGCGTAGCTACGGACCCCGAACGGTGGGGCCCTCCAACCCTGAGTACGGAGGCGCCATGACCCATCAGCAACCGTCCGCGACGCACACCCCGCGTCGCCTCCTCGCCCTGGCCGCCGGCACGGCAGCGGCGCTCACCGCCGTCGCCCTGCCGGGCACCACGGCATACGCCACGACGGCATCGGCCCCAGCCTCTGCCACTGCGGGCACGACCTGTCACCTCGGCAACGGCGTCCAGCACGTCATCAATCTCGTCTTCGACAACGTCCACTTCGCTCGGGACAACCCCGACGTGCCGAGTGACCTGGAGCAGATGCCGCACCTGCTGAGCTTCCTCACCAGCAACGGCACGGTCATGTCGAACACCCACACGCCGCTCATCGCGCACACCGCCGACGACAGCCTTTCGATCTACACCGGGCTCTACGGCGACCGGCACGGCCAGCCGCTGTCCAACAGCTACAAGACGTACAACCCGGACGGGACGACCGACCCGGCCGCGAGCTTCGCCTACTGGACGACCAAGGCCGACGACACCAAGGTTCCGCCGACAGCGGGCCACGACACCGCCCCGACGATGGTCTACTCGCCATCGACGCCGACCGGAACGGATACGACCAAGCAGACCCCGGCGCCGTGGGTGCCGTTCACCCGCGCCGGCTGCACCGTCGGCGACTTCTCCACCGCCAACATGGTCCTTGAGAACGCCGCCAACGACCTGCCGTACATTTTCGGCGCCAACTCCCCGGAGGCCCAGCAGAACGCCGACGACCCGGACTCCTTCAAGGACAAGGAGATCGCCGACTACATCGGCGTCGCCGTGCACTGCGCCAAGGGTGCCGCCGTCTGCGCCAACGCCCAAGGCGTCAAGTACGGCCAGACGTCGCCGACCCCCACCGCCGCGCCCGACCTGCTGCCCACCGAGCCGGGCGGCTACACCGGCTACCAGGCGCTCTTCGGTGCCCGTTACACCGCGCCGCAGCTCGGCGCCGGCATCCCGAACCTGACGCGCAACGGCTACCCGGTAACCGATGCGTCGGGCAACCTCGTCGACCTGTCCGGACAGCCGATCATCGAGCCGTACTCCGGCGAGCCCGGCTTCCCCGGCTTCAGCCCGACGCCGACCCAGAGCCTGGCCTACCTCGCCGACATGCAGGAGTCCGGCATCCCGGTCACCTACGGCTACATCTCTGACATGCACGAAAGGAAGGCCGGCACGAGCAACTGCACGACGGCGACCGCCACCGGCAACGGCAAGCCGCTCGGCCCGGGCGACTCCTGCTACGTGAGCAACGCCAAGGCCTACGACGCCGCGTTCGCGACGTTCTTCCAGCGGCTCGCCGCCGACGGAATCACCAAGGCCAACACCCTGTTCGTCATCAGCGCCGAGGAGAACGACCAGTTCTCCGGCGCCAACGTCGGGCGTGCGGTCACCCCGACCCCGGCCGGCTGCGACGGGGTCACCACGCCCTGCTCGTATGCCGCCAACACCGTGGGTGAGCTGCAGGCCAACATCACCTCGCTGCTGTCGACGTCGGCGAGCGCCGGCACGGCATACGACATCGAGCCGCAGGGCGCGTCGATCTACGCCCACGGTCAGCCGTCGGCAACCGACCCGACCCTGCGCCAGCTGGAGCGCGACACCGCCGCCATGACGGCGACGAACACCTTCAGTGGCGTCACCGGGCCGATCGTCAAGTACCAGGCCGACGCCGTCGAGCAGCGGATCCTGCACATGCAGACCGCCGACCGGCTGCGGACGCCGAGCTACACGATGTTTCCCGTCCCGGACTACTACTTCTCGACGACCGGTCCAGCGGTGAGCGTCAACACCGGCTTTGCCTGGAACCACGGCTACTACTCGCCGAACATCGACATCACCTGGTCCTCGCTCGTCGGGCCGGGCGTGAGAGCCGGCGGGATCGACGGGCCGTCTCCGGCGCAGAGCAACGAAGCGCAGGACCCGAACTCGACGAACACCGTCCCGCAGGCCAGCTGGAAGGGGACCTGGGTGGAGGAGGTCGACCTCCGGCCGACCCTGCTCCACCTCGTGGGCCTCACCGACGACTATCCGAGCGACGGTGAGGTCATCTCCCAAATCCTCACCAGGCCGTCGCACGCCGTCGTCGACACCGCCGGGCTCGCCGTCGCCTACCAGCAGATCGAGTCCTCCGTCGGCCTGCTCGCGACGACCACCCTCCAGGCCGACAGCCGGGCGATGGCGAGTGGTTCGTCGACCGACGACCGAGCGTTCGCCCGGACCCAGGCCGCGCTGACCCAGATCGCGAGCCGGCGCGACGCTCTGGCGGGGGACATGAAGGCGGTCCTTGCCGCGGCCGACCGTGGCAGGTCACCGAACCGCGGTCAGGAGGTCAGCCTGCTGGTGCGGGCGGCCGTGCTGCTCTGGCAGGCGAACCAGCTCGCGACCCACTGACGTCGCAGCCGCTGCGGGGCCCGCGCGTCACGGCGACGCGTGGGCCCTGCCGCGTCGGCCCGGACGCGCGACCGGGTCCAGGACGAGCCACAGGTAGGCGACGGCTCCGACCGGGATGGGCAGCCAGTACGCGGCCAGCCGCCAGGCGAGGATCCCGAAGGCGGCCGCCGACGCCCCCACCCCGCCGGCGACGAGCGCCGGGATCATCATGCTCTCGGCCACCCCCAGACCTCCCGGCGTGATCGGCAGCCAGCTGCCGAGGACCTGCAGGGCATAGACCGTCACGAGCAGCCCGAGCCCCACGTGCGCGCCGTAGGCCCGCAGCCCCGCCCAGAGCGCGACCGCGTCCAGGACCCAGTTCGCTGAGGCGTATGCCGCGAGCCGGCCGGACCGGGTCCGGCTCGCCAGGATCTCCCGCAGGTGGGTGAGGACCGTGCTCGTCTCGAGCCCGTCGACGCCGTCGGCGAGCGCCGGCCCGACGCGGGGAACCCGGAGGGCGAGGGCGCGGATGACCCGACGCGGTCGGGGCAGCCGCAGAGCGGCCACGGCGCCGGCCACGACCGCCAGGATGGCGCAGGAGGCGACGGCCGGGACGAGCGACCACGCCGACAACCGGTCGAGCAGGGCGGACACGAGGAGCCCCACGAGGACGAGGAGCTGGAGGACGACCGTCGAGGACGTGCCCTGGGCCACCTTGGCGCCGAGCGCGACCGCTGAGGGCACGCCGCGGGTGACGAGCAGCCGCCAGCTGAGGGCCGTCCCGGCCAGGCCGCCGTCGGGCACGACGTGGCCCAGCGCGATGGCGCTGAGGTCGATGCGCGCCACCGTGGCCAGGGATGGGCGGACCCGGGTCGGCAGCACGGTGTACGTCGTGAGGACGGCTCCCACGAGCGAGGCGGCCTCCGCGACGAGGGCGACGGCGAGCCAGCCCCGGTCGACCCCAAGGAGGATGGCCAGGGAGTGGTCGGACGACCCCACCTCCGGCAGGACGAGGAAGCGGACGACGAGCCCGAGTGCCAGCAGGTGCAGCGCCATGCCGACCCAGCGGCGCCGTCCGGAGCCGGCCGGCGCGCCCGGCAGCGGTACCGAGGGGGCAGCATCCACCGCGCCGGCACGGTCGTCCGCTGCGGGCGGGTCCACGAGGACCCGGTCTGCTCGTTTGCTGGTGATGACCGTTTGTACCGTCGCCACCTGCGTCCCGCCTGTGAAGGCCTGCCCAATCCCCCCGGGGCCCCTCAGCCGGCTTCGGCCTCGGCTCGCGCGGCCAGCGCCTCGCCGTACTCGGTGCCGAGCTCGCCGCGCACGGCGTCCATCACCTCCAGGGTCGCGATGGTCTCGGCGAACGGGCGCAGCGGCGAGCCGGTCTCCCCGGCGGCGACCCGGCGGGCCACCTCGGCGGCCTCGAAGTGCAGCGCGTCGTGGTCCACCCGCTCCTCCTGCCATCGCAGCTGACGTCCGTCGGCCGGGGCGAGGGTGAACGGTCCCGGCCGGTAGAAGCTGCGGTCCACCCAGAGGCTGGCCGCGGTCCCGCCGATGACGGCGGTCGTCGGGGTGTCGTCGAGGATCGTCGCCGAGGCGGTTGCCACGGCATCGCCGCCCCGGCGCAGCACGGCGGCGAACTGGCCGTCGACTGCGGTCGGCGCGGGGGTCCCTGCCGCGCCGACCAGGTCCAGGCCGCTGCCGAGCACCCAGGTGGCCAGGGTGAGCGGGTAGGTGCCGAGGTCGAGCATCGGCCCGCCGGCGAGGTCAGCCCGCATGATCCGGTGGTCCGGGCCGAAGCGCTCGCCGATGTCGGCAGTCACCGAGTGGACCGTGCCCAGGGCGCCGTCGGCGAGCAGCTGCCGGATGACGTCGTACTTCGGCAGGAACAGCGTCCACATCGCCTCCATGGCGAACACGCCCTGGGCCACTGCGGCGGCATCGATCGCCCGGGCCTCGGCCGCGCTGAGCCCGACCGGCTTCTCGACGAGGACGTGCTTGCCCGCCGCGATCGCGAGCAGGGCATGCGGCAGGTGGAGGTTGTGCGGCGTGGCGACATAGATGACATCGACGTCCGGGGCGGCCACCAGCGCGGCATACGAGCCGTATGCCGTGCGCGCACCCCAACGCGCAGCGGCGGCGTCCGCCGCGTCCTGGGTCCGCGACCCGACTGCCTGGACGACCTGTCGGGTGTGGCGGCGCAGCGACCCCACGAGCTGTTCGGCGATCCAGCCGGTCCCGAGGATCCCCCAACGCAGCGGCGGCGCCTCCATCGACGGGGGTGTCCGCGGTGACGGCAGCTGGCTCAACGGCATACCGGATGCTAACTGCTAATGTCAGTACAAAGGAAGGGGTTGCCGTGGCGGTGGGTGCGCTGGTGGCCCTGGGCATTGCCGCGCTCGTCATCGGCTTCGCCAAGACGGCGCTGGGCGGCCTCTCCTCGGTGAGCGTGGCGATCTTCGCGACGGTGCTGCCCGCGCGGCAGTCCACCGGCGCCATCCTCGCGGTCCTCATGGTCGGGGACCTCGTGGCGATCTGGCACTACCGGCGGGACTGCGACTGGCACCTGGTCCGGCAGCTCGTCCCGACCGTGCTACCCGGACTGGCGCTCGGCGCCCTGTTCCTGCACGTCGTCGACGACACCTGGCTGCGCCGCTCGATCGGTGTCCTGCTCCTGCTCATGGTGGTGCTGCAGCTGGCCCTGCTGGCCCGACCGGCACCACCGCGATGGGCAGCGGCGCGCGGCGGGAGCCTGGCCACCGGTCTCGGTGCCGGGTTCGCGACGATGACGGCCAACGCGGCCGGGGCGGTGATGACCCTGTACCTCGTCGCCAAGGGGGTGGAGAAGCGCCGGTTCGTCGGCACCGGCGCGTGGTTCTTCTTCGGGGTCAACCTGTGCAAGGTGCCGTTCAGCGTGGGGCTCGGGCTGCTGGGCTGGGGGGATGTCCGGCGGGCCCTGCTGCTTGCGCCGCTCGTCCTCGCCGGTGGCCTGGTCGGGCTGCACAGCCTGCGCCGGATGAGCCAGCGGGTGTTCGAGCGGGCCGTCCTGCTCGCCTCGGCGGTGTCCGCTGTCGCGCTGCTCGTGCGCTGACCCCTCGACGTACCGCTCAGCGGGGCACGAGCCGGGGCGGCACGTTGTACGGGGTGATGACCTGGACGGGCGCCGGCACCGAGGCCGGTGCGCCGGGCAGCAGGTGGTGGTGGCGCAGGACCTGCTGGCAGGCCCGGCGCAGGTCGGCACGCAGGTCGTGGTGCAGCACCGCCGTGAGTGTCCCGTCGCGGAGCAGGTCGAGGTTGTCGGCATCGAGGTCGTGACCGAGGAAGACCCTCGGGTGCACCTCGGCGTGGCCGAGCTCGACCGCAATGGCCCGGTTGCCGCCTCCGACGGAGTAGACGCCGACGACGTCCCGACGGGTGGCGACCAGGTCGCGGACCAGCCCGGCGGTGCCTTCGTCGAGGCCGTCGGCGTCCGAGCGCACGACCACCTCGCGGTCAGGGTCGATGTCGGCGAGGGCGCGCTCGAAGGCCGAGCGCCGCTCCTGCTCTCCGTAGAACGTCGAGCGGCTGAGGGTCACCAGGACCGCACCCGGCAGGGCGCCGAGCCACTGGGACGTCAGGTATGCCGCGGTCGCACCCGCAGCTGCGTTGTCCAGCCCGGCATAGGCGATCCGGCCGCTGTCCCGGACATCGGTGACGAGCGTGACGACCGGTATGCCGCGCGCCAGCAGCCGTCGCGCCGCGGCGGCCACCCGCTCGTCGTCCGGGGCCTTGAGCAGCACACCCTGGCTGCCCCGTCCTCGCCGGCCGACCGCGTCGAGGGTGTCCACGAGTCGCTCGACCGCCTCCGGGCCGGCGTGCTCGCCCAGCCGGAACCGGGCCCGCACCGTGGCCGGTCGCAGCGACGGCAGCTCGTGCTCGAGGGCGTCGCGGACCGCGGTCGTGAACCGCTCCGGCGCCGCCATGACGACGTCCAGGACGAGGGTCCGGCCGCCGAGCCGAACCTGGGTCGCCTGGCGGTCCAGGTCGAGCACCGCCTGCTCGACCTGGCGCACCGCACGGGCGCTGACCCCGGGTCGGGCGTGCAGGACCCGGTCGACGGTCGCCGCGCTGAGGCCGGACTGTTCGGCGATGTCGCCGACCCGGTGCCCTCTGGCCGGGGCCAGCCGTGCCGGAGAGAGCCGGGCCGGGGAGAGCGACGCCGGCGGGTGGTCGGGAGCGGGCGGCATACCCGATCGTAGGCCGAGGCGAGGTCCTCTTGAGGTCTTTTTGAGGTCTTTCCGCTCTCGGCACCGCCGGCCCCGAGGGTGATGCTGGAACCCCGAACGACCACGAGGAGCTCCTCATGAGCACGACCGCTCGAACCGCTGTCCCTACCCGCCACTGGCTCCGCCCCGAGGACTGCCGGCTGCAGGACCTGCAGGACATCCTCGACACCGAGACCACGCTCGTGGACTACCCCCACGCCAGGCGGGTCGAGCAGGGTGTGCTCGTCTACGACGCGGACGACCTGCGCGCCCGGTGCGCCGACGGGACCGGCCGCCGCGACGCGCAGGCCGAGCTCGCCCGGGCGCTGGCCGACGGACCGGGCATCGTCGTCTTCGCCGGCGCCTTCGACCCCGACGTCGTGGACCGCGTGACGTCGGCCGTCGAGGCGCTCATCGCCGCGAAGCGGGCGGCCGGCACGACCGCCGGCGACCACTTCGCCAAGCCGGGCGCCAACGACCGGGTGTGGAACGCCCTGGAGAAGCTCGCAGTCGCCGACCCGGAGGCCTTCGTCGACTACTACGCCAACGACCTGCTCGCCCTCGCCGCATCGGCCTGGCTCGGCCCCGGCTACCAGGTCACCTCCCAGGTCAACGTGGTCAACCCCGGGGGCGCCGGCCAGACCGTGCACCGCGACTACCACCTGGGCTTCATGGACCCCGACCGGTCCGCGTCCTACCCCGGCCACGTGCACCGGCTGTCGCCGGCCCTCACCCTGCAGGGGGCGGTGGCGCACGTGGACATGGCGGTCGAGTCCGGCCCGACCCTCTACCTGCCGCACTCGCAGAAGTACGAGCTGGGCTACCTCGCGTACTGGCTCCCCGACTTCCAGGAGTACTTCGCCACCCACCACGTCCAGCTGCCGCTTGCCAAGGGTGACGCGGTCTTCTTCAACCCGGCCCTGTTCCACGCGGCCGGCACCAACCGGACGACCGACGTCCGCCGGATGGCCAACCTGCTGCAGGTCAGCTCGCCCTTCGGGCGGGCGATGGAGACCGTGGACCGCGACCGCGTGGTCCGCGCCGTCTACCCGGTCCTGCTGGCCCGCACGGCAGCGGGCATGCCGGCCTCCGGAGTCGACAACGCCCTCGCCACCGCCGCCGAGGGCTACCCCTTCCCGACGAACCTGGACGTGGACCAGCCCGTGGGCGGGATGGCGCCACCGACCCAGGCGGACGTCGTGCGGACGGCCCTCGCCGGCGGCCTGCCCGCCGCGGACCTGGGCGTCCTGCTGGACCGGGTGGCTGCCGCCAAGCGCAGCCACTGACCGCCCGCGGTAGCCCGCACGTGCGGAGGATCCGGGAGGATCCGCACGTGCGGAGGATCCGGGAGGATCCGGCGGTCCGGGGTCAGGCGGGCGCCGAGGAGGCGATCGGCCCTGAGCTGGTGCGGACGACCAGTCGTGGGGCCACGACGACATCGAGCGGGTATGCCGTGAGGGCACCGGGGCCCACGGTGGGCACGGCCACGGCGTCGACCACGGCGGCCGCCAGGGCGGGCGGGTCCTGGCTCACCGTGGTCAGCGCGACGTGAGCCAGCGCAGCCAACGGGCTGTCGTCGTAGCCCACGACCGACAGGTCCCCGGGCACCCTGCGTCCGGCCCGCTCGAAGACGTCCACGAGCCCCACGGCCACCCGGTCGTTGAAGGCGATGACCGCCGTCGGCGCACCGGGACCCTCCGGCCCGTCGAGGAGCAGCCCCGCCGCCGCGGCACCCTCGACCTCTGTGGCGCCACCCCTGACGACCCGCGCGGTGGCGCCGAGGTCGTGGCTGCGCATCGCCCGCCGGAAGCCCCGTCGCCGCGTCGTGGCGATGAGCCCCCGTGGGCCGTCGACATAGGCGATCCGCCGGTGGCCCAGCCCCAGGAGATGCTCGACCGCCAGGGAGAGGCCGAGCTCGTCGTCGGCGCGGATACCGCTGGCCAGGGCGGTGGGTCCCCGCCCCAGGACGTACGTCGGGCAGGTCCCGGCCAGCCGGTCGAGGTCTGGGTCGGTCAGCTCCGACGGGCCGAACAGCACCAGCGCCTCGCAGCGCGAGTCCAGCAACGTCTCGACGGCAGCGCGATCCCCGCGCCGGGGCGTCGTGGTCGCGAGGAGCAGCTCGAAGCCAGCTGCCCCGGCGGTGGCGTCGAGGGCGAGGACCAGCTCGGCGTGGAACGCGTTGGTCACGTCGAGCAGGACCCCGAGCAGGCGCGTCCGCCGGCGCGCGAGCAGGCTCGCGGCGCGGTCCGGGCGATAGCCCAGCCGGGCGGCGGCGTCCCGGACGGCGTGTTGGGTCGTCCTGCTCGGGCCGGGGAGCCCGCGCAGCACGAGCGAGGCGGTCGCGGTCGACACGCCGGACTCGAGGGCGACGTCGACGAGACGCGGACGAGCTGACATCTCCTCCTCCCTTCTCACCTCTTGACAGATTGTCCGCACAAAGCCTTGACAGCCTCGGCCGGCTGCTGGACGATTCCTTAAAGCGCTTTATAGCACTCACTGGGTTCGCCCCGGAAGGACCACCATGACCAGCTCGACCATCGGAGTCGCCGTGATCGGCGCGGGGATGGCCGGCCGCGCGCACTGCGCCGGCTATCGCACCGCCCCGACCCTGTTCGACCCCCCGCTCCCGCCCATCCGGTATGCCGCGGTCGTCGACGCCAACGCGTCGGTCGCCACGGACGCCGCGACCCGCTACGGGTACGAGCGGGCGGGCACCGACTGGCGCGAGCTGCTCGACGACGACACCGTCGACGTCGTCAGCGTCGTCGTCGCCAACCACCTGCACCGACAGATCGTCGAGTCGCTCCTTGCCGCCGGCAAACACGTCCTGTGCGAGAAGCCGCTCGCGGCCAGCATCGAGGACGCGACGGCCATGGTCGCGGCGGCAGCCGCACACCCGGGGCAGGTGACGGGCACCGGCTTCGTCTACCGGCGGCAGCCCGCCGTCGCAGCCACCAAGGAGCTGCTCGCCGAGCGGCTCGGCAACGTCTCGCACTTCAACGGCCGCTACTGGTGCGACTACGCCTCATCCCCCCTCACGCCGATGTCGTGGCGCTATCAGGGAGGTCCTGGCACCGGCGCCCTCTCCGACATCGGCAGCCACCTGATCGACCTCAGCGAGTTCCTCTGCGGCCCGATGACCTCGGTCGGTGGCGCAGCGTTCGCCACGTTGGTCACCGAGCGGGCCGAGGCGGTCGGCACGACCTACGGTCATGCCCGCGCCGAGCTGAGCGACGTGGTCCACCCGGTGCAGAACGACGATGTCGCCACGTTCACTGCCTCCTTCGCCTCCGGTGCCGTCGGCACCTTCTCGGTGTCCCGGGTGGCCCCCGGTCTGGCCAACTCGATGGCCTTCGACGTCATGGCCCAGCGTGGGTCCGTGCGGTGGGACATGGACCGGCCGGCCGAGTTCTCGCTGCTGGCCGACATGTCCGGCGACGGCTACGACGGCTCCCGCACCATCCTCGCCGGCCCGGCGCACCCCTACATCCGCGGTGGGCTGCCCATGGACTTCCCCGGGTGCTCGTTCGGCGTCGGCGACCTCTTCGGCTACCAGGCCCGAGCCTTCCTCGAGCAGGTCGCCGGCATCGACGGCCTACCGCCGGTCGCGCCCTTCGCGGACGGACTGCGCGACCTGACCGTCATCGACGCCGTCATCCGCTCGGCCGCCGCCCGTGGCGCGACCGTCGCACTGCCTGCCCACCCCGGTCACTGATCCCGTATGCCGGTCAGCCGGCAAGCCGGCATACTCCCGACCCGACCCGACCCGACCCGAAGGAACCAACCATGTACATCGGCGCCTACAACGCCTGCCTCGCCGACAAGCCGCTCACCGAGGCGCTCGACATCCTGGCTGGGTTCGGCCTGAACAGCGTCGAGATCAACTCCGGCGGCTTCCTGCCGCCGATCCACCTGCCTGTGGACGAGCTCAGGACCAGCGAGGACGCGCGGCAGCAGTACCTCGGCGAGTTCGCCTCCCGCGGCCTGACCCTCACCGCACTGAACTGCAACGGCAACCCGCTCTACCCGCGCGAGGGCTTCCCACACGCCGCCGACCTCATCGCCTCGATCGAGCTGGCCGCCCAGCTCGGCGTCAAGCGGGTCGTCACGATGTCGGGGACGCCCGGCGTGGACGCGAGCTCGACTGTGCCGGCGTGGAACCCACTGCCGTGGTGGAGCCCGTTCCTCGACGTCCGCGACCACCAGTGGGAGGTCGCCGTCCCGTTCTGGAAGGACATCCAGGCGCGCGCGGCCAACGCCGACGTCAAGGTCGCCGTCGAGATGCATCCCGGCAACATCGTCTTCAACCCCTCGACGATGCACCGGCTCGCCGAGCAGATCGACGCCACCCACGTCGGCGCCGAGATGGACCCGAGCCACCTGTTCTGGCAGGGCATCGACCCCGTCCTCGCGCTGAAGGACCTCGGCTCGCTCGTCTACTGCTCGGCCGCCAAGGACACCCGGATCAACGAGGCGGCCAGGATCAACGGCGTCCTGGACGACCGGTTCACCCGGGTCGCAGAGGGCCAGCCCGGCTACCTGCCCCTCGGTGGAGGCACCACCCTGGCGGGCTGGCCGAGCAACCCGTCGTGGGACTTCGTCGCGATCGGGAAGGGCCACGACGTGCCGTTCTGGACCGAGTTCCTGCGCGCCCTGCAGGAGATCGACCCCGACATCCCGTGCAACATCGAGCACGAGGACGTCGAGCTCGACCAGCTCGCGGGCCTCCGGCTGGCCGCCGAGAACATGCTCGCGGCCGAGGCGGCCCTCTGAACCCGGGCCCGCTGCGGATCGGGGTCCTCGGGGCCGCCCGGCCCACGGCAACGCTCGCGCCCGGCACGGCCTGACGACGTCTGGCACCATCGGACACCTGACCCACCAAGGAGCGAACACCATGCGGATCGGACTCATCGGCGCAGGGCGGATCGGCGCCTTCCACGCGGGCACCCTCTCGGCGCTGGACTCGGTGACCTCACTCGTCGTGACCGACGCCTTCCCAGAGGCAGCCCGAGCGGTGGCCCAGACGTATGCCGCGGAGCTGGCTGCCGACGCGGCGACGCTCATCGCCTCGCGTCCCGATGCCGTCGTCATCGCCTCCTCGACCCCACCCACCTGGACCTGCTCCGCGCGTCGGTCGCAGCCGGCATACCGGTGTTCTGTGAGAAGCCGGTCGCCGAGAAC
>JAICMC010000025.1 GCA_025929465.1 Nostocoides sp.
GACGAAGCTGATCCCGGCACGCTGCATGAGGGCGATGTCCTCGGACCACGTGCTCCGCGGCCACTGCTCGGGGTTGTAGTCGCCCCCCAGGGCGATGCGGTCGGTCGGCCAGGGTCTCATGGAGGTCAGGGTGGTCAGTTTCGGTGCCGTTGTCAACAGAAACCAACAGATCTCTGCGCCAGCCTCGCCGAGGACCGGCGGGACCCGCGAGAACCCAATCAGGGTCTGCGGGAGTCCTACCCGCGACCGGGCAGTCAAACTGAGATGCCTCGACCCCTTGACAGGGGTGGGACCAGCCAGCCATCCTCGGTTCGTTCTTGATAGTTTCTGGTGGTTTGTTCGAGCCAGGCCCGCGTCAAAGGAGACCGCACATGACCCGCCCCGCCAACGAGGACGAGTACCTCGCCCGACGTGTCCCTGCATCCGTCCGAGCCGTCGACCGGCGGGCCCTCCTGCGTGGCGCGATGGGTGCCGGAACCCTGCTCACCGTGCCGGGACTGCTCGCTGCCTGTGGAGGCGGCGGCTCCGGCAGCGGGTCGTCGACGGGCGCGGCGAAGGGGACGGTCACCTTCGGCTCCAACCAGTCCGACGCCGTCCCGAAGGCGGCCCTCGCCGATGTCGTCGCAGCGTTCGACAAGGCCAACTCCGGGCTCACGGTGAAGGTCAACACCGTGGACCACAACACCTTCCAGGAGAACATCAACAACTACCTCCAGGGCTCGCCGGACGACGTCTTCGCGTGGTTCTCCGGCTACCGGATGCGGTTCTTCGCCTCCAAGGGACTGGCCGGCGACATCAGCGACGTCTGGAAGAACGTCACCGGCATGAGCGATGCCCTCAAGAAGGCCTCGACGGGGGACGACGGCAAGCAGTACTTCGTCCCGTCGACCTACTACCCGTGGGCGATGTTCTACCGCAAGAGCGTCTTCAGCAAGTACGGCTACGAGGTGCCCAAGACCATCGACGACCTGACCGCCCTCGGCGCGAAGATGAAGGGTGACGGCCTCGTGCCGATCGCCTTCGGCGACAAGGACGGCTGGCCGGCCATGGGCACCTTCGACCAGCTGAACCTGCGGGTCAACGGATACCAGTTCCACGTCGACCTGATGGCCGGCAAGCAGTCCTGGGCCGACCCCAAGGTCAAGAAGGTCTTCGACACCTGGGCCGGTCTGCTGCCCCTGCACCAGTCCGACTCCCTCGGTCGGACCTGGCAGGAGGCCGCCCAGACCCTGCAGCAGAAGAAGGCCGGCACCTACCTGCTCGGCTCCTTCGTCGCCCAGCAGTTCAGCGCCGGCGCCGAGCAGGACGACCTGGACTTCTTCACCTTCCCCGAGATCGACTCCACCATCGGCGCCGACGCCATCGAGGCCCCGATCGACGGGTACATGATGGCCAAGCGACCCAAGAACGAGGGCGGCGCCAAGAAGTTCCTCGGCTACCTCGCCAGCCCCGACGCCCAGAACATCGCCGTCAAGGCTGACCCGAGCGTCATCGCGACGAACGACGGCGCCGATGTCTCGGGATACACGGCGCTGCAGAAGAAGTCGGTGGAGTTCGTCAAGTCCGCCAAGTCGATCGCCCAGTTCATGGACCGCGACACCCGACCCGACTTCGCCTCGACCGTGATGATCCCGGCGATCCAGGACTTCATCAAGAACCCCAAGGACATCGACGGGCTCTGCAACAAGATCGAAGCCCAGAAGAAGAGCATCTTCACCAGCTGAGTGCACCGTGACGGAACAGAGTGTGAGGAGTGCCAGGGTGGCTCGTTCCCGGTACAAAGGCATCAACCAGCTGTCCGGCACCGACCGCGTTGTCGTGGGGGCGATGGTCCTCGTCCCCACGGCCATCGTCGTGTGGCTGGTCTGGCTCCCCGCGGTCGCCTCGGTCCTGCTCTCCTTCACCAACTGGGACGGGATCGGGCCGGTGTCATCGGCCAAGGTGATCGGGCTGAAGAACTACAAGGACGTCGTGGAGATCTACCCGCCGTTCTGGCCGGCCATCCAGCACAACCTGATCTGGCTGGTCGTCATGTTCCTCGTCGCGACCCCGATCGGGATGCTGCTCGCGGTCCTCATCGACCGGGGGGTGGCAGGTTCGCGCTTCTACCAGACCAGCCTGTTCCTCCCGGTGGTCCTCTCCCTGGCCCTGATCGGGTTCATCTGGCAGCTCATCTACTCCAAGGACCAGGGTGTGCTCAACGCCGTCACCGGCGGTTCGACGGACTGGTACGGCGACCCCAGCGTCAACCTGTGGGCGGCGCTCGTGGCAGCCTCCTGGCGACAGGTCGGCTACATCATGCTGTTGTACCTGGCCGGCCTGAAGGGGGTCGACCCCTCACTGCGCGAGGCCGCGCGGGTCGACGGAGCCAACGAACGGACGACCTTCTTCAAGATCGTCTTCCCGGTCCTGCGGCCGATCAACATCATCGTCCTGGTCGTCACCGTCATCGAGTCGTTGCGCGCCTTCGACCTGGTCTGGGTCATCAACAAGGGCCGCAACGGCCTGGAGCTCATCTCGACCCTGGTCACCTCGAACATCGTCGGTGAGGCGAGCCGGATCGGGTTCGGCTCGGCGTTGGCCACCTTTATGCTCCTCATCTCCTCGGTCTTCATCGTCATCTATCTGCGCATCGTCATGAGGGAGCCGTCATGAGTGTCACTGCGCGTCGGGCGAGGCCCTCGACCGAGGGCCTCACCAAGTCACGAGAGGGCGGCCCCCGCTACGGGAACCGGTGGGGTATGCCGCTGTTCCTCACCGCGGTCTCGCTCCTGTGGCTCGGGCCGATCGCCCTGGCCCTGCTCAACTCCTTCCGCGACTACGCCTTCACCGCCAAGCACGGCTACGTCTCGTGGGGCGGCTTCACCCTGACCAACTACAAGGACGCCTGGACGCAGGGCGACTTCGGGCGGCACTTCTTCAACTCAGCGCTCATCACCGTCCCGGCCGTGCTGCTGACGCTCTTCTTCTCCTGCTGCATCGCGTTCGTCGTGGCGCGGTTCAGCTTCAAGTTCAACCTCGCGCTGCTGGGCCTGTTCACGGCCGCCAACCTGCTGCCCCCACAGGCGTTGCTCATCCCGGTCTACCGGATGTTCCGCGCCATCCAGGTGCCGTTCTGGGTCAGCGACTCCGGAACCCTGCTCAACTCCTTCTGGGGGCTGATCCTGGTCAATGTGGCCTTCCAGACCGGGTTCTGCGCCTTCGTGCTGAGCAACTACATGAAGACGATCCCACGTGAGCTCTACGAGTCGGCCGTCGTCGACGGTGCGGGCGTCCTGCGCCAGTTCTTCACCCTCACCCTGCCGCTGTGCCGCCCACCGCTCGCTGCGCTGGCGACCCTGGAGGTCACCTGGATCTACAACGAGTTCTTCTGGGCCACGGTGCTGCTCCAAAGTGGCGACAAGTTCCCGGTGACCAGCTCGATCAACAACCTGCGGGGCGAGTTCTTCACCAACAACAACCTCGTGGCCGCCGGGTCGGTGATGATCGCGCTGCCGACGCTCGTCATCTTCTTCGTGCTGCAGAAGCAGTTCGTCTCCGGGCTCACCCTCGGAGCAACGAAGGGTTGACCGACGGGGTGTCGTGGCCGGTCAACCGATGTCCACCGACAGCAGCCGGTCGTCCTCGGGGCCGGGCTGCCCCCGGAAGGTGTTGCTCGTCAGGACCCACAGCCGGCCCTCCGGCGCGACCGTGACGTCGCGGAGCCGCCCGAAGGTCTTCTGCAGCAGCCGCTGCGGTGTGCCGACCGTCGGCTGGACCGGGATCCGCCACAACGACTCCCCCCGCAGGGCCGCCATGAACACCGACCCATCGGCATACGCGATCCCGCTCGGTGAGGCGTCCGCGGTCCTCCACTGGACGAGTGGGTCGACGTATGCCGGGTTCCGGGCCCGGCCCTCGACGCGTGGCCAGCCGTAGTTGCGGCCCTTCTCGATCCGGTTCAGCTCATCCCAGGTGTCCTGCCCGAACTCGCTCGCGTACATCGTGCCGTTCGGTGCCCACGCGAGCCCCTGGACGTTGCGGTGCCCGTAGGACCACACGGGGTTGCCGAACGGGTTCCCGGGGGCCGGCCGTCCCTCGGTGGTGATCCGCAGGATCTTGCCGTTCAGGCTGCGGGTGTCCTGAGCGACGTCGCCCTCACCGGCGTCCCCCGTCCCCGCATAGAGGTAGCCGTCCGGGCCGAAGGCGATCCGGCCGCCGTTGTGGGAGGCCGCCTTGTGGATGCCGGTGAGGATCGGCGTGACACCGGTGATCCGGTCACCCTCCACCTTGGCGCGGACGATCCGGTTGTCCTGCGCCGCAGTCAGATAGAGGAAGACCAGGTGGTCAGTCGCGTAGGCCGGCGAGGGAGCGATGCCGAGCAGGCCCGCTTCGCCGTCGGGCACCACGCCGGGAACGGCACCGAGGTCGGTCGTCGCGCCGGTAGGGGACACGCGCAGCACGTGGGCCTTGTCGCGCAACGTCATCAGTGCGCTGCCGTCGGGCAGGACCGCGACGTCCCACGGCACGTCGAGGTGCTCGGTCAGGACCGTCACGGCCGGTCCCGCGGAGGAGGCGGGCGCGGTCGACGTCGCCCGGGCCGGTGGGGCCGCGCCGTCGGACGGGGCACTCGCGCAGGCCGAGACGACCAGGACGGACGCCGCGACCGCGGCGGGAATGAGACATCGGCGGGGCATCGGGCCATTGTCACCTACCGTGGCCTGGTGACTCTCGTCTCGCTGCCCGGTCAGTCCTGGGTGGATGCCGTCGGCCCGGTCGACGGCATCGACCTGATGGTGTGGGACCTTGCCGATCCGCCGCCGGATGCCGCGGTCGAGGTCGTCGTCCCGCACTACATGCGTCCGGCCGACCAGCTCGCCGCGCTGTCACTGATGCCGTCGACCCGAGTGGTCCAGCTGCTGACCGCCGGTTACGAGACCGCCGTGCCGCACCTCCCGCCGGGCGCGGTTCTGGCGAACGCGGCTGGCGTGCATGACGACTCGACCGCCGAGCTGGCGGTCGGGCTGGCACTGGCGCTGCTGCGCGGCATACCGGACTTCGTCCGGTCCCAGGATTCGGGGACCTGGCTGCGGCCGGGCATCCGGCCCTCGCTGGCCGACCGGCGTGCCCTCGTCGTCGGCTATGGCTCGGTGGGCCGCGCGGTGGCCGACCGTCTCGTGGCCTTCAAGGTGTCGGTGACGGCGGTCGCCAGCCGCGCCAGGCCGGGCGACGACCTGGTCGCCACGGTCCACGGGGTCGACGAGCTTCCGGCACTGCTGCCGGAGCACGACCTCGTGGTCGTCGTCACGCCGCTCACCGAGGCGACCCGGCACCTCGTCGACGACAGGTTCCTGTCGGCGCTGCCGGACGGGGCGGTGGTCGTCAACATCGCGCGCGGGGGTGTGGCCGACACCGGCGCCATGCTGCGCCATGCCGGTCGGCTGCTCTTCGGGCTCGACGTGACCGAGCCGGAGCCGCTGCCCCACGGGCACCCGTTGTGGTCGGCCCCCGGCGTGCTCATCTCGCCGCACGTCGGCGGAGCGTCGACCGCATTCGAGCCACGGGCGGTCGCGCTCGTCCGCAGCCAGCTCGAGCGGATCGGGCGGGGAGAGCCGCCGTTGCACGTCGTCGCGACCGGCTGACCAGCCCTTCGCCGTCCGACCCTTCCGGACCTCGGGTACGTACCGAGCGGTCGGCACGCGAGGTCGGGACGAGGCTGCGACGGGCGCGTCGCGGAACCCCCGAACGGGGCGCCGGATGCGCCGGGAGTCCATCAGTTCGGACGGATATCGCTCATCTGCTGGACACCGGCCGTCCGGCGGGCCATCCTTCATCTCACGGGCGGGGCACGCGGACGGGGTGTGTTCCGGCTGGTCAGCGGCACACGACGTGGGAGGTTGCGATGGTCCGTTTCTCGACAGGTCTTGCGGTGGGGGTGGCGGCGCTCGTCGTCGGTGCGGCAGCCGCCTCGGCCGCCCCGCTGGGCAGGTATGCCGCCGAGCCAGGAACCGCAGCGCCCCAGCGGTCCGCAGCGGTCGTCAACGGCACCGTGTGGACGGCCGGCGCCAACGGGGACGGGCAGCTCGGCAACGGGACGACGAGCTCGCGGCTGACCTTCGGGAAGGTCACGGGCCTGCCCGCGGTCGTCCAGGTGTCCGGCGGCCGTGAGCACGTGCTCGCCCTGGACAGCACGGGAGCGGTGTGGGCCTGGGGCGACAACTCCAAGGGGCAGGTCGGCGACGGCACGATCACCGACCGTCGGTCCCCGCAGAAGGTGACCGGCCTCGGCACGGTCGTCGCCGTGGCGACCGACCACTACGGGTCGCTGGCGCTGCAGGCGGACGGGACGGTCATGTCGTGGGGCTACAACGCCGCGGGCCAGCTCGGGGACGGGACGAAGACCAAGCGGCTGCGTCCGGTCCACGTCCTGAACCTGACCGACGTCGTCGCCGTGCACGGGGGCGCCGACTTCAGCATGGCGCTGCGCTCCGACGGGTCGGTGTGGACGTGGGGCCTGAACACCAACGGCGAGCTTGGCAACGGGACGACCACGAGCAGCACCGTCCCGGTGAAGGTCACCGGGCTCAGCGGTGTCGTGGACATCGCCGGCGGCCGGGACCACGCACTGGCCGTGCGCAACGACGGCACGGTGTGGGCGTGGGGCTGGAACAAGACCGGCCAGATCGGCGACGGGACCAAGGTCGACCGGACGCTCCCCACGCGGGTCGGCACCATCTCGACGGCTGTGGCGGTTTCCGCCGGAGCCCAGTTCAGCAGCGCCGTCCTCGGCAATGGCACGGTGATGACGTGGGGGGTGAACAACCTCGGCCAGCTGGGCATCGGTACCACGGTGCTGAAGACCACTCCGACCCTCGTTCCGGGCCTGACCGGTGTCAGGGACATCGCCACCGGTCGCGACCACGTGCTGACCATGAGCCCGGCCGGGGTGCTGAAGGTCTGGGGCGACAACGTCGGCGGGCAGCTGGGTGACGGGACCACGACCGCTCGTCGCAGTCCGTTCACGGTGCCGTCGTTCGGTGCCGTGGTGGGCGCGGGCGGCGGCCACGACTACAGCGTCGCGCTCGTCCAGCCCTGAGCCGGCCAGGCCGCGCAGTCCGGCGGGCCCGCCCCACCGTGGCACGCTCACCGTGCGGCCGCCCTGCGACGACGCGACCTCGACCTGACGATGTCAGGGCTGTCCGGACGTGTTGATTCGCGGCATGCTGGACCCATGACCAGGTCAGCCGAGGACCGCACCCTCATCCTGTTGCGCCATGCCAAGGCCGAACGCGGGGGCTACGACCGGGACCACGAGCGTGAGCTCACCGCGAGGGGGCACGCCGACGCCCGTGCGGCAGGTCAGTGGTTGCACGACAACAGGATCGGCCTCGACGAGGTGCTGTGCTCGACCGCGACCCGTACCCAGCAGACGGCGGAGGAGATCTGGTCGGCCGGCTGCCCCGAGGCCGATGTGCACCACGACCGCCGGATCTACAACGCCTCGGCTGCGACCCTGCTCGACGTCCTTCGCGAGGCCGACGGCGACGCCAACGTCGTCATGCTCGTCGGCCACGCACCCGGCATACCGTCCCTCGCCAGCATCCTGGCCGACGGCGAGGGACACGAGGAGGCGCACGAGCGGATGTCGGAGGGTTTCCCGACCGCCGGGCTGGCCGTGCTGCGCTACGACGGTCACTGGTCCGACCTGGCCCCGGGCGGGGCGTATCTGCAGGAGTTCGTCGTGCCACGTGGCTGAGACCTCCCTGCCGGCCCGACCGGTCGATCCCTAGACTCGGGCGCATGACGACGACGCCTGACATCAAGCCCCGCTCCCGCGACGTCACCGACGGCCTGGAGAAGGCGGCGGCCCGGGGCATGCTCCGGGCCGTGGGGATGGGCGACGACGACTTCGCCAAGCCGCAGATCGGTGTCGCCAGCTCGTGGAACGAGATCACGCCGTGCAACCTGTCGCTGGACCGGCTGGCCAAGGCGGCCAAGGACGGTGTCCACGCCGCCGGCGGCTACCCGCTCGAGTTCGGCACCATCTCGGTCTCCGACGGGATCTCGATGGGCCACGAGGGCATGCACTTCTCCCTCGTCTCACGCGAGATCATCGCCGATTCCGTCGAGACCGTCATGAACGCCGAACGGCTGGACGGGTCGGTCCTGCTCGCGGGCTGCGACAAGTCACTGCCCGGGATGCTCATGGCTGCGGCCCGTCTCGACCTCGCCGCCGTCTTCCTGTATGCCGGCTCGATCCTCCCCGGGATCGCCAAGCTCTCCGACGGCACCGAGAAGACGGTGACGATCATCGACGCCTTCGAGGCCGTCGGCGCGTGTGCCGCGGGCCGGATGTCGCGTGCGGACGTCGACGCCATCGAGCGCGCGATCTGCCCCGGAGAGGGGGCTTGCGGCGGCATGTACACCGCCAACACGATGGCCTCCGTCGCCGAGGCGCTCGGCATGTCCCTGCCCGGCTCGGCCGCCCCGCCGGCCACCGACCGTCGGCGCGACGGCTTTGCCCGCAAGTCCGGGGAAGCCGTCGTCGAGCTGCTGCGCAGGGGAGTCACCGCCCGGCAGATCATGACCAAGGAGGCCTTCGAGAACGCCATCGCCGTCGTCATGGCCTTCGGCGGCTCGACCAACGCGGTGCTCCACCTGCTCGCCATCGCGCACGAGGCGGACGTCGACCTCTCGATCGACGACTTCCAGCGGATCGGCGCCACGGTTCCGCACCTGGCCGACGTCAAGCCGTTCGGCGCCTACGTCATGACCGACATCGACCGGGTCGGCGGGGTGCCGGTCGTCATGCGAGCCCTGCTCGACGCGGGCCTGCTCCACGGCGACTGCCTCACCGTCACCGGTCGCACGATGGCCGAGAACCTTGCCGACATCGCCCCGCCGGACCCCGACGGCAAGGTGCTGCGCGCGATGGGCTCGCCGATCCACACCACCGGCGGTATCACCATCCTCAAGGGATCGCTGGCCCCCGACGGCGCGGTCGTGAAGTCCGCCGGCTTCGACACCGACGTCTTCGAGGGCACCGCCCGTGTCTTCGACGGCGAACGGGCCGCCATGGACGCCGTCGAGCACGGAGCCCTCGCCGCGAACGACGTCGTCGTCATCCGGTACGAAGGCCCCAAGGGTGGACCAGGGATGCGCGAGATGCTCGCCGTCACCGGAGCGATCAAGGGTGCCGGCCTCGGCAAGGACGTCCTGCTGCTCACCGACGGACGCTTCTCCGGTGGCACCACGGGCCTGTGCGTCGGGCACGTGGCGCCCGAGGCCGTCGACGAGGGTCCGGTCGCGTTCGTCCGCGACGGTGACCGCATCCGTCTGGACGTGGCCAATGCCACCCTGGACCTGCTCGTCGACGAGGAGGAGATGGCCCGGCGTCGGGCCGCCGGTGTGACCCACCCCGACCCCAAGTACACCCGCGGTGTCCTGGCCAAGTACCGCAGGCTGGTCGGTTCGGCGAGCCGGGGCGCCGTCTGCGACTGACGCTCCCAGACCCAACCCGGGGTTCGCCGCAGCTCAGCCCTCGCGGCACAGGGTGCATCCTGTGCCGCGAGCCGGACCCCTGCGCTGGCAGAGCCAGGCAGGCGGATGCGGTCAGGTGTCCAGGCCGATGAACCGCCGCAGCTCTGCGGCGCCGGTCACCTCGATCGTCACACCTGCCCGCTCGAACGTCCCGGTCGTCAGCACCAGCGACTGGTTGATGGCCAGCTCGCCGGCCCGGCGCTCGAGCCGCATCCGACCGTTGTCCAGGTAGCCGACCTTTCGGCTGACCGCCAGCGAGGGCGGGTTGTCGGTGAACGCCCCGGAGGTGATCTCGGCGAAGCCCAGGTGGTCGAACGCCAGCCCACAGATCGCCCGTCGCATGAGCGTGCCAGTCCCCCTGCCCTGGAACTCCATGCCCAGCCACGACCCGGTCTCTCCGGTGCGGGTGACAAGGAAGCTCTTCGTCTCGACCGCCTGCACTCCGACGACGACGCCGTCGTACCGCGCAACGAGCGGCAGGGCCCACTCGGCGGGTGAGAACTCCGCTCGCTTGCGCCAGAAGTACTGCGCCGTGTTGGTCCGCAACGTGTCGCCGGTCGCCTCGGTCCACGGGACGTAGAACGGCATCCGCGCGGGGTCGTGGATGCCGCGGGCCGCCACCTCGACCAGCTCGGTGACGTCCTCGTCGGTGGGGTACCGCAGCGACAGCCGGCCGGTCTCGACGCGGAGGCCGAAGGGCGGGAACACGCTGGTGAGGTCGACCGGCATACGAACAACCGTCTCGTATGCCACACCGGCGCGGCAACCGATATCGGGTGCGAGCGTTGCGAGGAACCCGGTCAACGGGGTGAGGCACCGTCAGACCTCGGCCGAACGGACCACGGCCGGGGAGATGGGTCAGCGGTTGAACCGGGCCAGGTCGCTGACGCCGTCCAGGTCGCCGACCGACCGCAAGCCCGCGACGACCCCCGCCCGGTCGGCAGCGGACCGGTTCTGGTTGAACTTCGCCTTGGCCTCGATCGAGGTGATCCGCAGCTCGACACCGACGATCGCCCGTAGCTGGCCGGCGAGGTAGGCCGGTGGCGCGTCGTCGGGGGACCACCGTGGGTCGAACGGCTCCTCGTACTTGGCCGTCATCCGGGTCACCTGGTCCAGCACCCACGCGGGGTCGTCATGGACGAGCAGGTCGCAGGTCAGGTTGAGGGTCACGTGGTTCCACGTCGGGACGACGCGGCCGTGCTCGGCCCGGCTGGCATACCAGGTGGGCGAGATGTAGGAGCCGCTTCCGTGCACGATGACCAGCGAGGGCCCGGTCAGGGTGCGCGACCAGTGGTCGTTCATCCGGGCCACGTGTCCGAGCAGCCTGCCGTGCTCCCCGCCGGACTCCTCGAACTGCAGGGGCAGGAAGGTGCTCGCCAGGCCCTGGGTCGTCGGGCTCACCAGGTCGGCGGCTCCCAGATGGTGGAGCAGGTCCAGGACGTCCAGGTCGTCCATCGCGAAGGGCGGCGGTAGGTACACGTCGCTCACCGTATGCGGTGCACAGGTCGGATGTCTCGGGTCCGGATCGTGGGACCGGCCGTCTCGCGGGTTGACACGGCAGACGGACCGCGGGAGAGTTCAGGACATGGCTGGATTTCTCGTACTCGACCAGCGCGCTGGTCGGTAGGCACCCTCTCCGACGAGCGCGCGTCCCTCTTCGCCCCGTTCAGGGGCTGGAGGGTTTTTTTGTGCACGAGGTCCGGTCCGTCCGACGAGACGACGACGTGAAAGCGGTGACCGACGGTGAGTGACGCACCACGGGGCGGCCAAGCCCCCGCGCACGCTCCATCCCCTGCCGATGTGGCAGCCCAGGCCCGGGTCCGCCCCCCGGTCGAGGTGACAGGGGCCCAGAGCCTGGTCCTCGCCCTGGAGTCGGTCGGTGTCGACACCGTGTTCGGCATCCCGGGCGGGGCGATCCTGCCTGCCTACGACCCCCTGCTGGACTCGGTGAAGGTCCGGCACATCCTCGTGCGCCACGAGCAGGGGGCCGGGCACGCTGCCGAGGGGTACGCCGCGGCGACCGGCCGGGTCGGGGTGTGCCTGGCCACGAGCGGGCCCGGTGCCACGAACCTGGTCACCGCCATCGCCGACGCCTACATGGACTCGATCCCGATCGTCGCCATCACCGGCCAGGTGGCCTCGGCCGCCATCGGGACCGACGCGTTCCAGGAGGCCGACATCCGGGGGATCACCTTCCCCATCACCAAGCACAACTACCTGGTCACCAAGGCCGCGGACATCGCGCGGGTGGTGGCCGAGGCCTTCCACCTCGCCTCGACGGGACGCCCCGGTCCGGTCCTGGTCGACATCAGCAAGGACGCCCTGCAGTCGCGCACGACGTTCGTCTGGCCGCCGGTGTTCGACCTGCCCGGCTACCGTCCGGTGACCCGCCCGCACCACAAGCAGATCCGCGAGGCGGCTCGCCTCATCGCCGCCGCCAAGGCTCCCGTCCTCTACGTCGGTGGCGGCGTGGTCCGGGCCGGCGCGGCGGCCGAGCTGGCCCGGTTCGTCGAGCTGACCCAGATCCCGGTCGTCACGACGCTCATGGCGCGCGGGGCCCTGCCGGACAGCCACCCCCTGCACCTGGGTATGCCGGGCATGCACGGCTCGGTCGCGGCCGTCACCGCCCTGCAGAAGTCCGACCTGCTCATCACCCTCGGTGCCCGCTTCGACGACAGGGTCACCGGCCAGCTGTCCAGCTTCGCCCCCGGCGCCAAGGTGATCCACGCCGACATCGACCCTGCGGAGATCGGCAAGAACCGGGTCGCCCAGGTGCCGATCGTCGGCGACTGCAAGGCGGTCATCGTCGACCTCACCGACGAGGTCGGCCGGGACATCGACGCCGGCAAGGGGGGCGACTACGCCGACTGGCGTGCCCAGACGACCGGGTGGAAGAAGTCGTTCCCCGTCGGCTACGCCACCCCTGAGGACGCCGACTCGGTGGCGCCCCAGGCCGTCATCGAGGCGATCGGCCGGATCGCCGGCCCCGAGGCCACCTACGTCGCGGGCGTCGGCCAGCACCAGATGTGGGCCGCCCAGTTCGTCCGGTACGAACGCCCCAACGCCTGGCTCAACTCCGGCGGCCTCGGGACGATGGGCTACGCGGTGCCGGCCGCCATGGGCGCCAAGGTCGCCGAGCCCGACCGGGTGGTCTGGGCGATCGACGGCGACGGCTGCTTCCAGATGACCAACCAGGAGCTCGCGACCTGCGTGATCAACAACATCCCGATCAAGGTCGCCGTCATCAACAACTCCTCGCTGGGGATGGTCCGCCAGTGGCAGTCGCTGTTCTACAACCAGCGCTACTCCAACACCGACCTGCACACCTCGGTCGGCCGCCGGATCCCGGACTTCGTCAAGCTCGCCGAAGCCTACGGCTGCGTCGGGCTGCGCTGCGAGCGGCCCGAGGACGTCGAGGCGACGATCCGCAAGGCGATGGAGATCAACGACGTCCCGGTGGTCGTCGACTTCGTCGTGCACCGCGACGCCATGGTCTGGCCGATGGTGCCTGCCGGCGTCAGCAACGACGCCATCCAGGTGGCCAAGGACACGGCGCCGCAGTGGGACCGGGACGAGGCCGAGAGCATCGAGGTCGCAGAGATCCGGTCTGACGCGGAGGCCGTGGACCCGACCGGCCAGACGGAGCAGACATCATGAGCAAGCACACCCTGTCGGTCCTGGTCGAGAACAAGCCCGGCGTCCTGGCCCGGATCGCCAGCCTGTTCGCCCGGCGCGGCTTCAACATCGACTCCCTCGCCGTCGGCCCGACCGAGCACTCCGACATCTCCCGGATGACCGTCGTCGTCGACGTCGACGCGCTGCCGCTGGAGCAGGTGACCAAGCAGCTCAACAAGCTCATCGAGGTGCTCAAGGTCGTCGAGCTCGATGCCACCTCCTCGGTCCAGCGGCAGATCCTGCTGGTCAAGGTCCGCGCCGACAGCGTGACCCGCGGTCAGGTCCTGGAGATGGTTCAGATGTTCCGCGCCAAGGTCGTCGACGTGGCGACCGACGCGCTGACCATCGAGGCGACCGGCAGCACTGACAAGCTGCACGCCTTCCTGGACGTCCTGGAGCCGTTCGGCGTCAAGGAGCTCGTCCAGTCCGGGCTGGTCGCCATCGGACGCGGCGGCCGGTCGATCACCGACCGCTCGCTGCGCACCGCCTGAACCGTCCCTCGGAGCGTCTGAGCGCCGGACGGCCGAACGGCCGCGACCCGGCATACGTACCATCGCAGTTCCCCAACCACGGCAAACCCACCTGAAGGAGCACGACCCCATGGCGGAGATGTTCTACGACGACGATGCAGACCTGTCGATCATCCAGCAGCGCAAGGTCGCCGTCATCGGCTACGGGAGCCAGGGCCACGCCCACGCGCTCAACCTGCGTGACTCCGGCGTGGACGTCCGGGTCGGACTCGCCGAGGGCAGCCGGTCGGTCGCCAAGGCGAAGGCCGAGGGCCTGACGGTCCAGACCGTCGCCGAGGCGGTCCGGGAGGCCGATCTGGTCGTCATCCTCACCCCTGACCAGGTCCAGCGCACCGTGTACGCCGAGCACATCCAGCCCAACCTCAAGCAGGGCGCCGCGCTGCTCTTCGGCCATGGCTTCAACATCCGGTTCGGCTACATCACCCCCGAGACCGGGTCCGACGTCGTCATGGTCGCGCCCAAGGGCCCGGGCCACCTCGTCCGCCGCGAGTTCGTCGACGGCCGTGGTGTGCCGGTGCTGCTCGCCGTCGAGCAGGACCCGAGCGGGACGGCGTGGGAGCTGGCCAAGTCCTACGCCAAGGCGATCGGTGGGCTGCGTGCCGGCGGAATCAGGACGACGTTCACCGAGGAGACCGAGACCGACCTGTTCGGTGAGCAGTCCGTCCTCTGCGGTGGCGCCTCGCAGCTGGTCATGTACGGCTTCGAGACGCTCGTCGAGGCCGGCTACCAGCCTGAGGTGGCCTACTTCGAGTGCCTTCACGAGCTCAAGCTCATCGTCGACCTGATGGTCGAGGGCGGCATCGCCAAGCAGCGCTGGTCGGTGTCCGACACCGCCGAGTACGGCGACTACGTCAGTGGGCCGCGTGTCATCGACGCTCACGTCAAGGAGAACATGCAGGCCGTCCTGGCCGACATCAGGAGCGGAGCGTTCGCCAAGCGGTTCATCGACGACCAGGACGCCGGCGCCCCCGAGTTCACGGCGCTGCGCCAGAAGGGTGCCCAGCACCCGATCGAGGCGACCGGCAAGGACCTGCGCAAGCTGATGGCCTGGGTCAAGGACACCGACTCCGACTACGTCGAGGGTTCCGCCGCCCGCTGACCATTGCGACCACCGGCCGTATGCGGCGCGCCCACTGGCGACCAGGGTTCTGCTGAGCGCCGAGCCTCTCGGCGTACCGGCCGGGGGCGGTCCAGTGGCCGGGTAGCCTGCGGTCCGTGACGCAACCGCCTACCGCGCTCCCCGGCCGCCCACCGTCGTACGCCCGGGTCTCGCTGGCCGTGATCGCCGACTCCACCGCGGCCAACCTCCTGGGCAACATCCACGGCGGGGAGATCACCAAGCTCGCGGACTCGACGGCGGGGGCGGTCGCCCAACGGCACAGCGGTGGCCCCGCCGTGACGGCGGCGATGGACGAGATGGCGTTCCTCACTCCGGTGCACGTCGGCGACATCCTCCGCACCTTCGCCCAGGTCAACTGGGCGGGCCGGTCCTCGATGGAGGTCGGGGTCCGGATCGAGGCGCAGCCCTGGAACAGCGCCGCCGACGGGCCGCGCCACGTCGCGTCCGGGTACTTCGTCTTCGTGGCCGTCGACGAGGACGGGCAGCCGAGGCCGGTGCCGGACCTCGTGCCTGAGACCGCGCAGGAGCGGCGGCGGCACCGTGAGGCGCAGATCCGGCGCGCCCATCGCCTCGCCAGGAAGCGAGAGATCGACAGCGGCCGCGAGGCCTGAGCCGCTCCCGGTGGCCCGGGGACCGGCAGAGCAAGGCCCGATGCAGCTGCTGCGCCGACCTGTCGTCGGACGGGCCGAGGCCGCCGTCGGCCGGGTCGGTCCGCCTGCGGTGACTCTGTCCTACTTCGGCTACGGGTTGCGGGGCTCGGTGAACCTGGCTCCGGCCTGACCCGTATGCCGCCGGTGCGGTTCCTCGTCGCCGTCGCGCTGGGGGCGCCTCCTGGCCGATGTTCCTCACCACCCTCCGCGTCGTCGCCCTCCGGGCGGTGACCGGCGGCAACGGCCTGCTCGTCCTGGTCGGTGTGCTGGCGCTCGTCACGGTCGCCCTGCGTCATCGGCCGCGCAGCCGCCGGGGTTGGCGAGCCAGCCAGTCCGTGAAGGACTCCCCGCCGACCTCGGCCTCCGGCCCGGGCAGGATCGTCCCGTCGACGAAGGCCCTCATCGCGCCACCGTGTGCCGGTAGCTCCAGGACGCGGGGCGGTCGACGGCCCGCATGCTCGGCGACCAGACGGGTGAGCCCGGACAGGTCGAAGCGGTCCGGACCGGTCAGGTCCCGCTCCCGCGCCGGGCCGTCCGGCCTCGCGCCGGTCGCGATCTCCGCGAGGCGCTGCCCGACCCAGCCGATGTCGACCGGCTGGATGCGGAGGCCACGCAGCCCCAGAGCGACCGGCCCGATCCTGCCGACACGGGCGAAGAACGCGGCAAGAGAGTGGAACTGGGTCGCCCGCACGACCGTTGCGGGCTGGACGGACTGCTCCACGAGCAGCTCCGCGGCGCGCTTGGCCCGGTAGTAGGAGTAGGGATGGTGGTCGACGCCGACGATGGAGATGGTCACGACGTGGGGCGGCGAGGGCTGCCGGGCGGCGGCCTCCAGGACGCGTCGGGTTCCGCCGACCGTCACCGCGGCATACGACCTGGGACTGGTCGTGTCCGCGGTGTGGACGACGGCCTCTGCCCCGCGCACGACCTCCTCGAGCCCGGCTCCGGACCTCAGGTCCACACCCGAGCGGCGGCTCGCACTGACCGCCTCGTGACCCATCGTCCGGAGCGCTGACACGACCTGGCTGCCGAGGGCTCCCTGCCCTCCGGTGACGACGACCCGCATGGGTCCATCATCGCCCCCTCACCCAGCGGGTGTCGCGAGGATCCCCTGTCCGGATACCGATCACCCAGTTCCACATGGTGGGCAAGGCTCCTAGAATCGCGCACCAGCGGACACGACGACGTGGCCGGGTGACGGGAGGTCCTCCCGCCCGCCACCGCCGAACGGCATACGCACGCCGCGTTGCCGACCACCGCCCGAAGGACACACGAACTGTGACCAAGCCCGTCGTACTCATCGCCGAAGACCTCTCGCCTGCCACTCTGGACGCCCTCGGACCGGACTTCGATGTCCGCCACGTCGACGGAGCCGACCGCTCCGCGCTGCTACCCGCGCTCGTCGGTGTCGACGCCGTGCTCATCCGGTCCGCGACCACGATGGACGCCGAGGCGATCGCCGCCGCGAGGGGCCTGAAGGTCATCGCCCGGGCCGGGGTCGGCCTGGACAACGTCGACGTCCCCGCCGCAACGCAGGCCGGCGTCATGGTCGTCAACGCGCCGACCTCCAACATCACCAGCGCGGCCGAGCTGGCCGTCGGGCTGCTCCTCGCCTCGGCGCGCAACATCGCACCAGCCAACGAGGCGCTCAAGGGCGGAGCCTGGAAGCGGAGCAGCTACGGCGGGGTGGAGCTGCTGGAGAAGAAGGTCGGCATCGTCGGCTTCGGCCGGATCGGCCAGCTGGTCGCCGAGCGGCTCAAGGGCTTCGGGGTCGAGATCCTGGCCTACGACCCCTACGTGCCCGCGCAGCGAGCTGCCCAGCTCGGGGCCCGGCTGGTCAGCCTGGACGAGCTGCTCGCCGAGAGCGACTTCATCACCGTCCACCTGCCCAAGACGCCCGAGACGGTCGGCCTGCTCGGCAAGGAGGCGCTGACCAAGGTCAAGCCCACGGTCCGCATCGTCAACGCGGCCCGCGGTGGGATCCTCGACGAGCAGGCGCTGGCGGAGGCGCTGCGTGAGGGTCGGGTGGCCGGCGCCGGGATCGACGTGTTCGCCAAGGAGCCGACGACCCAGAGCCCGCTGTTCGAGTTCGAGTCGGTCGTCGTCACCCCGCACCTCGGGGCCTCCACCGACGAGGCCCAGGAGAAGGCCGGTGTCGCCGTCGCCAGGTCGGTGCGTCTGGCCCTGGGGGGTGACCTGGTCCCGGACGCGGTCAACGTCGCGGGCGGGCTGATCGCCGAGGAGGTGCGCCCGGGGATCGACCTGGTGGAGAAGCTCGGCCGGATCTTCACGGCCGTCGCGGGCTCGGTCCCGGTCGCGCTCGACGTCGACGTCAAGGGCGAGATCACCTCCCACGACGTCTCCGTCTGGGAGCTGTCGGCGCTCAAGGGCCTGTTCGCCGACATCACCGAGACCCCCGTCACGTATGTCAACGCCCCGCTGCTGGCCAAGGACCGCGGGATCGAGGTCCGGCTGCTCACCTCCGCCGACACCCAGGACTTCCGCAACGTCACCACCCTGCGGGGAACCCTCGCCGACGGCTCGGTCGTCTCGGTCGCCGGCACGCTCACCGGTCCCCGGATGATCCAGAAGGTCGTCGGGGTCAACGGCTTCGACATCGAGGTGCCGCTGTCCCAGCACATGGCGTTCTTCACGTATGCCGACCGGCCCGGGGTCGTCGGTGCCCTCGGCCGGCTACTCGGCGAGTCCGACGTCAACATCGCCGGGATGCAGGTGGCCCGCAACGATGACAGCGGCAAGGCGCTCGTCGCGCTGACCGTCGACAGCGCCATCCCCGCCGGCGTCGTGACCGCCATCGGCCAGGAGATCGGGGCCGACAGCGTCCGCGTCGTCGACCTGGACTGACCGTCGTCTCATACCGTGAAAAGCACGCGTATCTACTAGGACATCCTCGTACTCTGGTTCGTATGCGGTTGCGGCTCCTTGTCATTGCCAGCCGCGGCGAGCTCCTCTAGTCAGCCCCTCGCCGCGGAGATCCCGCGTTGCGCCCTTGCTGACCGGTCGGCCCCACCGGGCCACGACCCCCGGGCTCGTACCCACCCGCATACCGACATCGTGAAGGAATGGTTCCCATGAGCGAAGAGGCTCAAGCCGCCCGCCAGGCCCTGCAGGAGAGCATGGATCTGCGCGAGCAGGGTCACAGCGACGACTGACCCCCCGGCGTTCACAACTCCCCAATTGCTACCGTCCAGACCGTAGCAATTGGGCAGCTGTGAACGGGAGTTCGTCCTGTGAGACGGCGGTCCCACACGACAAGACGGCACCTACGCTTGGCCGATGGTTGACGCGGACGCCGCCCCGACGGACACCCTCGACATCGCCGTCATCGGCGGCGACGGTATCGGCCCAGAGGTCGTGGCCGAAGGACTGAAGGTCCTCGAAGCGGTGACCGGCGAGTCCGGCCCGAAGGTCAGCACCACCGAGTACGACCTCGGGGCGCGGCGCTGGCACGCGACGGGGGAGACCCTGCCCGAGTCGGTCCTGGCCGAGCTGCGCGCCCACGACGCGATCCTGCTCGGCGCCATCGGCGACCCGTCCGTCCCCAGCGGGGTGCTCGAACGGGGTGTGCTCCTACCCCTGCGGTTCGCGCTGGAGCACTACGTCAACCTCCGCCCGGCCAAGCTCTTCCCCGGGGTGAGCTCGCCGCTGGACGTCGCCCGCGTCGCACCGGACGGAATCGACTTCGTCGTCGTCCGGGAAGGCACCGAGGGTCCCTACGTCGGCAACGGCGGCGGGCTGCGGGTCGGCACACCGAACGAGATCGCCACCGAGGTATCGGTCAACACCCGGTTCGGGGTGGAGCGGGTCGTCCGGGACGCCTTCGCACGGGCCCAGGCCCGACCGCGCAAGCACCTGACCCTCGTCCACAAGCACAACGTGCTCACCCACGCCGGGCACCTGTGGCGCCGGACGGTCGAGGAGGTCGGCGCCGAGTTCCCCGACGTGCAGACCGGCTACCAGCACGTCGACGCCGCGACGATCTTCCTCGTGCAGGACCCGGGCCGCTTCGACGTCATCGTCACCGACAACCTGTTCGGCGACATCATCACCGACATCGCCGCCGCCATCGCCGGGGGGATCGGCCTGGCTGCCAGCGGCAACATCAACCCCAGCCGCACGACGCCGAGCATGTTCGAGCCGGTGCACGGGTCGGCGCCCGACCTCGCCGGGCAGGGCAAGGCCGACCCCACCGCCACCATCCTGTCGGTCGCCATGCTGCTGGAGCATCTCGGCCTGAGCGCCCAGGCCTCCCGCGTGGAGGACGCCGTGGCGGGCGACCTCGCCGACCGGGCGGCCCGGTCCGGCGTCCCAGGTCCCCGCCCCCGGTCCACCTCGGCGATCGGCGACGCGATCGCGGCCCGCCTGTAGCCGGGTCGCCACCCGACCACGCGACCACGCCCGACGCGCGTCGCCCGCCACGGCCGGCCACGCCCGACGCCCGCCACGGCCGGTCAGCCGTCGCCCGCCCGCCGCCACCGTCGCCCGCCGCCACCGTCGCCCGCCAGCCCAGCGCCATGTCGTAACCTGCTGCTAGCACCAGGTTGGTTCACCCGGCAGAGGTTGCGACCTGTGCTGCGTGACCGAAGTCCTGCTAGCAGCAGGTTGCAACAGTGGGGCCGGACGCGCCCCCGGGAGGACGACGATGGGCCAGACGAGCAGCAACACCGCACTGGAGTTCGCGGTAACGCGCAACCCCACACCCCGCGCCGACGCAGACCGCGAGGCCATCCTGGCCAACCCGGGCTTCGGCAAGCACATGACCGACCACATGGTCACGGCGACCTGGACCAAGGGGGAGGGCTGGCACAGCGGCGCGCTCACGGCATACGGGAACATCTCGATCTCCCCGGCTGCAGCGGTCCTGCACTACGCGCAGGAGATCTTCGAAGGGCTCAAGGCCTACCGCCATCCCGACGACTCGATCTGGACCTTCCGCCCCGAGGCCAACGCCGAACGGCTCAACAGCAGCGCTGTCCGGATGGCCCTGCCCGAGCTGCCGGTCGAGACGTTCGTGGAGTCGCTCCGGGTCCTCGTCGGTGCCGACCAGGCGTGGGTGCCCGGCACCGACGCCGGCGAGAAGAGCCTCTACCTGCGGCCGTTCATGTACGCCTCGGACGCCTTCCTCGGCCTCCGCGCGAGCAGCGAGGTCAAGTACTCGGTCATCGCCTCGCCCGCCGCCCCCATCTTCGCGGGGGGCCTGACGCCGGTGACACTGTGGCTCGGCGAGCACTTCGCCCGCGCCGGCGCGGGCGGGACTGGTGCCGCCAAGTGCGGCGGCAACTACGCATCGGCCCTCGCCGGGCAGATCGAGGGTGCCGAGCACGGCTGCGACCAGGCCGTCTTCCTGGACTCCTCGACGCACACCTACATCGACGAGCTCGGCGGCATGAACGTCTTCTTCGTCACCAGGAACGGCCGGCTGGTCACCCCCGAGCTGACCGGGACGATCCTGCCCGGCATCACCCGGATGTCGATCCTGGAACTCGCCAAGGAGTTCGACCTGGAGCCCGAGGAGCGGCGGGTGGCCGTCGAGGAGTGGACGGACGGCGTGGCCAGCGGGGAGATCCTGGAGGTCTTCGCCTGCGGCACCGCGGCGATCATCAACCCGATCGGTGAGCTGCGCTGGGAGGGCGGCAGCGCGCCGTCGACGGCGGGCGACGGCGGTGGCGAGGTCACCCGGGGCCTGCGCCAGCGGCTGCTCGACATCCAGCAGGGTCGCGCCGAGGACACCCACGGCTGGATGACCCGGCTCGTCTGAGCGTCGTGAGGCTCCGCCGAGACGGTATGCCGGCCGCTCACCGGTGCCCGTGACCCACCCTCCGCGGCTGGTCCACCCTCCGCGACCGGTCCGCCCTCCGCGGCTGGTCGCCACCGA
>JAICMC010000094.1 GCA_025929465.1 Nostocoides sp.
CCGGTGCCGGACAGGACGATCTCGCCGGTCTCCAGGACGTAGCCGCGGTCCGCCAGGGCCAGCGCCTGGGCAGCGTTCTGCTCGACGAGCAGGACGGTGACGCCCTCCTCGTTGATCTCCTTGACGATGTCGAAGATCTGCTTGATGATCAGCGGCGCGAGCCCCATCGACGGCTCGTCGAGCAGCAGCAGACGCGGCTTGCCCATGAGCGCCCGCCCGATGGCGAGCATCTGCTGCTCACCACCGGACAGCGTGCCGGCGTGCTGCTTGTAGCGCTCCTCCAGCCGCGGGAACAGGTCCAGCACCCGGGCCAGCACCTGCTCGTCGGGCCGCTTGAACCGGAACGCGCCCATCTCGAGGTTCTCGGCCACGGTCATGAGCGGGAACACGCGCCGGCCCTCCGGGACGTGGCAGATGCCCAGGTTGATCAGGTTGTGGGCGGGTATGCCGTCGATCCGCTGGCCGTCGAACCGGATCTGGCCCAGCGCCGGGCGCAGCATCCCGGACACGGTCTTCTGGGTCGTCGTCTTGCCGGCCCCGTTGGCGCCGAGCAGGGCGACGACCTCACCCTCGTCGACGTCGAAGCTGACCCCCTTCAGGGCCCGGATCGCGCCGTAGCGGACCTCGATGTCGTCGACCTCGAGCAGACTCATGGGGTCTCCTCCCCGGGTGTCGCGCCTGCGTCCTCCAGGCTGGTCATGTTGCTGGTGTCGTCGGCGATGACGTGCAGCTCGGGCTGGTTCTCCACCTCGGCGACGGCCTCCTCGGCCGACGTGCCCAGGTAGGCCGCGATGACGGCCGGGTTCTTCTGGATCTCCTCGGGCAGGCCCTCGGCGATCAAGGAGCCGAAGTTGAGCACGACGAGGCGGTCCGCGACCGACATGACGAGCTTCATGTCGTGCTCGATGAGCAGCACCGAGATGTCGAGCTCTCGGTTGATCAACCGGATCAGGTCGGCCAGGTCCCGCTTCTCGACCGGGTTGGTGCCGGCCGCCGGTTCGTCCAGGAGGATCACGCCCGGACTGGTCCCGAGGGCGCGGGCGATCTCCAGGCGCCGCTGCTCTCCGTAGGCGAGCGACCCGGCCAGCTCGTTGGCCCGGCTTCGCAGGCCCACGAGGGTGAGCAGCTCGTAGGCCCGCGAGGTGCTCTCCCGCTCCTCGCGGCGCTGGTGCGGCAGCCCGAGCATCGCCGACACCGGTCCGGCCTTCATCCGGGTCTCGACACCGACCTTGACGTTCTCCAGCGCGGTGAGCGCCGGGAACAGCCGGATGTTCTGGAAGGTCCGAGCCACTCCCATGTGGTTGATGACATGGGTCTTCTGCCCGATCACCCGCTGAGGGGTGTCGCCGGACCGGCCGGCCAGGGTGATCGTCCCTTCTTGCGGGGTGTAGACCCCGGTGAGGGAGTTGAACAGCGAGGTCTTGCCGGCACCGTTCGGGCCGATGACGGCGAGGATCTCGTCGCGGTACATCTGCAGGCTGACGTCGTTGATCGAGGTGACGCCACCGAAGCGCAGGGTGATGTTCCTGACGTCGAAGACCACCTCGCGGGTGCTGGTGGTCGGCTGGGTCGCCTCGGCGCTCACTTGGTTCCTCCCATTCCCTCGCCGGCGGGCACCGCCGACGTCTCGGCACTGGACGCGTCGTCGAAGCCATGCAGCTCGGCGGTCCGGCGTCTGGCCGGGACGAGCCCGGCCGGGCGGAAGATCATCATGAGCAGGATGACGGCGCCGATCCACATCTGGCGGTCCTCGGCCGGCACCTGGTCCTTGAGGAACTCCGGCAGCCAGGTGAGGACGGCCGCGCCGGCCATCGCGCCGGGCAGCGAGCCCATCCCGCCGAAGACGACATAGGCGACCACGAGGATGGAGTTGTTGAGCACGAAGTTGTCCGGGTTGATGTAGCCGATCTGGCTGGCGAAGAAGACGCCGGCGACACCCGAGGTCGAGGCGCCGATCGCGAAGGCGAGCAGCTTGACGTTCCGGGTGTTGACGCCGGTCGCCTGTGCGGCGATCTCGTCCTCCCGGATGGCCGCCCACGCCCGGCCCAGACGCGACTGCTCCAGGCGGTTGAAGGCCAGGATGACCAGACCGGTGATCACGAGTAGCAGGTACCAGTACTGCAGCGACGACTGTCCCCAGTCGATGTGGATCGGCCCGAGGTGGATGGCCGGGGTGGGAATGCCGAAGGCGCCCTTGGGACCGTTGGTGAAGTTGCCCGGGTTGTTGACGGCGACGATCCGGATGATCTCACCGAACCCGAGCGTGACGATGGCCAGGTAGTCCCCGCGCAGCCTCAGCGTTGGATAGCCGAGCGATACGCCGGCTATCAGACAGACGACGATGGCGATCGGGATGCACAGGAGCGGGGAGAGCCGCATCCACTCCGGGGGCTGGATGGGCAGGGCGCCGACGAAGTATGCGGTGGTGTAGGAGCCGATCGCGTAGAAGGCGATGAAGCCCAGGTCGAGCAGCCCGGCCCAGCCGACGACGACGTTGAGGCCGATCGCCAGCAGGACGTAGATGCCGATCTCGGAGACGAGCACCTTCTGCCAGAACGGCGTGGCCATCGGCGGGTAGAACAGCGCGCCGGCGACGACGAGCAGGATCAGTGCCTTGGACATGCCGGGGATCTTGCCGATACCCGCAAGCACGTCGGACTGGGTGCGGGCGATGGTGCCCCGCTCGCGACCCGCCGTGGCGACGACGTAGCCGGCCCCGGCGAGCAGGAGGAAGGCCGCGCTGGCCAGCCACCCACCGGTCCCGAGGTTGTCCCAGGGACCGTTCGCGCCGTCGAAGGCCGACTTGGCCCCCAGCGCACTGATCGAGTACAGCGCGACCAGGTTCAGGACGAGGCTGACCAGGCCGAGGACGGCGGCGCCCCAGGCGAGGCGGGGGTCCCGGCGGTAGGCCGCGAAGGCGGCGAGCGCGAGGGAGAGGACGAACAGCAGGTAGCCGAGCCAGCTCAGGTAGGCCTTGGCAAGCGGCGCCAGCCCGGTCGAGGAGAACAGCGACGCCGTGTCGACCAAGGTCGCGTTCTGGTTGCTCGGCGAGAACCAGGTGGCTATCGCGAAGGCCATCACCCCCAGGACGAGGGCGACAGCGACGAGCGGCATACCGGGTCGCCAGGCGAAGATCCGGTTGACGAACCCCCGGGTGTTGGCCGACTCCTCGGCGGACAGGGCGGTCGCTGCGCAGGCTGCGGCGATCGCCAGGAAGCCGAGCAGGGCCACGAGGGCGCCCGTCGAGTGGTCCGGCGTGCCGAGGAGGGACACCACCAGGGAGTGCGAGTACCAGGCCCACAGGCCGACCAGGACGGACAGCGCCACGCCGACCCAGGACAGGGCCGCCTTGCGCAGGACGATCGCTGCCGCCGCCACCGCGAACGCGACGACGAACAGCACCCAGGGCAGCGGTGGGGTGAAGAAGGTCCGGGCCAGCGGTGCGAGCTGACCGGTCTTGCTGGCGGCCTCGGACAAGGTGCTGAACTTGCCGTCCGAGACGACCGTGGAGTCCGTCCACTTCAGCAGCGAGAACGCCACGACGACGGTGAGGCCACCGATGGCGAGCGGGCGGATGCCGGGCCGGTGCACGTAGGGCTGCACCCGGGGCCCGAAGGTGAGCAGCAGGAAGACGAGCACCCCGATGAGGAGGAACCACACGATCCGTGGGCCGAGGATGGCCTCTCGGAAGGCCAGGCCGAAGTCCTGCTGGGTGCCCTCCTGCTTGCCGATCATCAGGGCGAGCACGAAGCTGAGCGCCAGGCAGCCCAGCGCGCGGCCGACGAGCGGGTTGTCGCGCAGGCGCTCACCGGGGCGGCGCTGGATCGAGGCGCTCATGCTGCACGCCCCAGACGCTCGCCGAGGATGCCCGTGGGTCGGAAGACCAGGACGAGGATGAGGACGACGAAGGCCACCACGTCGGTCCACTGCAGCCCGATCCAGCCGCCCGAGCCGTCCCAGGGGGCCGTCGGCACGATGTTCTCGACGACGCCGAGCAGGAGGCCGCCGATCATGGCCCCGCGGATGTTGCCGATGCCGCCGAGGACGGCCGCCGCGAACGCCTTGACGCCGGGGATGAACCCCATGATGTTGGAGAACACGAAGGTCGTCCCGAAGAGGAACCCGGCGGCGCCCCCGAGCGCGCCCCCGATGATGAAGGTCCGGGAGATGGTCTTGTCGATGTCGATGCCCATGAGGGCGGCGGTGGGGGCGTCCTCGGCCACCCCGCGGATGCTCCGGCCGAGCTTGGTTCCGGACACCAGCCGGTCCAGGGAGAACATCATCAGCAGGGCGGTCACGATGACGATGAGCTGGATCCGGGAGACCGCGGCTCCCAGGATGTGCAGGACGGCCTTGTTCTGGTCGAAGTAGCTGGGGAACTGGTTCTGGGAGAGCCGGTTGAACAGCTTGCCGGCCAGCTGGGACAGGAAGAACGACATGCCGATGGCGCTGATCAGGAAGGCCAGCTTGGGCGCCCCCCGTTGTCGTAGTGGTCGGTAGGCGACCCGTTCCAGGGCCCAGGCGACCCCCGCCCCCACGAGCGCACCCGAGAGCAGGCCGAGGATCATGACGAGCGAGACCTGCCACCAGGCCAGGTGCTGGCCGTCATGGACGAACATCCCGATGACCAGGTACGAACCGAACGCGCCGGACATGAACACCTCGCTGTGCGCGAAGTTGATCAGCTGCAGGACGCCGTAGACCAGGGTGTAACCCAGCGCGATGAGCGCGTACATCGATCCTCGGGTCAACCCGAGCACCAGGTAGTTCATGAAGTCGGTCATGGGAGCGCATTCTCCTTATTGCTCACCGGCAGGGGGTCCGATTCACCGAAACCGGGGGTCTGCACCCGCACGCGGCGGATGCAGACCCCCGGTCTGTCACGGTGCTGAGCTTCAGCTGGCCTTCGAGACGTCCCCGAGGGAGACGATCTTGCCGTTCTTCTGGGTGTAGAGGTTGACCGTTCCTGTACCGGCGGGCAGGTCGCCGTTCGGGCCGAACTTGATCTGGGCGGTGATCCCGGCGTAGTCGGTCTTGTTGACCTGGTCGTTGACCGCAGCCCGGTCGACCTTGCCGGCCGCCTTGGCCGCCTTGATGGCGTCGAGCACGATGTTCGTCGCGTCGAACGCCTCCGGGGAGTAGGTCGACGGCGGGGTGTTGAACGCCTTGGTGTAGGCCGCGGTGAAGTCCTTCGCGCTCGGCGCGACGGTGGCGTCCTGGCAGCCGCAGCTGAAGTACCAGCCATTGCCGGCAGCCCCGGCACCTGCGGTGAAGACCGAGGACTTGACACCGTTGCCGGCGACCCGGGCGCCGGTGAAGCCGACGGCTGTCAGCGCCTTGGCGAACAGGGCGCCCTGCGCGTCGTACCCGCCGTAGAACATGGCGTCAGCGCCGGACTGCTTGACGGTCTGGGAGATGGCGCCGTAGTCGGTGGTCTTGGCGTCGACGCCGGCGGTCTGCACGGTGACGCCCTTGGCCTTCAGCTCCTTCTCGACGGCCCCGGCAACACCTGCGCCATAGTCGGACAGGTGGTTGACGATGAAGACCTTCTTGAACTTCTTGGCCATCCAGTCCGCCACGGCCGGGCCCTCGGCGTAGTCGTTGGGGACGACGCGGTGCCAGGTCTTGAAGCCGAGCGTCTGCAGCGTGCCGTTGCTGGCCGAGGGGTTGACGATGGTCAGGCCCGCGGCTCCGTAGATGTTGCCGACGGCCTTGCTGGCGCCGGAGAACGACGGCCCGACGACGCCCATGACGGTGGCGTCCTGCAGGACCTGCGCAGCCGCGGCGGGCGCCTTGGACGCGTCGCCGCCGTCGTCGGCCTTGAGCAGCTTGGCCGTGAAGCCGAGGTCGCCCTTGGCGTTGGCCTGGTCGATGGCCAGCTGGACGCCGTTGACCTCGTTGATGCCGAGCTGGGCGTTGTCTCCGGACAGCGGGCCTTCGAAGGCCACCGTGTAGGTCGTGCCGCCACCGCCGCCGCTCGATGCTGAGCCCGAAAGGCCTCCGCCCGAGGTCGAGTTCGAGCAGGCCGACAGGGCCATGGCCCCGACCGCGCTCAGCGCCGCGACGTGGACCAGCGTGCGAGTCCGCATCAACATTCCTCCATGATCTGGCCCGTGAGGCGGGCCGGTGATGAACCGAACGGTCCGAGATCCGGCCCGTCGTACACGGCCCCGAGGGAGCCGACTGCGCCCAAACTGTCGTCTATGACGGTGGGGCTGTCAAGCACCTTGACAACAGTGTGACCTTTGCGTTTCGAATTCGGTGGGCCGGACAACCTTTCGTGCGGCGCCCGCTGGACACAGATGTGTCGAACCGGCCCCCCACCGGTGTCCGGTACGGCATGATGCTCGGTCCATCCGCCACCCGCGGCCCGGATCCGAGCTGAGGAGGTCCGTGGGAATGGTGCCCCGCCGCGATGCGTTGGAAACAGCGTGTTGAACCCCGCAGAGCTGTACCGCTACGAGACCGACGGTCATCTGGAGCCGCGACCCGGTGTGCTCCTGATCGCCCTGGGTGGCTTCATGGACGCCGGGAACACCCAGCGCGTGCTCGTCCGCCACCTGCTGGACACGGGCGACTCCGACGTCGTCGCCTCCTTCGACGTCGACCAGGTGCTCGACTACCGTGGCCGGCGACCGGCCATGGTGTTCGACGGCAGCGCCTGGGCGTCCTACCAGGACCCCTCGATCCTGCTGCACCGCCTCGTCGACCGGGACGGCCAGACCTACTACGTCCTGGACGGTCCTGAGCCGGACTACCAGTGGGAGCGGATGGTCGAGGCCGTCCGCGAGCTGGTCGACGCCCTCGGTATCACCCTCGTCGTCACCAGCCACGGCATCCCGATGGCGGTGCCGCACACCCGTCCCGTCGGCTACACCGTGCACGCGACCGACCCGACGCTCGTCGGCGACCGGGTGTCGCCGTTCGGCCGGATCCAGGTGCCGGCCAGCTTCGCGGCCCTGCTCGAGCTGCGGCTCGGTGAGAGTGGACGTCAGGCGATGGGGTTCGCGATCCATGTCCCGCACTACCTGGCCCAGTCCGAGTTCGCCGATGGTGCGCTCGCCGCGCTCAACGCGATCAGCGCAGCCACCGGTCTCAACCTGCCCAACGACGCGCTCGTGTCGGCCGCCGGTCACGGTCGGGCCGAGATCGAGGAGGCTGTGGCCGGGTCCGAGGAGGTCCGCGAGGTGGTGACCGCGCTGGAGCAGCAGTACGACCAGTTCGTCCAGAGCCAGTCGCGTCCCAGCCTGCTCGCGACCGAGACCGACCAGCTGCCCTCGGCCGACGAGATCGGCGCCGAGTTCGAGGCCTTCCTGAAGAACGTCGCCGACGGCGACTGACCCCGCCCCGTCCCTGGCCCGCGCCCCCGGCGTCCCCTCCCCTCCGAGGGACACCGGGGGCGCCCTTGTGCCGTGACGTCGCAGGCGGGGTATGCCGTGCGCCGGACTCAGCCCTTGGCCTCCGACCAGCGCCGGACGACCGAGGTGTCGGTGACGAAGCGGACCTGCTGGGAACCGGTCCACCGGCGGGCCGCGTCGGTCAGCGCGGACCCGACGCGCACCACGGTCTCGGCGGCGTGTTCCTCGGGGACGTGGACGAGCAGCTCGTCGTGCAGGCAGAGGACGATCTCGGCACCGAGGTCCACCGTGGTGGCCCGCACGGTCGCGGCCCACGCCTTGAACAGCTCCGCGGCAGATCCCTGGATCACGGCGTTGCGGGCGAACCGCCCGCGGCCGGCGTCCACGTCCGGGTCGGCGCCGACGGGGCTGGCGCCGAAGCCGGTGTCGGTGCGCACCAGGCGCCCCCCGAAGGTGCGGACCGGCTCACCGCGACGGCCCGCGGCATACGCGCGGTCCAGGTGGGCCATGGCGACGGGGTAGGCCCGCTCCAGACCGGCCAGAGCGGCACCGGCCGCTCCGCTGCGCTGTCCGTACATGGCGGCCAGGACGGCCACCTTGGCGACCGGACGCTCCACACGCAACCGGTCGGCGACGGGGGCGTACAGGTCGTCGGCCCGGGTGGCCGCGGCGAACGCAGCGTCTCCCGACACCGCGGCGAGCACCCGTGGCTCGATCTGGCCGAGGTCGGCCCGGACCAGGACGTGCCCGGGCTCCGCGGCCACCGCCGGCCGCAGCGACACCGGCAGGTTGTGCAGGCCGTTCTGAGCCGTCATCCGTCCGGCCGCGCCGTCGCACGCCGACCAGGCACCGCGCAGCCGGTCATCCGCTCCGACGTGGGCGTCCAGCCAGCCGTAGCCGTACGTGGTCGCGATCCGCTCGTCGGCACGCCAGGCGAGCAGGGCCGGGACGACCGGGTGGACGTCGCGGTAGGCGTCCAGGACCCACTTGCGGGTGTTGGGGACGGTGATCCCGACCGAGGCCAGCAGGTCCTTGACCTGGGCCGGGTTGCGCAGGTCCGTGCGGGTGGCGCCCGGTACGAGGTCGAGCACCCGCCGGTCGCGCTGCCGACGGGCGGACAGCGCCTGCTCCGGGGTGTCCGGCCGGGGACCTGCCGACGCCGCGATCAGCCGCTGCGCCTCGGCCCGGTCGATGGGGAGCCCGTCGCGGGCCAGCTCGACACAGAGCAGGGCGGCGGCCGACTCGGAGTGGACGGTTGAGCGCTCGCGGGGGCCGAGCCCGGCCCCCTGACGGGTGTGGCACTCGTGTGCCGCGCGGGCCCAGGCGGCCAGCCGGTCGTCCGTGCGCAGCCAGCCGGCGGTGCCGCCGTCGGGGCGCAGGTGCCCCGAGGCGAGGACCACCGCGTCGGGATCCTCGCGGTCGGTCGCGGTGTGGGCGAACCCGAACAGGTCGTCGGTCGGCGCAGCGGGAAGACCGGCCGGGTCCAGGCCCTGCGCGGCCGCCCACGCCAGACCGGGCGTGACCGACCAGCCGCCGTGCCGCAGCCGGTGCGCCTCGGCGATGTCCCAGGCTCGGGCGAGGTGGGTGCCGGCCGCGACGACGGGCACGATGTCGGGCTCGGCCGACCACCAGACCCACCGTGGCCGCGACGCCGCCTCGACGTCGGCGACGACGCCGGGTAGGCCCGACAGCGGCCCGGCCCACTGCCACTGCGGCGACCACAGCGCAGCCCGCTCCGGCGTGGTCGCGACGGCCACGGCGGCGCCGGGCAGCGGCAGCGGGCTCACGCCCGAAGGCTAGCCGTGAGCCCTGACCACCCCGGGCTGCACCGCTGGGGAGCAGAGGACGCGTCACCGCGCACGAGGGGGCACCCTGCGCTCGGCGACCTACCCCGTCCCAGCAGACGGTGGCTCGGCGGCCCGGGACTTCAGGGCGGTCTGCCGCTTGATCCGGGACAACATGGCGACCATCCCGCGCAGGCGCAGGGGGGAGACGACCTCGGCCAGGGCAAAGGACATCGGCGCGTCGTCGGGCGTCCCCAGCACCTCGGTCACGGTGTGCCCGTCCAGGCCCTCCCGGAGGATCCCGGCGAAGCCGCGCGTGGTGGGCGCCTCCGGCGGGGCCGAGAAGAACAGGTCGACCCGCTGGTCGCCGGCAGCCAGCCCCGGCTCGCCCCCGACCTCGACGAGGAGGAACAGCGGCGACTGGCACTCGTGGACCTGCTCGAGCCGGTCGAGGTGGCCGGCGTACCGCTCGGGAAGCTCGGGCAGCTCGTCGCTGAACTCCAGCAGCAGCTGGAGGCGTTCCTGGGGCGAGGCCTCGCGGAAGTCCGCGGCGATGTCAGCGAGCGAGTCCGGCATACGGGCTGGGCTGGAGGACAACGCAGCTCACTTCTCGATGGGGACACGCACGGCATTGCCCCACTCGGTCCACGAACCGTCGTAGTTGCGGACGTGCTCGAACCCGAGCAGGTGGGTGAGGACGAACCAGGTGTGCGAGGAGCGTTCGCCGATCCGGCAGTAGGCCACGACGTCCTCCTCGGGGGACAGGCCCTGTTCGGTGAGGTAGATCGCCTCGAGCTCCTCGCGGGAGCGGAACCGGCCGTCCTCGGCGGCAGCCCGGGCCCACGGCACCGACTTGGCCCCGGGGATGTGACCACCGCGGACAGCGCCCTCCTGCGGGTAGTCGGGCATGTGCAGCAGCTCGCCGGAGTACTCCCCCGGCGAGCGGACGTCGACGAGCGGCTTGCCGAGATGGGCCAGCACGTCGTCCTTGAAGGCACGGATCGGTGCGTCCTCGCGGGTCACGAGGGGGTATGCCGCATCGTCCCCGGCCTGGGGGACGTCCGGGACGTCGCGGGTCAGCTCGCGGCCCTCGGCCACCCACAGGGCGCGTCCGCCGTCGAGCAGCCGGACGTCGGGGTGCCCGAACAGGCTCAGCACCCACAGGGCGTAGGCCGCCCACCAGTTGCTCTTGTCGCCATAGACGACGACCGTCGTGTCCCGGCCGACTCCGCGGGCCGTCATCAGCCGGGCGAACTGGTCGGCTGCCACGTAGTCGCGGGTGAGCGGGTCGTTGAGGTCCTGGTGCCAGTCCAGCTTCAGCGCTGTCGGGAGGTGACCGGTCTCGTAGAGCAGGACGTCCTCGTCGGACTCCAGGACGACGACGGCCCGGCCCGGCCCGGTGGCGCCGGCGGCGATCTGGCCGGCGAGCCAGTCGGTGCTCACGAGCCGCTCGGGGTGGGCGTATGCCGTGGTCCTGTCGTCGCTGCGGTCGACCGGGTCGGCGGGGGAGGGGGTCATGTTCACAAGGCTAGTCCGCGGGATGCAGCGTGGCAGGATGGCCCTCGGCACACGCTCCCGACCTGCGGCAACACCCGCGCCGCAGGCGGATCGAGAAGGAGGCGGCACGTGGTTTTCGGACGTGGCAGGCAGGACGAGGTCGCGCCGCACCGGTCGGCGCTGGACCAGGCCAAGGACGCACCCGGCAGGCAGGGCGTCATCGCCGGCTCTGCCACGAGGGTCGTGGAGAACCTGCTCGACACCGGCATCGACGGCAGGGGTCCGTTCGACTCCGCCGCCAAGGTGGCCGACGCGGCCCTGCGCAGGAACGGGGGCGACGTCGAGCAGGCCGTCGGCGCAGTGGTCGCCGGCCATCTCAAGCTGGCCGCGGCCGGCGGTTTCGTCACCAGCGTGGGCGGGTTCGTCACCCTGCCGGTGGCGCTGCCCGCCAACGTCGTCGGCTTCTACCTGCTGGCCACCCGGATGACGGCCGCGGTCGCCCGACTTCGC
>JAICMC010000174.1 GCA_025929465.1 Nostocoides sp.
AACACCCGTGGGTACCTATCGGCCCAGTCGCCGAACCGGCGACTGCCACCTCGGCTCGACCACGACGGGCATCCGGCGATCACCGACCGCCGCGCCCGGGTTCTCCCGACCCCTACGTGCCGGGGTGCGAAGATCGGGCCATGACGGCTGCTCGCACCGACCGCCGGGCCGTGCTCGCGGCCCGGGTGGAGGTGTGGGCGACCCGCTGGCAGCGCTCCCTGCCCGGTCACGCGTGGCAGCAGGGTCTGCGGCTGGACGTGGCCACGCACACCCTGGCCCTGGCGGCTCAGCAGGTGCTGTGCACCGCGCCCCTTCTGGTGGCCATGTCGGCCTTGCTGCGCCGCTTCCACCTCGGGTCGGTGGTCGTCCTGCTGACCAACCTGCTGGGCCTCGACCGGACCAGCACGACCGCGCTCAGCTCCCTCTTCGAGACCCGGAACCGACCCAGCCTGGGCGTCCTCGGCCTCGGCCTGGTCCTGTCCGTCGCCTTCGCCACGAGCGCCGCGACGACGACCCAGCGGATGCTCGAGACCGTGTGGGGTGTGACCCGCGCGCCGTGGACGAGCCTGTGGCGGCAGGTCGTCTGGGTGGTCGCGCTCACCCCGGCCATGGCGTTGGCCATGTATGCCGCGCGACTCTCCCGTGCGCCGGCCGGCTCCCACCCGGTCGGCTGGCTCCTCGTTGCGTTCACCGAAGGAGTCTGCGGTGCCGCCTTCGCGTGGTGGACCCAGCGCCTGCTCCTCGGCGGTCGCATTGCCTGGCGACGGCTGCTGCCCGGATCGGGGCTCATCGGCCTCGGGCTCGGTATCGCGTCCGTCGTGTCCACCCTCGTCGTCCCCGACCAGATCGTCGACGAGGTGACCGACTACGGACCGATCGGCGCCGCGTTCGTGCTCTCGGTGTGGGTGGTGGCCCTCACCGCCGTCATGGTCGTGGGCTCGCTCGCCGGAGCGGTCATCGACGAGCGTCGTCACGGCTCCGGGTGAGCTCGGCCTCCTCGGTGGGTGCTGGTGGCTGGGGCGGCGTGACCCACGGCCCGGTCCAGGTCGACGCACCGAGACCGACGAGGAGGGCGGCGACCGCGAACAGGACGAGGCCCGGGACGAGCGCGACCGGTCCCGGCGGGTCGAGGACGTACGGGTCGCTCACCGGCCCGGCGGCGCCGGAGACGCCGAGCAGGGCCAGCGCCCCGGCGGCCCCGGCCACGACGACGGCCCGACGCACCCACCGGCCACCCACTCGTCCGGCGACCAGTCCCGCCGCCAGGGCCGGCAGGAGCAGCGCGCCAGGTCCGGCGAAGAGGAGCAGGCCCGGTACCGGGACCGCGAGCCACCACCGTCGACCGCCTCGCCGGCGGGCACCGCGCACCGCGCCGAGGCCGGCACCCAGGACCGCACTCAGCCCCAGGATGGCCAACGTGGCCGACCAGCTGAACGCCGGCTCGGTGGCCAGACACCGCATGAAGATCCTGGCCAGGACACCCCACCCGGCACCCAGGAGGCCGCCTGCCGCTGCGTCCGTCGCCATCCGCTGGTGCGCGGTTCCCACCATCGTCTTTCCTCTCGTCGTCGTGTTCCTACACTTGGGCTGACGTCGAGAGCTCGTGACGCGGGTGACGCGGGTGGCCCGAACGGGCCCTTCCCCGGACGGTTGTCACCCGACGCGGTCCACCACATCGTCTGTGGGGGTGATGGAGTGCAACCAGTGAGCGGGGAGGCGCTGCTCGGCGGACGGCGGGAGCCCGGCCCCGGTGACCTGGTGGTCGTGCTGTACGACGAGGAGGCCGCCTCCCTGGTACAGATGGCCCGTTGGTACGTCGAGGACAAGACGGCCGCCGAGGACCTCGTCCAGGAGGCGTTCATCCGGCTGGCTCGGGCCGCCCACCGGATCGAGGACCCCGCCAAGGGAGCGGCCTACCTGCGGTCGATCGTCATCAACCTGGCCCGCGACCACAACCGGCGGGGACTGGTGTCGCTGCGGCACCGACCACCCGCACAACCCGACGAGCCCTCGGCGGAGAGCACGGCCGCGGACCGGGAGGATCGGCGCCGGGTCATTGCCGCCGTCCGGTCGCTGCCCCGTCGGCAGCGGGACTGTGTCACCCTGCGCTACTTCTACGACCTGGGCATCCCCGGTATCGCCGAGACCCTCGGCCTGTCGGCCAACTCGGTCAAGACGCACCTGCAACGAGGGCTGCGTGCCCTCGAGAGGTCACTGGAGGAGAAGGCATGAGCCGGATCGACGAACGCCTCGGTGACGCCTTCGGCCGGCGCGAGCAGAGCCCACCACCCTCCGGTGACCTGTTCGCGCGCGTTCTGGCTGACATCGAGGACGACCGCCGTCGTCGTGTGCGCCTTCGCAGAGCGTTGTCCTTGTCGGCGGTCGGCGCCCTCGTCGTCGTCGTCGTCACGACCATCCTCGTCCAGCAGCAACGAAACGGAGCCATGCCCATGCCCTGGTGGAGTCTGGAGATCCTCACCACCGTCGTCCTGGCCGGGATCGCCCTGTGGCTCGGGCCGTTCATCAAGCGGTTCGGCAGGGCCTACGCGGCCGACGTCTTCCACGACAACCCCGCAACCGGGAAGAGCTACATCCTGCTCACCGACATCGTCTACTACCTCATCTTCGGCGCCTACATCCTCTTCTCGGTCCAGGTGCGACCCGACCAGTCGTGGTCCGACCTCCACCCGATCACGGGTATCACGGCCGAGCAGGTCGGCTTCGAGCTGCGGCGGATCGGCGGGATCCTGCTCATCGTCGGAGTCCTGCACGGCGTCAACATCGTTCTCATGCCGGTTCTCGGCCGGCTCTTCTCGCTCAACCGGCGCCTTCCGCCCGGGTAGCGTGAGGCCCGTGACCCCCGTCGCCGCATCCTGGACCGACCTGCCTTCGCACCGCGACTGGCTGGCCGCCCGGTTCGCCCAGCTGGTCCGGTTCAACCGCAACGCGATCCGGACGGGCGGCGGCTTCCACTGGCTGGACGTCGACGGACAACCCCTTCCCGACCGTCAACCACAGCTGTTCCTCGCGGCGCGGATGACCCATGTCGCCGCCATCGGCCTGCTGCGCGGAGTCCCCGCAGCAGGAGCCCTTCTCGACCACGGCATGACCGCACTGAACGGGTTCTTCGCCGACGAGGTGTACGGCGGCTGGCTCTCCGACCCCAGCCGACCCGAGGAGCCCAAGAGCACCTACGACCAGGTCCACGTGGGCCTGGCCGCAGCGGGCGCCGCCGCCGCCGGCCATCCCGACGCTCCGGCCCTGCTCGACCGGGTCATCGCCGTCGTGGACACCCACCTGTATGCCGAGGACGAGCGCGCACTTCGGGAGTCGTTCACCAGGGACTGGTCCACGGAGGAGTCCTACCGGGGGGCCAACGCCAACATGCACGGCACCGAGGCCTTCCTCGCCGTCGGTGACCTGACGGGCGACCCGCGCTGGCACGAGCGCGGGCTGGCCATGGCCGCGCGCATCGTCCACGAGCAGGCCCGGGCCAACGGCTGGCTGATCCCCGAGCACTTCACCGCCGACTGGACACCGCTCACGGAGTACAACCGCGCGGACCCGAACCACCCGTTCCGGCCCTACGGCGCCACCCTCGGACACAGCCTGGAGTGGGCCCGGTTCCTCCTGGCGCTGGATGCCTCACCCCTCCTGCCCGACACGCCGTGGCTCATCGAGGCGGCCGTCGCGCTGACCGACCGGGCCTTGGACCTGTGGGGCGTGGACGGCCACGAGGGCCTGGTCTACACCGTCGACTGGGACAGCCGCCCGGTCGCACCCGCCCGGCTGCACTGGCCGGTGTGCGAGGGCATCCAGACCACGGCAGCGCTGCGGAAGGCCACCGGGGACGCGCGGTGGGAGGCGTGGTACCGGCGGCTCTGGGACCACGCGGAGCGCCACTTCATCGACGACTCAGGGGCGTGGGCCAACGAGCTCGACGCCAACCTGCGGGAGACGAGCCAGATCTGGCCCGGCCGCCCCGACGTCTACCACGCCGCCGGGGCGCTCGTCGGCCCGACCGTGCCGCTGTCGCCGTTCCTGGCCATGGCGGTGGCGCAGGAGAACCGCAGGAGCTGAGCCCGTGCCGACCCGTCCCGCGTCCCGCAGCGCAGTCCGGGCCCGCGGCCACTGGAGCGGCAGCCGTGCCACCGTCGCGGCGACCAGCGCCCGGGATCAGAGCAGGACCGTGCAGAACGTCCCGATGTCGCTCATCCCGACCCGCGCGTAGGTGGCCCGGGCGGGCGCGTTGAAGTCGTTGACGTACAGCGTCACCACCTCGACGTCGTCGATCATGATCTGCTCGACGACCGCGGCCATCATCGGGACCGCCAGACCCTGGCCACGCAGCTCCGGCGCCAGCCAGACCCCCTGGACCTGGGCGCAGCCCAGGGCGACCGACCCGATGTCAGCCTTGAAGATGACCCGCCGATCCTCGACGACCACGTAGGTGTGCCCGTTGTCCACGAGGCCAGCGATCGCCGCGCGGTAGCTGCGCGAGCTGCCGGCATACGGCGCATAGCCGATCTCGGCGGTGAACATGTGCGTCGAGGCCGGCAGGACGAGGTCCACCTCGTTCGGGCGCGCGGGACGGACCCGGCCGTCCAGCCGTATGCCGTGCACGGACGGCGGCGCCCGGGTCGCCATGAGCGGCTGGTTGGCACGGACTGCCCGGACCGGGGACCACGTCGGCTCCAGCGACGACCAGAGCGGCGCGACCTGGTCGACCGGGCCGAGGATCGAGGCGCAGCGGCTGCGCTGGCGCCGGATCCGGTCGGCGAACGCCGCGCTGCTCTCGGGGTCGGTGTGGACCGGGACGACGTTGGCGCTCACCCAGCACATCGCCTCGAGCACCCCGTCACGGCGCAGCCCCAGCAGCGTCCCGTAACGCTGCTCGAGGGCACCCTCGAGGATCCGGGCCGCGACGAACACGTTGGCCGGCAGGTCCCGCGCGCACAGCGCGAGCGCCTCATCACGGTCGCCGCGCCCCAGCGGGCGGATCGGTGAACGGGTGCGGAGCACGGCTACAGCCTGCCCTCAAATACGGTCGGTGTCATGCACCTTTGACCGAAACGACCGGCGCGCCCGCGGACGCCTCGTCGACCGGCTCGCCCATCTCCTCGGCGATCCGCATGGCCTCCTCGATGAGGGTCTCGACGATGTCCGCCTCCGGCACGGTCTTGACGACCTCGCCCTTGACGAAGATCTGGCCCTTGCCGTTGCCCGACGCCACGCCCAGATCCGCCTCGCGGGCTTCCCCGGGGCCGTTGACGACGCACCCCATGACGGCGACGCGGAGCGGGACGGTCAGTCCCTCCAGGCCTGCCGTCACCTGCTCGGCGAGGGTGTAGACGTCCACCTGGGCCCGGCCGCACGACGGGCAGGACACGATCTCCAGCTTGCGCGGCTTGAGGTTGAGGCTCTGCAGGATCTGGTTGCCGACCTTGACCTCCTCCACCGGGGGCGCGGACAGCGAGACCCGGATCGTGTCGCCGATGCCCTGGGAGAGCAGCGCCCCGAAGGCGGTGGC
>JAICMC010000108.1 GCA_025929465.1 Nostocoides sp.
CAGGGGTATGCTGCCGTCCGGCATACGGGCTCGGTGTCCGAGGACTGGACCGGCAGATAAACTGGCCCCTTCCACCCCCCGTCGTCCCGGAGAACACGCGTGCCCATCGTCGTCCAGAAGTACGGTGGCTCATCCCTCGCCGACGCCGACAGCATCAAGCGGGTGGCCCAGCGGATCACCGAGACGAAGAAGGCCGGCAACGACGTCGTCGTCGCGGTGTCGGCGATGGGCGACTCGACCGACGAGCTGCTGGACCTGGCCACCGAGGTCAGCCCGCTGCCGCCCGCCCGAGAGCTGGACATGCTCATGACGGCCGGCGAGCGGATCTCGATGGCGCTCGTCGCCATGGCGATCAGCGACCTCGGCTACACCGCGCGGTCCTTCACCGGCAGCCAGGCCGGGGTGATCACGACCGCCGTCCACGGCAACGCCAAGATCATCGACGTCACACCGGGCCGGATCACCGAGGCGATCGGCAAGGGCCACATCGTCATCGTGGCCGGCTTCCAGGGCGTCAGCCAGGACACCAAGGAGATCACCACCCTGGGGCGAGGCGGAACCGACACCACGGCGGTGGCCCTCGCCGCGGCCCTGGGAGCCCAGGTCTGCGAGATCTACACCGACGTCGACGGAGTGTTCACCGCCGACCCGCGGATCGTCCCGGCCGCCCGCAAGATCCACCGGATCAGCAACGAGGAGATGCTCGAGCTGGCCGCCTCCGGGTCCAAGGTCCTGCACCTGCGCAGTGTCGAGTACGCCCGACGCTTCGACATGCCGATCCATGTCCGCTCCTCCTTCTCGCACAAGGAGGGCACCATCGTCACCGACCAGCCCGCACCCGAAGGAGAGCCCGTGGAGGCACCGATCATCGCCGGCGTGGCCCATGACCGCAGCGAAGCCAAGATCACCGTCGTCGGCGTCCCCGACACGACCGGCAAGGCGGCCCAGATCTTCACCGCCCTGGCCGTGGCCGAGATCAACATCGACATGATCGTGCAGAACGTGTCCGCCACCGAGACCGGGCTCACCGACATCTCCTTCACCCTGCCCAAGACCCACGGCACGACGGCGATGCAGACCCTGCAGCGGATCTCCGGGACGGTGGGATTCACCGGGTTGCTCTACGACGACCAGATCGGCAAGCTCTCGCTCGTCGGCGCGGGGATGCGCTCCAACCCCGGGGTCTCGGCCACCTTCTTCCGTGCCCTCGCCGAGACCGAGGTCAACATCGAGATGATCTCGACCTCGGAGATCCGGATCTCGGTGATCACCCGCGCGGACCGCCTCGACGAGGCCGCGCGGGCCGTCCACACGGCGTTCGGGCTGGACTCGACCGATCCGGGTGGAGAGGCCGTCGTCTACGGAGGAACCGGACGATGACCGGTCGCCGGAGAACACGGTGAGCAGCGGTGGCCCGACGCTGGCCATGGTCGGGGCGACCGGGGCCATCGGCCGGGCCGCCCTGTCCCTGCTCCGCCTGCGCGACGACCTGTGGGGCGAGGTCAAGGTCGCGGCCGCACCCGACGACGCCGGTCAGGTCATCGCCTGCCGGGGCCAGGAGGTCGTCGTCGAACGGCTCACGAAGGGCTTCTTCGAGGGCGTCGACGTCGCCATGTTCGACCTGCCGCCGCGGATGGCCCTCACCTGGGCGCCGGTCGCCGTCGCCGCAGGTGCCGTCGTCATCGACAACAGCACCGACTTCCGGGCCGCCGAGGGGGTGCCGCTCGTGGCCTCGTCGGTCAACCCGGTCCTCATCGCCGACCGGCCGCACGGGATCGTGGCCAACCCGGGCGCCACGACCCTGGCGGTGATCGACGCGCTCGGCGTCCTGCACGCGGGCTGGGGCCTGACCGAGCTGGTGCTCACGACCTTCCAGGCGGCCTCCGGTCGGGGCCGGCACGGCATGGCCCGCCTCTACGACGAGATCGCCCTCGTCGGGGGCAACCGCAGCCTCGGCCAGATGCCCGGCGACATCCGCCGGCTCGTCGAGACCGAGCTGGGACCATCACCGTTCCCCGCCCCGCTGGCACTCAACCTGATCCCGTTCGTCGGGTGGGCCACCGAGGACGGGTGGACGAGCGAGGAGGACAAGGTCGTCTCCGAGATCCGCAAGGTGCTCGCCATCCCGGGTCTGCCCGCCTCGGTCACCTGCGTGCGCGTCCCGGTCGTGACGACCCACTCGGTGTCCGTGCACGCCCGGTTCGACCGGCCGATCACCGCCGATGACGCACGCCAGGCCCTCATGGACGCCGAGTCGGTCGTCGTCCTGGACGACCCCGAGCACAACGAGTACCCCACGCCCACCGACGTGGTCGGCTCCGACCCCCGGTTCGTCGGCCGGATCCGGCAGCCCGCGGGCATGGCCAGAGCCGTCGACTTCTTCATCTGCGGGGACAACCTGCGCGCCGGGGGCGCCCTCAACCTCGTCGCCAACGCCGAGCTCGTGGCGGCGTCCTTGCCCTGACCGCTCCGCACCGGTCCGCAATGGTCACGGTTGCGCTACGCCCTCGGCGTGTTGCAGGTGTGACCAGCGAGGCTGATGTTGTATTTGTCCGACGGGCCCGGGGGTGACCGGGCCCGGCAACCATCCACCGCGAAGCGGTCGTCAGGGAGGCCACGAGATGCTGTTCCGCCATTGGGACGCGTGGCGGCGCAACCGCGCCGAGGAGTACCTCGCGCTCAGCCCCGAGCAGCGCTACCGCAAGCACCAGTGGCGCCAGGCCGCCGCTGTCGTCACCCTCCCGGGAGTCCTGCTGGGCACGGCCGGCTTCGCGGCGGCATACGGCACCGGCCTGTTCGGCAAGAGCCAGCCCTCCCGAACGTGCACACCCCAGGTCGTCACGGCGCCGAGCCGGCACTCCTTCGACCTGGTGGTCCTCAACGCGACGGGCGAGCCCGGAGTCGCCTCGAGCGTGGGCCGCGAGCTCACGCGCCGAGACTTCAAGGTCGTGGACACCTCCAACGCCCCCGACGACCTCTACATCCGCGACGCCGGGGTCATCTACTACGGCACCAAGACCCTGCAGGACGCCCTCACGGTCCGCAACCAGCTCCCCGGCGCGCGGATCTTCTTCGACGGCAGGACGACCACCACCGTGTCCCTCGTCATCGGCTCCGGCTTCACCAAGCTGGTCGACCCACCGGCCCGCGAGACGCCCCGACCCAGCCAGATCAGGGTCAACGTCTACAACACGACCTACCGGGAGGGCCTGGCCAAGACCGTCCGCGGGGAGCTGGTCGCCCGCGGGTTCAAGGCAGGCGCGATGGGCAACGACCCCGAGAAGGTCTACCTGCCCAAGGACGTCGCCCTGATCCGCTACGGTCCGGACGCCGACCTGGCCGCCAAGCGGCTCGCCGAGCACGTGGCGGGAGCCAGGCTGGTCAAGGTCGACCGCGCCGGGCTGACCCTCGACCTCGTCCTCGGCAACCGGTGGACCGACCTGGTCCCGTTCGCCGACGTGCCGGCGTTGCCGCCGCTCACCAAGGCCCCTCCGGAGACCATCGCGGTGCCCTGCGCGGCGGCCACCGGCTGACCGCACCTCGTCCGTATGCCGGGTCCGCCGCATGCGGCCGACGGAGCCCCGGGCAGAATGAGGCGCGCACCCCGTCGCCGCACACCCGGAGGTACCTCCCGTGGCCGTCAAGACCGTCGCCATGCTCACCGCTGGAGGGCTGGCACCCTGCCTGTCCTCGGCCGTGGGCGGCCTCATCGAGCGCTACAGCGAGGTGGCGCCCGACGTGCGGATCATCGCCTACACCAGCGGGTATGCCGGCCTGCTCCGCGGTGAGTCCATCGAGGTCACACCCGAGATCAGGGCCGGCGCGCACGTGCTGCACCGCTTCGGCGGCAGCCCGATCGGCAACTCCCGGGTCAAGCTGACCAACGTCAAGGACTGCGTCAAGCGTGGGCTGGTCCAGCCGGGCCAGGACCCGCTGCACGTCGCCGCCGAGCAGCTCACCAAGGACGGCGTCGACGTCCTGCACACCATCGGCGGCGACGACACGAACACGACGGCGGCCGACCTCGCGGCCTACCTGCACGAGAACGACTACGACCTCACCGTCGTCGGCCTGCCCAAGACGATCGACAACGACGTCATCCCGATCCGGCAGAGCCTCGGCGCGTGGACCGCTGCCGAACAGGGGTCCCGCTTCGCCCAGAACGTCATCGCCGAGCACTCCTCCAACCCGCGGATGCTGATCATCCACGAGGTGATGGGCCGCAACTGTGGCTGGCTCACGGCAGCGACGGCGGCGGCATACCACCGCTGGGTCGGGGAGCAGGAGTACGTCCCGGCGATCGGCAACGACCCGCGCCGGTGGGACGTGCACGCCGTGTTCGTCCCGGAGAGCCCGCTCGACATCGCGGCCGAGGCGGCCCGGCTGAAGGCGACCATGGACGACATCGGCTGCGTCAACATCTTCCTGTCCGAGGGGGCCGGCATCAGTGAGATCGTCGCCCAGCTCGAGGAGGCTGGCGAGAAGGTGCCGCGGGACCCGTTCGGGCACGTCCAGCTCGACAAGGTCAACCCGGGCGCCTGGTTCGCCAAGCAGTTCGCCGGGCTGCTCGGCGCGGAGAAGACGATGGTCCAGAAGTCCGGCTACTTCTCGCGGTCGGCGGCGTCCAACGAGGCGGACCTGGCCCTGATCAGGCAGTGCACGGACAAGGCCGTCGAGTCGGCCCTGGCCCGCCAGGCCGGTGTGATCGGCCACGACGAGGAGCGGGGCGAGGAGCTGCGCGCCATCGAGTTCGCCCGGATCAAGGGCGGCAAGGCGTTCGACACCTCGGTCGACTGGTTCCGGGAGCTGCTCGCCTCCATCGGTCAGGCCTGACCCTCCCCTGACGATGCCGCGGGTGGCCTCGCTCCGGCGGTTGCTCGCTTGCCGTGGCCGGCCTGCCCGGGTACCTGCTGGAGGGACGACGGGCTACTTCGCCAGGCCGACGACGAGGTTGATCGTCGCCGCGACGATGACGGTGCCGAAGACGTAGGACAGCTGGGTGTGGTGCAGGACGATTGTGCGCACGTCGGGCGTCTTCAGGTCGGTGTCGGACACCTGGTAGGTCATTCCGAGGGTGAAGGACAGGTAGGCGAAGTCGGAGAAGCGTGGTGCGGCGGAGGTGTTGAAGTCGACGCAGCCCCGCTCGGCGTTGTACCAGTGCCGCGCGTAGCGGATCGTGTAGATGGTGTGGATGAGGAGCCACCCGGCGACGACCGCGCCGATCGTCACGACCGCCTCGAAGACCTTGGTGCCGGAGCCGCCACCCAGGAGCATGAAGGCGACGCCGCCGAGGCTGGCGAGGGAGGCCACGACGGCCACGACGTCGGTGATCGACCGGGTCGGGTCGGCGCCGGTGAGGTAGCCCGCAGTGCGTTCCGACCCGGCCCGCATGATGGTCCGCAGGAGGGGCAGGCAGAACAGGACGCCGAACACGGCGAAGCCGATGAGCGCGTCCGCCACCGAGCTCTCGCCGGCCGGGACGGGGAAGACCAGGGCGGCGGCGACCCCGACGACGGCGGCCAGGCCCATCCGGATCCTGATCCGAAGGTCGACCGACGGTGGGGCGGGCATGGCGGCAGGCTAGCCCTCCTGACAGGATGCGTTGGTGTCCCTCGCCGAATGGTTCCTCACCGCCTCCGAGCGGGACAACCCGCACACCCGGATCGACGACATCCATGCTGGTGACCAGGCGTGGAGCACGGGCAACTCGGTCCGGGCGGTCGTCCACGGCCGGCCGTACTACGCCGAGCTGCACGAGCGGATCGGCGGGGTCGGGCCGGGCGACCGGATCTATCTCGCCGACTGGCGCGGGGACCCGGGTGAGCGGCTGACCGACGACCCGGCGAGCTCCCTGGCGGCCACCCTGTGCGCGGCCGCCGAGCGGGGCGCCGACGTGCGGGGGCTGCTCTGGCGCTCGCACTGGCGGCACTTCGGCTACCAGTCCGAGTACGCCCGCTTCCTCGGCGAGGACCTCCAGAAGGCGGGCGGGGAGTGCCTTCGAGACATGCGGGTGCGCACGCTCGGCGCCCAGCACCAGAAGTTCGTCGTCATCCGGTATGCCGCGGACCCGGGTCGCGACATCGCCTACGTGGGCGGGATCGACCTGTGCCACAGCAGGCGGGACGGCATCGAGCACGAGGGCGACCCGCAGGTGCTGCCGATGCCTCCGGCATACGGACCGACCCCGGCCTGGCACGACGTGCACCTCGCCGTCCAGGGCCCGGCGGTGTACGACGTGGAGACGGTCTTCCGCGAGCGCTGGGAGGACACCAGGCCGCTCACCCTCAACCCGGGGCGGGTGCTCTCCAGCCTGATCCAGCGCGAGGACGAGACGCCCAACGCGCTCGGCCGCCAGGCGCCGCCCCCGCCGTCGCCGGAACACGCGACCGCAGCGGTGCAGGTGCTGCGGACCTGCCCGCGGATCCGGCCGATGGGGTTCGACTTCGCCCCCGACGGCGAGCTGAGCGTGGCGTCGGCCATCGTCAAGGTGCTGGGCCGGGCCGAGCGGCTGGTCTACGTCGAGGACCAGTACCTGTGGTCGACGGAGGTCGGCAGGCACTTCGCCGCGGCACTGACGGCCAACCCCGAGCTGCGGCTCGCGGTCGTCCTGCCGATGGAGCCGGACTCGGAGGGGATGGGTGCGGTGGTCCAGCTCTATGGGCGGAGCCTGGCGCTCGACGTCATCCTCGCGGCGGGGCAGGACCGGGTGGCGTTGTTCGCCCTGTCCAACCGGGCCGGGTTACCGGTCTACGTGCACGCCAAGGTGTGCGTCGTCGACGACCGCTGGGCCTCGGTGGGCTCGGACAACCTCAACCGGCGGTCGTGGTCGAGCGACTCGGAGATCTCCTGTGCCGTCGTCGACGAGCGGACCGGGCCGTCCGGTCCGGCCGCCTCGGACGCCTTCCCGGTGGCGCTGCGCCGGGAGCTGGTGGCCGAGCACCTCGGCGTCGAGCAGGACGCGGTCCCGACCGAGCCGCACGCCATCTTCGAGGCGATGGTGGCCGCTGCGGCGGCGCTGGACGCCTGGTTCGACGGCAACGGCCGGGGGGAGCGACCGCCGGGGCAGCTGCGGCGGCTGGCCCGGCCGGAGCTGTCCGCGGTGCAGCGACGGCTGGCCCGCCCGCTCTACGACCTCGCCTTCGACCCCGACGGGACCCGCGGTCTCGACAGGAGCCTGTGACCCGCCGTCTACGCTGGGCGGTGTGACGGGTGGAGGCGCGGTCGAGCACCGGTCGGGGGACTGGACCGCCTCCTCGCTCGCAGCGCGCAAGGGGGACCGTCGGATCTCGGTCGTCATCCCGGCTCGCGACGAGGGGGCGACCGTCGGCAGCATCGTCGAGGCGGTCCGCCGCGACCTGGTGCTCGACGTCCCCCTCCTCGACGAGGTCGTCGTCATCGACTCCGACTCGGTCGACCAGACGTATGCCGTGGCGCGCGGTGCCGGCGCGGTCGTGCACCGGGCGCGCGAGATCCGTCCCGAGCTCGGGACGCGCGAGGGCAAGGGCGAGGCGCTGTGGAAGGCCCAGTTCGTCACCTCGGGCGACATCGTCGTCCACCTCGACTCCGACCTGGTCGAGTGGGGCACCCACTTCGTCACCGGGCTGCTCGGTCCGCTGCTCGACGACGACGACGTGTCCCTCGTCAAGGCCGTCTACGACCGTCCCCTCCTCGACGCCACCGGACACGAGGTGGAGACCGGCGGCCGGGTGACCGAGCTCGTGGCGCGCCCGCTCCTCGCCCTGCACTGGCCCGAGCTGGTCGGTGTCGTCCAGCCGCTGTCGGGGGAGTGGGCGATCCGCCGAACCCTCCTCCAACGACTCTGGATGCCGGTCGGCTACGGCGTCGAGATCGCGGCCCTGGTCGACACGGCCCGGCTGCACGGGCCCGGTGCAGTGGCCCAGGTCGACCTGGGCCGCCGCACACACCGCCACCACCGGCACGACACGCTCGGCCCGATGGCGGTCCAGGTCATCGCCGCCTGCGAGGCGCGACTGTCCCGGGAGGGCCGACCCCAGGAGGCGCCGGTGCCGGATCTGGTTCCGCTGCGCCAGTTCGACCGTCTGGCAACGGGTTTCGAGCCTCGGGAGCGGAGGGTCGACGTGCGTGAGCGGCCGCCGGCGGTCAACGTCGAGGGGTATGCCGCCGACCTGGCCGGTCGGGCACGGCATACCCACCCCGGGCGTCGGTCGTGAGGTTCCGCCTCCGCGACCGGGTCCACGACGAGCACGCCCGGCTCGTCATGGCGATCATCAACCGGACCCCGGACTCGTTCTACGACAAGGGGCTGACCTGGGCGGCCGAGGCCGCGTACCAACGGATCCGCGAGGTCGTCGCGCTCGGCGCGGACCTCGTCGACATCGGCGGGATCAAGGCGGCCCCGGGCGTCGAGATCGGCGTGGCGGAGGAGAAGTCCCGGGTCGTCGACTTCGTCGCCGGTGTCCGGTCCGAGTTCCCCGACCTGGTCATCAGCGTCGACACCTGGCGGGCCGAGGTGGGGGCTGCGGTCTGCGCGGTCGGGGCCGACGTCCTCAACGACGCGTGGGGCGGTGCGGACCCGGAGCTCGTCGACGTGGCCGCGCAGTACGACGCGGCGATCGTCTGCACGCACACCGGCGGTGTCACCCCTCGGACCCGGCCGTTCCGGATCGAGTACGACGACGTCGTCGCGAGCGTCCTGCGCGACACCCTGGCGTATGCCGAGCGCGCCGTCGCGGCGGGGGTCGACCCGGAGCGGGTGGTGATCGACCCGGCTCACGACTTCGGCAAGAACACCTGGCACTCCCTGGAGGTGACCCGGCGGATCGGCGAGCTGACCGCGACGCCGTGGCCGGTCCTGGTGTCGCTGTCCAACAAGGACTTCGTCGGTGAGACGCTCGACCGCCCGGTCGGTGAGCGGCTCACCGGAACTCTTGCGACGACGGCGATCTCGGCGTGGCTGGGTGCCCACGTCTACCGGGTGCACGAGGTCCGCGAGACGCGCGAGGTGCTCGACATGGTGTCGACGATCGCCGGTCAGCGCCCGCCGTCGGTGACGACGCGGGGGCTGCAGTGACCACCGCTGCCGGGCCGCGGCTTCGGACGGCGGCGGTCTTCGTGCCGTCCTCGCCGATGCTGCTGCCTGGGTACGTGGGCCTGACCGACCCGATCGCCGAGATCCGGGGGCTGGCCGTCGGGGCGCTGCAGGACGCCTTGGCCGGCGCCGACTCCGTCGTCGTCCTGGCCGACCATCGACCGCCTGTCGTGGGCGGGTGGACCGGCGAGCCGCTCGGCGTGCGGGTCGGTCGCCGGCTGCTGGCCCTGGCCGGGTGGTCCGGGCCGGTCCGGGCCGGGACGGGCCACGACGGGACGCCGGCAACGCTGCTGCTCGTCGTCGGCGACGGGTCGGCCTGCCGCTCGGCGAAGGCGCCCGGCTCCTTCGACGAGCGCGCCTTCGGCATCGACACCACCATCCTGGCCGCCCTCGCATCGGCCGACACCGCAACGCTGCTCGGTCTGGACGTGGGCCTGTGCGACGAGCTCCTGGTGACCGGCGCGGCGGCGCTCCGGCTGGCGGCATCCATGATGACGGAGCGGACCGACCTGGTCGGTCGGGTGCTCTGGTCCGGCGACCCGTGGGGCGTCCAGTACTGGGTCGCCCGCTGGTCGGTCCGACCCGCGCAGTAGCCCACGCCGCCACGAATCCTCCCCAAGTCGCGTCCACGAATCCTCCCCAAGTCGCGTCCACGCGGCCACCCATGCCTTCGCCGTCGCCGTCGCGCGACCTGAGCACGTAGCGTGGGGGCATGGGTCTACGCATCGGGTACAAGGCAACGGCGGAGCAGTTCGCCCCGGGTGAGCTCGCGGCATACGCCGTCCTCGCCGAGGAGGTCGGGCTGGACTCGGTCACCA
>JAICMC010000102.1 GCA_025929465.1 Nostocoides sp.
ATAGACGCCCACCGGGACGGCCACGGCAAGCACCGCCTGGGGGGTCGAGAGGTGAGCCTCGCCGGCGAGGACGTCGGCGGCCCCGTGCAGGCCCGCGCCGATCGCCGCGAGCGCGCCGAAGACGGCGATGTGCACGTAGCCGAAGGCGAACCCCTTGGTGCGGTTGTGCGCCAGCGCCTCTCCGCTGGGCAGGAGGAAGTACAGCCACCACAGCCCGAAGGCCAGCCCGGTGCCCGCCAGACCGACGAGCGCCACCTCCACCGTCCAGCCGTGCGCGATGGCGGCCGACAGGGTGGCGACCGTCCCGAGGAGGCACTCCCCGAGGGCGATGATGGCCAGCAGCCCGTAGCGCTCGGCGATGTGGTGGGGGTGCCAGGGCGTCCCCGGCCCGGCGCGCTCGGCGAGCCACGGCACGCTGACCTCGGCGCCGACCAGCACCACCCAGATGAGCAGGACCGGCAGCCCGTGCAGCCGGGCGGCCCAGAACCCGACCCAAGCCAGCTGGACGAGGACCACGCCGACGGCATAGGTGAGGCAGGTCCGGCGCATCGCCGGGACACAGCCACGCGAGGCGCGCCACCACTGCCCCACCTGGGCGACCCGCATGACGACGTAGCCGAGGACCAGCGTGCCGTTGGCCAGGGCGTGTCCCTCGTCGATGGAGTGGAACAGGGGAGTCAGCCCGAGGGCGAGGATGAGCACGCCCACCATCTGCACCATCGTCAGCACCCGGAAGGCCCAGTCGTCGGTGTCGAACGCGCTGGCGAACCAGGAGAAGTTGATCCAGGCCCAGACGATGGCGAACACGGCGAAGACGAAGCCGAGCACCGCGCCGGCGTCGTGCCCCAGGGAGAGCAGGTGCGCGGCCTGCTCCGCGGCGACGCCGAACGCGATGGCGAAGGTGAGGTCGAAGAACAGCTCCAGCGGTGAGGAGACCCGGTGCGGCTCGTGGGGGTCGCGGCCGCTCATCGGCCGGATGCCGTGCGGCCGGCTCGACCGTCCGGCCGTCGGCTGCAGGCTCATCTGCCGGATTCTGCCCCATCGCGGCCGTAGCCGGCAGGCGCCCGCCCGGCTCGCCCTATCCTGTGCCCAGCGCGAGGATGGTCCAGCCCGGAGGAGAGGCTTGCTCATGGCACGGCGGTTCGGGGCGTGGATCCGGTACGGCGACCCGGTCACGCAGGTCCAGCTGGAGTTCGCCGCGGCGCACTACCGGGTGGCGGTGCTGCAGCCCTGGGAGGTCGACGCGGCCGCGTGGCTCAAGGACGTCCGGCCGGACCTGACCGTGCTGGCGTACGCCTGCCTGTCCTCGACCCGCTCCTACGAGCCGGGTCCCGTCTACTCCTCCGGGGTGTGCTTCGAGGAGGCCGAGGAGGCCGGCGAGCACTGGTTCGCCCACCGGCTCGACGGCAGCCGGATCGAGTGGTCGGGCTATCCCGGCCACTGGGCGATGGCCACCTGGGACCCGGACTACCGGCAGCGGTGGTGCGACAACGTCGCCGACTTCCTGCACGAGGCACCCTTCGACGGGGTGATGGCCGACAACGACATCTACGACGACTACTACGCGCTCGACCCGCCCCTGGAGGGTGGCCGGACGATGCCGGACCTGCGGGCCGCCCTGGACCGGCTGGTCACCGCGGCCGGGAAACGGCTGAACGCCATGGACAGGCTGCTCGTCCCCAACATCGCCGAGGCGCGCCGCGAACCCGGGCGCTGGGCCCGGCACGCGGCATACGGCGGAGGGTTCGAGGAGGTGTGGCTCGCCTGGAGCCCGACCGACTTCCTGGACCCGAGGACGGCCCTGGCCCAGATGGACCAGCTCACCGGGCCGGGGCTGAGCATCGTCCGGGTCGCGACCGACGGCACCGACACCCACCCGAACGTCCGCTACGGGCTGGCTGCGTTCTGGGTCTTCGGAGGTGGGGGCGACGCTGCGTTCACCGCCACCGGGCACGACGCCTACTCCGGTACCCCCTACGTCCCCGAGCTGGACTGGGACCTCGGCCAGCCGGTCGAGCAGCCGCAGCAGCGCGGCAACGGCTGGTCGCGGGACTTCACCGGCGGGTGGGCCGCGGTCAACCTGAACAGCGGCCGGCGGCGTTCGATCACGTATGCCGTGCCGCCGGGTCTGCTCGACGAGCACGGCGAGCCCGCTCCGCGCCGGATCGCGGTCGAGCCGCACCACGGCGTCGTCCTGCGCCGCCGGTGAGCCCCGCCACCGCGGACCGCTGCTCAAGGACTACCCGAACGGGTGATACCCACTCGTTCGTTTGACCATTTCCTTACCTTCCCTTGAAGATTCCATTACTTCCGGTGCTACCTTGAGCGTGCGCCGAAAGGGCCCCCGACGGAGAGGGTCAGCGAGCGCACCGGGCGTTCGACCGGCCCCCGTCAAGACGCGGCGGAGCCACCAGCCCGGGCAGGTTCGTGGCCTGCGGAGTTCGGTCACCGGTGCATGGGGCAGGGTACCGGTGGCCGAGCCCTGCCAGCTCATGAGCCGCGCACGCTCGTCGGCACTCCACGAGCGTGCGGGGCGCGCCGACCGATGTCGGCGGCCCCAGCTGATCCCAGCTCATCTCACCTTCCAGCGGCATCCGTGATGACCGCTGCCACCGACGCGCCCAGAACGCGCACAAGGGGACCACACATGCATGCCCACACTCGGGGATGGCGGCCGCTGGCCGTCGCCGCCGGACTCCTCCTGGCCCTCTCGGGTCTGCTCACCACCCGCGCGACCCTCCCGGGGAGCACCGTCGTGAGCGTCCTCGCCGTCGCCGGGGGGCTGGCCCTGATGGTGCTCAGCCGCGGCCGCCGGGGGAACCAGCCGGACCGGGCGAACCAGCCGGACCGGTCGAGCGCCAGCACGGCCCTCGCCCCTCGGCGTCCGCCACTCTCGGTGGCCGCGAGCGCCCGCTCGGGGCTGCACCTGGTGCTCCACCTGGCGCCGGTCGCGCTGCTCACCTTCGTCTTCCCGGTCGTCAGCCACCGGTTGTCCGCCGTCACCGTGGGCGGCGCCACGCTCTCCTCGCTCCTCCTCGCCTCCTCGGTGACGGTCCCCTGGCTCAGCCAGGCCGGGGCGATGCCGATCTACCGAGCGGTCGGACACCTCATCGGCGGCGGCGACCTGCCCGCCATCCGGGCCGAGTTCGTCCGGGTGTGGCCGCGGGTGCTGGCCCAGAGCCTCGTCCTCATCCCGCTGTTCGCCGTGCCCCTCGGTCTCACCCTGCACTGGTCGGTCGTCTCGCTCGCGGTGTATGCCGCACTCGCCGGCCTGCACCTGGCGTTCGCGCAGGCCCTCGTCGTGGCCAACGCCGCCCGGCTGCGCTGGTCGTGGGGACTGGCCTGGACGGCATACGCCGCCGCCCTGCTCCTCCTGCCGGCCTGGTGGTTCCTCCCACCGGTCGTCGGCATCCTCAGCCAGCTGCCGCTCCTGCGTCGCGAGCTGCACCTCCTGCGCCGACCCCGAGTCCTGGACCGCCGCGACGTCGTGGCCGACCTCGGGCACGGGCTGCTGCTGGGCTCGGTCCTCTGGGCCGACAAGTACGTCCTCTTCCTCACGACGCGCGGCTCGTTCCCGGTCACCGTCGTCTTCATGTCGCTGCTGCCGGCCGTGCTCGCCTACAACTACTACTTCGTCCGGCTCTCCCCCTCCATGGACCGCAAGGTCGGTCAGGTGCGGCAGGCCCTGGAGTCCTCCTCGCAACGCGAGCTGACCGGCCGGTCCGCGGTCCTGTCCGAGGCGGTCCTTGCCTCGGTGGCCCGAACCGGCCTCGTAGGGGCAGTGCTCAACCTCGGGCTCGTCGGCGCCACCTTCACCATCGCCCCGGCATCCGCCGGGCTCGTCGGTTCAGTCAGCCTGGCCTCGTGGGGCTTCCTCATGGTCACCGTCGTGTCCTACAAGCTGGACTACATCGGCCAGCGCACCATCCCGCGCGTCGTCGGACTCGCGCACCTGCTGGCCATCGCGGCCTGCTTCACGTTCCTCCACGGCGGGGCGGTCTACAGCGCCCTCGCAGTCCTGGAGATCGCGTTGCTGGCCGGCACCCTCGCCTCCTGTGTCAAGCACTGGAGCGTTCCCGAGTACACCCTCTTCTGGAAGCACGCGACCTCATGGTGATCCCCCGTCGGCAGCACCGCCGAACCCACGCACACCCCTTTGCCACCTCCGGCCAGCCGGAGGACCCGATGGGCCGGACGCCGCTGCGTTCCTACCAGGCCCGCCCGGCGCCGCAGACCGCGCGTGGCCTCGACCCCGGGTCGACCGCCCCGCTCGGGACGGGCTCGGTCCAGGCGGCACGACCCGGGGACACCCGATCCGAGGACGCCTACCCGGCGGTCGACGTCGCCATCGTCATGGAGTCGACCTATCCCTACCTCAAGGGCGGCGTCTCGGCCGTGGTCCACGACATCGTCACGGGCAACCCCGACGTGTCGTTCGGGATCATCCACATCACCTGGGACCAGGCATCACCCCAGGAGGACCTGTACGGGATGCCCGCCAACGTGGCATGGGTCAAGCCCGTCTACCTGAGCATGCACGAGCACCGTGTGGAGTTCATGGACCTGCGTCCCTCCTCCCTCGGGATGCGTCCCACTGCGCGGCGGCAGCTCGCGGAGCGGCTCTACGACGCGATCGAGTCGATCGTGGCCGGCGACATGGAGCCGATGTGGCAGCTGTACGACGAGGGCATGAACCCGCTCACCCGGACCTACCCGCTGTGGGCGCTGCTCGGTACCAAGGAGTTCATGCTGGCCACCATGCGTCGCCTGCCGGGGCTCGGGCTCTCGCTGTCCCAGACGTTCTGGATGATGCGCGAGTTCTTCTCGCTCAGCTACGCGATCCTCGGCGAGGAGATGCCCAGGGCCGCTGTCTACCACGCCCACACGACGGGGTACGCGTCCCTGATCGGTGCCGCCGCCGCACGTCAGCAGGGCGGCCGGTTCCTGCTCACCGAGCACAACCTCTACGTCCGGGACACCGTCAACACCCTGCTCGACCGCAACCTGGCCCTGCCGGTCACCACCCCGGACTACCACACCTTCGACGTCACCCCGCTGGAGCGGGCCTGGATGGCCTGGTGGATCGAGATGGGCCGGTTCTGCTACCCGAGCGCGGAGGCGATCACCTACCTGTACCCGAGCGCCATCACCGAGGCGTCCGACCTCGGCGCCCCCGTCGAGCGCAGCATGGTGGTTCCCAACGGCATGGTCGTGGAGGAGTTCGAAGGGGTGTACCGCCGACGCCAGCAGGCCCAGCTCGACCGGCGGGCCGCCGGACCGGGGCAGACCTGGCGCCTCGTCTACATCGCTCGCGTCGTCCCCATCAAGGGGCTGATGGACCTGATCGACTCGATCGCCCTGCTCGCCGACCGCGGTGTCACCAACATCGCCCTCGACGTGCTCGGGCCGACCGAGCACGTGCCGGAGTACTTCGAGGCCTGCCGCGACAAGATCGCGGCCATGGGGCTGCAGGACAAGATCATCTTCCGCGGGACGGTGAAGGTGCGCGAGCTGCTCGGGGACTACGACCTGCTCGTCCTGCCGAGCTACAACGAGGGCCAGCCGATCGTCGTGCTCGAGGCGATGACGGCCGGCATCCCCACCGTCGGCACCGAGGTGGGCGGTATGGCCCAGCTGATCGGCGACCCGCTGACCACGCCCTCCGGCACGACGTGGGGGGCCGGCGGGCTCCTCGTGCAGCCCAGCGACGTCGTCCAGATGGCCGACGGGGTGCAGCGCGTCCTCGGCGACCCCGACCTGTATGCCGAGCTGTCGCGCAACGCCCGAGGCCGCGTCGTGGACTTCTTCCAGCTCGGGGACGTCCTCGCGTCCTACCACGCCCTCTACCGGGAGCTCGGCGGCCAGGCCGTCCCGGCCGGCAGCGCAGCCCGTCGGCCGGCCGACCTCCCGAGCGCTGAGCCTCAGCGCGTCGTGGCCAGCGCCGGGTCGACCACGTCGAGGTGGGAGTGGTCGTTGTAGCCGGCCACCAGGGCACCGGTCAGCGCGCTCGTCGTGACCGTCGAGACCGAGGAGTTGACGATCGGGTACTGCAGGCGTCCCCACATGAGCGGGTCCCCGCCGAGGGTGCTCGCGAGCGCCCAGCAGACCGGCCCGGCCGAGGTCGTCACGACCGCCGTGTCGTCGGGACCCAGCCTGGCCACGACGTCGGCGAGCCCGCTCTCGACCCGTGCGGTGAACGCCGCGAACGTCTCGGGGTAGTCGCCGTCGTGGTCCCCCTCGGCCCAGCGGATCATCGCCTTCTCGAACATCGCCATGAACGCGCGATAGGGGCGGAAGGTCCGCACGAGGTCGGCCTTCATCACCGTCATCGAGCGGTAGGCCGGTTTGTGCGCCGTGATGATCGCCTGGTGGTCGTACTCGTTCCATCGGGGATCGGTGTCCACGGCCAGGTCCCAGCCCGCCGCGTGGCGCATCCGGGTGACGGTCGCCTGCTGGCGTTCCAGGCCGCCTGCCACGACCACCCGGGGCTTGATGCCACGCGCCGCGAGCGAGGTCCCGAGGATCGCCGCCTGCCGCTCGCCGAGCGGTGAGAGGTGGTCGTAGTCCTTCTTGCCCCACGACGCCTGGCCGTGGCGGACGAGCAGGATTCGGCTCATGGTGATCCTTCGACGATCCGCTGGCAGGCGTTCCCCAGATAGCGAACCATGTCCCCGAACCGGCCGTATGCCGGGTTGGTCGTCTGCCCGTGGACGTAGCGGTAGTAGATCTGCTGGCCGATGACGGCGAGCCGGAACAGGCCGAACACCTCATAGAACGTCCAGTCCTGCGGCGCGACCATCCGGCCGGTGCGTTCGGCGTATGCCGCGACGACCTCGATGCGGGTCAGCATCCCCGGGGTGTGGGTCGGCTGGAGGCGGAGCGCGACCCGCTGCGGGTCGTCGTCGGCCTGGACCCAGTAGGCGAGGGCGCCGGCGAGGTCCATGAGCGGGTCGCCGACGGTGGCCAGCTCCCAGTCGAGCAGCGCCCTGGGCACGGTGGCGTCCTCGGGGGACAGGACCATGTTGTCGAACCGGAAGTCGTTGTGGATCAGGCACCTCCCGGCGTCGGGCGGCTGGTGCCGGTGCAGCCAGCCCATGACCTCCTCGAGCGGGTCCACGTCTGGGGTGCGGGCCCGGCGGTAGCGCTCGTTCCAGCCCGCGACCTGCCGGGCGACGTAGCCCGGGCCGCGGCTGAGGTTGGCCAGTCCAGCGGCCTCGACGTCGACGGCGTGCAGGTCGGCGAGCCGGTCGACGGCGTTGAGGCACAGCCGCCGTACCCCGGCTTCGTCCAGGCCGAGCTCGGGTGGGATGTCGGTGCGCAGGATCGTGCCCTCGACCCGTTCCATGACGTAGAACGTGCTCCCGATGACCGCCTCGTCGGTGCAGAGCGCGACCATCGCCGGGACGTACGGGTAGACCGGCTTCAGGGCCGCCTGCAGGTCGTGCTCGCGGGGCATGTCGTGTGCACCCCGGGCCTTGGTCCCGCTCGGCGGACGCCGCAGGATGAGGTCGCGACCGGCATACGACAGCAGGTAGGTCAGGTTGCTGGCCCCGCCGGCGAACTGCCGGACCTCGGGCTCGTCCTCGATGGTCCCGTCGGACCGGATCGGCTCGGCTGCGTTGTGCCGCAGCCACTTCGCCACGGCCTGCACGTCGAAGGCGTCCTCGTCGCGGACCGCCGCGGCGTTGCCCGGAAGCCTCGTCACGGGCGCTGGCCCCGGCCGTCCGGATGCAGCTCCCGGTATGCCGCGCGCTCACCGGCCCGGGTGAACATCCGGTCGTAGAGCGGACGGGCCAGCCGCTTGGTCCAGTAGGTGCGCCGGCCGAGGCGGTCGGTGAGGATGACCGGCTTCCGGGCGTCGATGCCGGCCATGACGGCGGCGGCGATGTCCTCGGCGGTGAGCGGGGACTCGTTGATCAGCCGGGCTGCCGTCTTCTCGGCGGCCGCGTCGGCGCCGTGCATCGAGGCGGCCAGGTTGGTCCGGAAGAAGCTCGGGCAGACGACGCTCGTCGTGATCCCGAACGGGGCCAGCTCGTAGCGCAGCGTCTCGGAGAGGGCGACGACCGCGGCCTTGTTGGCGTTGTAGGCGGACATGGCCGGACCGTGGACGAAGCCGGCCAGACTGGCGGTGTTGACCAGGTGCCCGCTGCGCTGGGCCTTGAGCATCGGGGTGAAGGTGCGGCAGCCCCGGACCGCGCCGAGCAGGTTGACGGCCAGTCCGCGCTCCCAGTCCTCGATCGTCGACACGTCGATCCGGCCTCCGGTGGCGATCCCGGCGTTGTTGACGAGGACGTCGAGCCGACCCCAGCGCTCGTCCACCCAGTGCTTGGCCGCCGCCCAGTCGGCATCGCTCGTCACGTCGAGCCGGCGGTACTCCACACCGCTGGGCAGCAGGCCGGGATCGGCCGCCGGGTCCCGGTCGGTGGCCAGGACGACGTCGCCCCGCGCCGCGAAGGCTCTGGACAGGGCCAGTCCCAGGCCGCTCGCCGCCCCGGTGACCAGGACGTGCCGGGTCACCGGCCACCCGCCGTGGCGGCGTACTTGGCCAGCTCGAGCTTGGCCACGGTGGCCAGGTGGACCTCGTCGGGACCGTCGGCCAGACGCAGCGAGCGAGCGCCGGCGTAGGCCGCGGCGAGGGGATGGTCCTCGCTCATGCCGCCGCCGCCGTGCAGCTGGATGGCCAGGTCGATGACCTCCAGTGCCATGGCCGGGGTCGCGGCCTTGATCTCGGCGACCTCGCAGAGGGCCCCGCGCGCCCCGACGGTGTCCAGCTTCCACGCGGCGTGCAGGACGTGCAGCCGGGCCTGGCTGATGGCGATCCGGGCCCTGGCGATGCGTTCCCGGTTGCCGCCGAGGTCGATGACCCGGCTGCCGAAGGCCTGACGTGCGCTGCTGCGGGTGATGGCCAGCTCCAGGGCCATCTCGGCCAGGCCGATGAGGCGCATGCAGTGGTGGACCCGTCCGGGGCCGAGCCGTCCCTGGGCGATCTCGAACGCGCGGCCGGGACCAGCGATGATGTTCTGCACCGGGACCCGGACGCCCTCCAGGTGTACCTGGCCGTGCCCGAGCGGCTCGTCGAACTGGCCGAAGGCGCTCAGCATCCGCTCGATCGTCACGCCCTTGCTGTCGCGGGGGACGACGACCATCGAGTGGCGGTGGTGGCGGTCGGCGTCGGGGTTGCTGACCGCCATGAAGATGAAGACCTTGCAGTCCGGGTGCCCGGCCCCCGAGGACCACCACTTGCGCCCGTCGAGCACGACGGTGTCGCCGTCGACGGTCGCGGTGGCCGCCATGTTCGTCGCGTCCGAGGACGCCACGGCCGGTTCGGTCATCAGGAAGGCGCTGCGAATCCGCCCGTCCAGCAACGGTTCCAGCCACTGCTTCTGCTGGTCCGCGCTGCCGTACCTGAGCAGCACCTCCATGTTGCCGGTGTCCGGAGTGTTGCAGTTGAACATGAGGGGTGCGAGGTAGGAACGGCCCATCGCCTCGGCGACCGGCGCGTAGTCGACGTTGCTCAGGCCGGCCCCGCCGTCGGTGCCGAACTGCACGGCATACGGCCCCTCGTGGCCAGCCGGGAGGAACAGGTTCCACAGGCCCTCGGCTCGAGCGGCTGACTTGAGCTCCCCGACGAGGGGGTGGACCACCCACGGGTCCTCCCCGGCGGCGCGGCGACGGACGACCTCGGCACGCATGACGGGCTCGGCCGGCTCGACCCGGTCCCGGACGAAGGCCCGGACCCGGTCGGCGAGGTCCTGCGAACGGGGCGACGGCGTGAAGTCCATGGCCTTGACAGTAGCCTGCTGTTGAGCAACGCTCAATAGCGTGAGGCCTCCGCCACCACCCGCCTCCGCGACGTCCCCAGCCGGCGCGCGGCGGGTCCGGATGTCATCGGAGGACCGCCGCCGGCAGCTGCTCGGGATCGGCCTGGCCCGGCTCGTCGCAAACCCGCTCGACGACGTGGCCGTCGACGTCGTGGCCGCCGAGGCCGGGATCAGCCGCGGGCTGCTGTTCCACTACTTCCCGACCAAGGCGGACTACCAGCGCGAGGTCGTCGCCGCCGCCGGCCGTCGGATGCTCCGCAACGTCGCCCCGCCTCGTGGGGTCGAGGGGCGGGATGCGTTGCGGCACACCGTAATCCGCTTCCTGGAGCAGGTGCGTCGACGGCGGTCCTTCTTCGTCGCGCTCGTCCGGGGCGAGGGCCTGCTCGGGCCAGGTGGCGGGCCCGAGGTCCACGACACGCTCCGGGCGGCGATGACCGACCGGGTGATGGCGTATGCCGCGCTGCCCGACGCGCGCCGCCCGGTCGTGCACGCGTGGCTGGCCTACGTCGAGGACCTCGCCCTGTCCGCACGCGGCGACAGCGCCAACCGGCGCGGTGCGGGTGCTGACGCACTGGCCGACCATGCCCTGTCGGCCCTGGACGCCGTCCTCACCCTGCCCGCGCCACCCCCGGCTACCCCCCGGCCCGCGCCACCCAGCTGACCCCTGCCCGCGCCACCCAGCTGACCCCTGCCCGCGCCACCCCCGGCTACCCCCCGGCCCGCGCCACCCAGCTGACCCCTGCCCGCGCCACCCCCGGCCCAGCCCCGGTCCCGTCTGCGTTTCTGCGCCATGGCGCAGGTCGCAGCCACCGGTGCAGCCATTACTGCGCGCCTGGTCGGCAT
>JAICMC010000029.1 GCA_025929465.1 Nostocoides sp.
CGTGGTGTCCGGTGGGGTGATCCCCAGCCGGCCGAGCGTCCGCACCACGCCGGACTCGAGCGTGTCGGCGAGGACGACCCCGTCCGGCGCCGGGAAGTCAGGGTCCAGTCCGACCAGGGCGGCGACCAAGGGCGTCTCCCCGGCGTGGGCGAGCACGCGGGCGGCGACCTCGGGGGAGGGCGGCTTGGAGACGAAGAGGATCACCTCTGTCGCCGGGTCCTCGCGGAGCGCGGCGATGGCTGCCGCGGCCATCCGGCCGCCGACCTCGCTCGACAGGTCGCGGCCACCGACGCCGATGACCTGGCTGACGCCCACGCCCCAGCGCTCGAGCAGCGACATGGCCTCCTGCGCCCCGGTGCCCGCTGCGGCGACCACGCCGACGGGTCCGGGGGTGACGACGTTGGCGAAGCCGAGTCCCACACCACCCAGCAGTGCCGTCCCTGCGCCGGGTCCCATCAACAGCCGACCACGGGACAGCGCGTGGTCCTTGAGCGCCACCTCCTTCTCGACCGGCACGTTGTCGCTGAACAGCAGGACGTGCAGGTCGGCCGACAGCGCCTGGTAGGCGGCCAGGGCGGCGTAGTCCCCGGGCACGGAGATCACCGCGACGTCGGTTTCCGGTTGGCTGCGCAGCGCATCGCGCAACGAGTGCGGGGTCTCCGGTCGGGAGGCTCCGTCGTCGGGCCGGCCGGACGAGGTGACGGCTGACTCGCCGGCTGCCAGGGCCTCTGCCGCGACCGAGTCGGACGCAGCCCTGACGACCAGGAAGAAGTCGTTGGAGCCGGCGTCGGCCACGTCCGCCGCCTCGACGCCTTCGGACCGAAGGGTCTCCACGTTGGCGGGGGTGGCCATGGCCGCACTCGCCCACTCGACGCCCTCGAGCTCGCGCATCGCCCGCATCCCGCGCAGCTGGACCACGGAGTCGACGTAGGTGTCGGGGAAGAGCTTGAGGGTCACGGTCATCGCAGTGCGCCCTCGCCGGTGTCCGGCGTGACGGCCGTGCCCATCGGACTCGCCACCGGGCTGACGACGGGGGTCGCGACACTCGTGATCCGGGTGCCAACGGCCGTGTCCGCGGGATCGGTGCTCGCCAGGGTGTCGACGACCAGGTCGGGTGTGGTGATCACCGAGGTCCGTCCGCTGCCACGCTCGACGAAGCCCACCGCGGCGCTCACCTTCGGCCCCATGCTCCCGGCCGGGAAGTGCCCGTCGGCGAGGTGCCGCTCCGCCTCCGCGGAGTCGAGCCAGGTCAGCCGTCGCTGGGTCGGCTTGCCGAAGTCGAGCTGTACGGCGTCCACCCCGGTGATGAGCACCAGTGCCTCGGCCCCGAGCTGATGGGCGAGCTCGGCCGCGGCGAAGTCCTTGTCGATGACGGCGTCCACACCGTCCCACACGCCGCCGCGTCGACCCACGGGGATCCCGCCGCCCCCACCGGTCACCACGACGTGACCGGCCTCCAGCAGGCAGCCGATCGCGTCGATCTCGACGACCCCCTTGGGGCGGGGTGAGGCGACGACCCGGCGGAAGCCGCGGCCGGCGTCCTCGCTGATGTCCCAGCCCCGGACCCGTGCCAGCTCGGTCGCCTCCTCCTGGGAGAAGAACGGGCCGATCGGCTTGGTCGGTCGGTCGAACGCCGGGTCGTCGAGGTCGACGATCACGTGGCAGAGCACGGCGACGATCCGGTGCTTCCGGCCGCACACGCCGTACAGCGCGATCGCGATCATCGACCCGAGCTGGCCCTCGGTCATGGCGCCGAGGCTGAACAGCGGCATCTCCGGGACCGTGCCCCGACCCATCTCCTGCTGGATCGCCAGGTTGCCTACCTGGGGCCCGTTCCCGTGGACGACGACCACTCGCCAGCCTGCGTCGAGCAGCGAGCCGATGGACCGGGCCATGGACACCGCGTTGGCCCGCTGGTCGTCGTAGGTGCCTACTTGACCCTGGGCGAGGAGCGCGTTGCCGCCGACGGCCACCACGGCGGTCCTGGCCACGATGCCTCTCTTTCCCTGACAATCAGCAGACCCGGAGCCCCGGGTGAGGCGCTACGTTCAACATGCTGGATGATCATAGACGATAGTGAACGTCGATCCCACGTTCAACCCACGGTGCTGACCGCCAGACGTCGAGGTGAGAGATGGTTCGTCCGATCGGTGACATCCCCGCCGAGGTGCCTACCGAGGTGAGAGCGCGGTTCGCCTCGGCCGAGGCACGGCTGTACCCGCTGGCCCTGGCCGACCCGGACGGCTACGAACGTGTCGCCTCCGTCATCGGTGTCGTCGCCGACGAGCTGCGGCGCGCTGCGGCCGACGTCGCTGCGGTGCTCGAGCACCGCGAGGAGCTGGTCGGCCGGGTGCCACAGCTGGCCGCCGATGCGGGTCTGGATCCCGATGGACTGCCCCTCGACGTGGTGGTCGACGCCGCCTCGGCGCTGCGCTGCCGGGAGCTCGGCGCGAGCGGGCGCACAGGGTGGTCCGACGCTTGACATCGTGCGCGAACCTGTTTTAACTAAAGAATATGATTTGTGTCGGTAAGTAAACACACCGGGAGCGTGCAATGAACATGAGTCATGGGTCCTCCGCTGCGGCGACGCTCGGGTCGCCTCCCGGTGATGCGGTGGACCCGACCGCGGCGGCCGAGGCGATGGCGACCCTGGTCGTGGACCTGCAGGCGCGCGGCCTCCGGGTCGAGGCCCCGATCGAACGACGCACGGGCGGCGCCGGACCGTCGGACTCCGGTTTCCTCTGGGTGGGCGGCTTCCCGATCACCGTCCCGACCGACAACGCGGCGGCCGCCGACTCGCCGTACGTCCTCCGGGCCGAGGACGAGGGGTACGCCGTCTTCGAGGGCGACCGGCGGCTCGCCGATGCGTCCACCCAGCAGCGCCCGCGGTACTACGACCTGACCACCGCCGACGGCGTTCCGTACTGGAAGATCGGCCTGATGCACCTGGACTCGTTCGCGAGCACGGTGGTGCAGACCTGCTCCTACTGGGGCAACTCCGACCAGTGTGGGTTCTGCGGGATCGGGGTCTCGCTGGACTCCGGCCGGACGATCGTGAAGAAGAGCCCCGAGCAGCTCGCCGAGGTCGCACTGGCTGCCAAGGAGCTCGACGGCGCCGTCGACGCCACGCTGACCACCGGGAGCTCCAAGGGCGTCGACCGCGGGGCGCGCTACGTCGCGCGCTGCGGGCACGCGGTCCGGGAGGCGACCGGACTGCCGGTGGAGGTTCAGTTCGAGCCCCCGATGAAGCTCGACGTCATCGACGAGGTCGCCGACCTGGGCATCGACACGGTCGGCATCCATGTCGAGTCCTTCGATCCCGAGGTCCTCGCGCGGGTCGCCCCGGGCAAGGCCCGGACCGGGATCGAGCAGTACTTCCGCACCTGGGAGTACGCCGTCGGCCGCTTCGGTGAGGGTCAGGTCTCCACCTACGTCATCCTGGGGATGGGTGAGGACCCGGAGCTGACGGTGGCCGGCTGTCGCCGGGCGATCGACATCGGGGTGTTCCCCTTCGTGGTGCCCATCCGGCCCGTCGCCGGCAGCCTGATGGAGGATGTCGTCCCCCCGTCGCGGGAGTACACCGAGGGGATCTACCGGCGGGTGGCCGCCTACATGAGCGAGCGGGGCATGTCCACCGACGTCGCGAAGGCGGGCTGCGCGCGGTGCCAGGCGTGCTCGGGACTGCAGAGCGTGGAGGCCCTGCTGCAGATCGGTCCGCGGCCGGCCCAGGTCTCCCATGCGGTCTGAGCTGAGCACCGAGGTACGCCGCTGCCAGCGGACGGCCGGCGCCGGGATCGTGTGCCGGCGCGCGCTGTCGGCGGGCGAACGGGACGACCACCTGACCATTCGGCACCGGATCTTCGTCGACGAGCAGGCCGTGTTCTCCGGCTCGGACCTGGACGCCCACGACGCAGAGGGCTCCACCATCGCGGTGCTGGGCTTCAGCGATCGGATCGCCGTGGGGACGGTCCGGCTGTTCCCGCTCGACCCGGCCGGCGGGGAGTGGCAAGGGGACCGGCTCGCCGTGCTCCCGGCGTACCGGACCCTCGGGGTGGGTGCGCCCTTGGTCCGCTACGCGGTGGCTGCCGCAGCAGCGCTGGGCGGGCGGATCATGACCGCGCACATCCAGCCGGCGAACGTCGTCTTCTTCCAGCGACTCGGCTGGGATGCGATCGGCCCGACCGAGATGTACGCCGGGCTTCCGCACCAGCCCATGCGCATCGACCTGCCGACCCGCGCCGACGGACTGGCCGCCGTCGGGCGGCTCGAGGACGGGATCACCGGGCCAGGCCGGTCACCCCGCTGACCGTGAGGTCGATCACCGGGGCCGTGTGTCCCCGGCTGTGCAGGGCCAGCAGGCCGGACTCCTCGATCGTGCCGACCACCGCCGCGTCTAGACCGCGGGAGTGGAAGGCCGAGAGACAGGCGTCCTCGCGACCGGCCGGCACACAGAGCAGGAACGCGTACGCCGGGAAGCAGGTCAGCCAGTCCCGCAGGGGCACTCCCGACGGCCGGGGGAGCCGGTCGAGGTCGAGGGTCACGCCCAGCCGGCTCCACTCCAGCAGCATCGCCAGCGAGCCGACCAGCCCGGCCATGCTGACGTCCTTGGCAGCGACGCAGACGCCGGAGGAGGCCACCTCGGCGAGGAGGCGGACGTCGTCGCCCATCCGGCCGGCACGCTCTTCGAACGAGCGGAAGAACGGGAAGTCGGTGCGCATCGCCCCGGTCGTGCAGGCGGCCAGCACCAGGGACTGGCCGGCGGCGACGTGGGTGGTGGACAGCACGGCGTCGGCCCGGCCGACTCCGAACGCCGAGACCGCCGGAGCGCCGTCGTGCACGGTCAGATGTCCGCCGGCCAGGGCGACGTCGTACCACTCGCAGGCGTCCCGCATACCGCGCAGCGTCTCCCGGGCGAGCTCGGGCGCGCCGACGATCGTGTCGACGATGGCCAGCGGTACGGCACCCATCGCGGCGAGGTCGTTCACATTGGCCAGGACCGCTGCGATGCCGGCGCCGTAGGGGTCCTGGGCGACGAAGGCAGGGAGCAGCGCCTCGCCGCAGGCGATCACCTGTCCGCCGGCGTCGCCCGCGAGAAGTCCGGGCCACAGCGGCACCACGGCACCGTCGTCCCCTGGACCGTGGACCCAGCTCCGGGCGCCCAGGACCTCGCTGACCACCTCGATCTCGCGCTTCGCCCGCAGTGCCGGATGAGAACGCAGGTGGGCGGCCAGGTCGTCGAGCCCCTCAACGGGGGATCCGGACTCGTCACTGGAGAGGGTGCTCATCGACGGGGCTCCTCCCACGGGTTTCCCACGCGCGCACTCTATAGGAAAGTGAACGATACATGTAGTATAAGCAATATGACTCCGACGTTCCTCACTCTGCCGGAGCGCAGCGGCAAGCCCCGGTCGGTCGGGCTGACCCACGTGCTCGACAAGGGAACGACCGTGGAGTCGGCTCGGTCGGCCTTGGCCGTGGCCGCGCCGTACATGGACGTGTGGAAGTTCGGCTGGGGGACGTCCTACCTCGACGTCTGGCTGCCCGAGAAGCTGGAGCTGCTGCGTGCGCACGGGGTCCGCTCCTGCCTGGGCGGGACGCTGCTGGAGATCTCCTGGGCCCAGGGCCGGGCACCCGAGTGTCTCGACTGGGCCGCCGACGTCGGCTTCGACAGCGTCGAGGTCTCCCGCGGGGTCGCCCCGATGAGCCTGGACGACAAGCATGGGCTGCTGAGGTCGGCGGCGGAACGGTTCGTCGTGCTGTCCGAGGTCGGCAGCAAGGACCCGAAGGACGTCCTGACCGCCGATCAGTGGACGCAGGAGGTGGCGGGCGACCTGGCCGCCGGCGCCCGCTGGGTGATCACCGAGGGGCGGGAGAGCGGGACGGTCGGGATCTATCGCGAGGACGGGTCGGTCCGCGACGAGACGGTCCGCGCCGCGGTCCGGGGCGGCGGGGTCGACAGGGTGCTGTTCGAGGCGCCCCGCAAGGACCAGCAGGCCTGGCTGATCCGCACGTTCGGTCCCGACGTCAACCTCGCCAACATCCCGGTCGACGACGTGGTCGCCCTCGAGACGCTGCGCCTCGGCCTGCGTGCCGACACCTGCGACCTCTCGCGGCGGTGGCAGCCCGCGTGACCGTGCCGACGTACGCCGGGAGGCACAACGTCGTGCCCGGCGCCTACCGCGGCGTGGCGGTCACCTCGGTCGACTGCGAGCTCGACGAGCCGTCGCTGCAGGGACACTTCCTCGGCCTCGACGCCTATCGCCGTACCCGGTTCATCGTCGTCCGCAACGGTCCCCGGACGGCGATCGTCGGCGTCGCGAAGGCGTCCGAGGAGCCGCTCTTCTCGCCGATCACCGAGCTGCGGCTCCTGGTCGGGCCGGACGAGTGCGTCTACCTCCGGGAGCCGGAGGTCGACACCGCGATCCCGACCGCACTGGCGCTGGCGTCGCTGAGCAGCGCGCCGGGCAAACGCGGGGTGGTGGTGGAGGGCAAGTACGCGCACGTGAGCTTCATCCTCGACCCGGAACCACTGCGCGTCACGGTCCGCGAGGTGGTGCCGCCATACCCTGCAAAGCTCCTCGACCAGGCCCGACGGGTGCTGGCGACGGCCGAGCACCTGCCGCCGATGGAGCTGGTGCCCGAGGTGATCGAGCTCGAGGACCTGGCCCTGACCCGGCCCTCGCCGGGGTATCTGCTGCCGTGCCGCGGTGGCGGGGTGTCGGTCGAGGGCGCGACCACCGACTACCTCGACGAGCATCCCGAGCAGCGGGACTGGACCCTGATCGGCTGCGAGCGGTCGCAGCAGATCCATGAGTGGTTCTACGGCGAGCGCGCCGAGCAGGTGGACATCTGCCCGCGCAAGCGGGTCGGAGGCACCGGGGCGATCCTCGCGAAGTGCTGCCTGCTCGAGCGCGAGGTCGAGGTCGACCGGCCGGCCGACGCCCAGGTCGTGGTCGTGCCGTGGGGTGCCTCGCTGGCCCAGATCTCCGAGGGCCTGACGCGGCTGGCCGAGGAATGGGAGCCCACGTGGGAACCCGCCTGAGCGACGCCCAGCAGTACGCCCACCTGTGGGGTTCGGCGGAGCTGGCGGAGGTCTTCGAGGAACGGGCGAGACTGCAGACCTGGCTGGACATCCTCACCGCGCTGGCCGCCGCCCAGGCGCGACTCGGGATCATCCCCACCGAGGCGGCCGCCCAGATCGCGGCGAGTGCCGATGCCGGCAAGCTCGACCTCGACTTCGTCGCCGCCGAGACCCGGCGTACGTCGCACTCCATGCTGGGGCTGATCAACGGGCTCCAGCGGCTGCTCCCCGAGGAGGCCCGGGAGCAGGTGTACGTCGGCGCCACCGTCCAGGACGTCACCGACACGTGGTTCGCCCTGGTCATGAGCCGGGTCGGCGCGGTGGTGTGGCGCGACCTGCGCGCGATCGAGGACCGGCTCCTGGACCTGGCGGTCGAGCACCGCGACACCCTGATGGCCGGTCGGACCCACGGCCAGCCCGGCTCGCCGATCACGTTCGGCTTCAAGGTCGCGTCCTGGGCCGACGAGGTGGGCCGGCACCGCCGGCGCCTGGCGGAGGGGCGTTCGCGCTGGCTGGTCGGTCAGCTCGGCGGGGCCGTGGGCACCCTGGGGTTCTTCGCTCCGCTCGGAGCCGAGCTGCGCGCCGAGTTCTGCGCCGAGCTGGGGCTGGCCGACCCGGGCATCTCCTGGCTCACCTCGCGGGACCGGATCGCGGAGTTCGGTGCTGTGCTGGCGATGGTCTGCGGCACGCTCGCCCGGATCGGGAACGAGGTCTACGAGCTGCAGCGGCCGGAGATCGGCGAGCTGCGGGAGCCGACGACGCCCGACACGGTCGGCAGCATCACGATGCCGCACAAGCGCAATCCCGAGGGCAGCGAGCACCTGGACACGCTGGCCCGCCTGGTCCGAGCCCAGGCCCAGGTGCTCACCGAGGGCATGGTCGTGGGTCACGAGCGCGACGGCCGCGGCTGGAAGGCCGAGTGGGTGGCCCTGCCGGAGGTGTGCCTGCTGACCGGGGTCGCGCTCCGGACGGCGCTCCACCTCCTCTCCGGCCTGGTCGTGGACGACGTGGCGATGCGGGGCAACCTCGAGCGTCACGGCGACCAGCTGGCGTCCGAGCAGATGCTCGCCGGGCTGACCCGGAGGCTGGGCAAGCACGCCGCCCAGCGGCTGATGCACGACGTACTGGCACCAGGGTCCCGCGAGGTCCACGACGTCCTACATGCCCTGGTGGCCGAGGGCGTCGCCACGGAGCAGGACCGAGCGGCGTGGACCACCTGGAGCGCCGGCGATGCCGGCCGGATGGTCGACGAGGTCGTCGCTCGCGCCCGGCTGGCGCGGTCGACGGAGTCGGACGCATGGACGTGACCGCCCCTCGGACGCCGCTGGCGCTCCTGCCGACCCCGTTGCTGCACGCATCGCGACTGGAACGCGCTCTCGGGGCCGGACCGATCTTCGTCAAGCGGGACGACCTCACCGGCTTCGGACTCGCCGGCAACAAGGCGCGGACCCTGGAGTTCCTGATCGGTGCGGCCGTCGCAGAGGCGGCCGACATCGTGGTGGCGGCGGGCAGCTCGTCGTCGAACTTCTGCGCCGCTGCGGCGATGGCGGCCCGCGTTGCGGGCCTGGACTGCGACCTGCTGGTCCCGGGCGAGGAGCCGTCGACCCCGTCGGTCAACGTCGAGCTGGCGCGGGCCGCCGGTGCTCGGTTGCTCTTCGGCGAGGTGGAGACCCGCGAGCTGCTCGACGACGCCGTCGTGGAGCACGCGAACGACCTACGCGAGCGAGGGCGGCGCCCGTACGCCGTACCGCGCGGCGGTGCGACCGTCACCGGCATCCTGGGCTACGTCCTGGCGGCGCAGGAGCTGGCCGAGCAGTGCCGGGAGACCGGCGTCACTCCCGCCACGATCGTCGTGGCGACCGGGTCGGGCGGCACCCAGGCGGGGCTGGTCGTCGGGACGGCCGGGCTCGGCCTGCCGTGGCGACTCGTCGGCGCCAGCGTGAGCCGGCCCGCCCCCGGCCTGGCCGACCAGATCCTTCGGCTCGCGCGCGCGGGTGCTGCGACCCTGGGTCTCGCCGAACCGTCCGCGGACGATGTCGACCTCCGCGACTGTCGCGGGGCCGGCTTCGGCGTGGCCTCGGCCGAGGACCGGGTCAGCTCGCGACTCGCGCTGGAGCACGAGGGACTGCTGCTCGACGACTACTACGGAGCGAAGGCGATGACCCTGTTGCGGACCCTGCTCACCGAGGATGCCCGGACGCCGGCGGTGTTCTGGCACACCGGAGGGGTGCCGGCGGCACTCTCGGCCCTGGTCGGGCGTGCGTCATGACCCCGTCGACGCGGCGCAGCGGACCCCCACAGTCCGGTCCGGCTCCGGAGCTGATCGACAGCGGCTTCGCTCTGGAGAATGCCGACGCCCCGTTCCTCCACGAGGGCCTGAACCTCGCCGACATCGCCCACGTGATGGACCTGCTGCGGCGAGGCATCGTGCCGGCACCGGCCGCCCGCGACCTGTTGCGACTCCTCCTCGAGGTGCAGCAGATGGCGGTGGAGGACTTCCCCTACGACCCCGAGTTCGGTGAGCCCTACAACTCGCGCGAACGGTTCTTCGTCGGACGCATCGGCAAGGAAGCAGGGTGGCTGCATGCCGGCCGGCCACGCCGCGAGGCAGCCCGGATCGCCTTGCGGATCCACGTTCGCGAACAGCTCCTCGAGCTCGTGGACGAGATGGTCCGGTTCGCCCGCGACACCACGGCCCTCGCTGCACGTCACGTGGAGACCCTGATGCCGGACCAGACCTACCTTCAACAGGCCCAACCCTCGACGTTCGCCCACTACGTGCTGTCCTTCGCCTACCCGGCCATGCGCGACGCTCGCCGGCTCCTCGACGAGTTCGACGACATCAACCGCAGCCCGGCCGGCGCTGGCTGTGTCAACGGGACCCGACTGCTCGACGACCGGTCGTTCGTGGCGACTGCCCTGGGGTTCGACGAGGTCATCGAGCACACCCGCGATGCGATGTGGCAGATCGACGGCCTCATCCACGTGCTGGCCACCGCGTCCAGCCTGATGTCCACGCAGAGCAAGCTCGCGGAGGACCTCGAGATCTGGTCCAGCAGCGAGTTCGACTTCGTCGACCTCGCCGACGCCTACACCCGGTCCAGCGTGCTGATGCCGCAGAAGCGCAACCCCTACTCGCTGTCCATCGTGCGCGGGGCGTCGGGCGTGCTGATCGGGCGCCTGACCGGGTTCCTCGCGGTCGCCAAGAGCCCGTCCGCCCGCAGTGACAACCTGATCTTCGCCTACGGCGAGGTCCCCCGGGCCCTGGACCTCGCGATCCGGGTGACCCGGCTGATGGCCGGGGTGATGCGCACGCTCGAGGTGAACGTCGAGCGGATGGCGCGTGGCCTGGATGACGGCTACACCCAGGCCACCGACCTCAGCGAGTTCATCGTGCAGCACTGCCGTGTCGACTACCGCACCGCCTACGACGTCGTGGGCCGGACCGTGCGTGAGGCCAGCCGGGTGGGCGTCCCGGGTCGGCTGATCACAGGCGAGATGCTCGACGACGCGGCCGTCGCCGAGACCGGGAAGCCGCTGGGCCTGGCGTCGGCAGATCTGAGCTCGGCGCTCGACCCGTGGGTGATCATCGGCAGCCGCAAGGCCACCGGTGGCGCCGCGCCGGACGCGGTCCGGTCGATGATCCGGAAGTGTGAGCAGAGCGCCGACGACCTCGCCGACGCCGTCGACCACCGGCGACAGGGACTCGTCCGGGCCGAGGAACGACTGCTCGAGCAGGCCAGACGCACCGCCGACGCTGTGGAGGACCGAGATGACTGAGCCAACCCCCGCCATCGTGCTGCCCGACGAGGTGTCCGTGGTCAACCTGGGCCTGTCGCTCTTCGCCGACGCGGTCCGGGACCAGGGCGCGCCGGCGCAGCAGGTGGACTGGCGGATCCCCGCGGACGGTCAAGCGGACCTCGTCGACCTCCTGGAGCAGCTCGACGGGCCGCGCGCGGCCGCGATCGACGAGGCCAACGCCGAGGTGGTGCGACGGCTGGACCAGAGCGTTGCCCTGCTGGTCGACGTCGCCCCGGCCCAGACTCTTCTCCGGGACCTACCCGAACGGACGCTGCTGCACTGCGGCCCGGAGATCGCCTGGTCCGACGTGTGCGACCCGCTTCGCCGCTCGATGCGGGCCGCCACCGTGGCCGAAGGATGGGCCGAGTCCGTCGAGGAGGCGGACCCGATCCTGGCCGACGGCAGCATCCGGCTCGAGCCGTCGTACCGGTACGACACGGTGATGCCGATGGCGAGCGCGATCGGACCGTCGGCGCCGGTGTTCGCCGTCGACAACCGCGACGGTGGGACTCGGGCCTTCGCGCCGGTCAACCAGGGTCCCGGCGAGACTGCATGGTTCGGACGTGAGACGCCCGCGGCCATTTCCAGACTCGAGCTCCTGCGCGACGTCGCGGGGCCGATGCTCCGCCACATCCTGGACTCCACGGGTCCCATCGACATCTTCTCGCTGGCCGCGCAAGGGGTGCAGATCGGTGACGACGTGCACATGCGGACCCAGGGAACCACCAACCTGCTGATCCGCAACCTCCTCCCGCAGATCGCGGCGCTGCCGGACGACGGTCGCGGAGAGTTCGCGGCGTACCTGTCCGGCAACCACCTGTTCTTCCTGAACCTGGCGATGGCGGCCGCGAAGACGACCGCGCTCTGGGCCGAGCAGGTCGAGGGGTCGAGCATCGTCACGATGATGTGCCGCAACGGAACGACGTACGGGATCAGGCTCGCCGGCTCGACCGAGCTCTTCGTCGCTGCGTCCCCGCCGGTCGCGGAGGCGATGTACTACCCCGACTACGGTCCCGAGACGAGCGCGCCCGACATCGGTGACAGCGCGATCCTCGAGCTGGTCGGGCTCGGTGGCGCGGCTGCCGCCGGGTCACCGGCCGTGGCAGGCTTCCTGCCCGGTGGCATGGCCGACGCGGTCACCATGACCGAGCGGATGGCCTCGATCTGCGTGGCCGAGAGCACCCGGTTCAAGCTCCCCACCTGGAACGACCGGGGCACGCCCGTGGGAGTCGACGTACGCCGGGTGGTCGAGCTGGACGCGACACCCAAGATCACCACCGGGATCCTGCACGCCAGCTCCGGTGTCGGCCAGGTCGGTGCCGGAGTGGCCACGGCCCCGATCGAGTGCTTCCGGGCCGCGCTCCGGTCTCTCGGAGCGGGCTCCTCGAGCCGATGAGGAGCAGGCCATGACCGACCGCAGCGTGCGCACCCGATGGACCGGCGGGATGCGCGCCGTGACCGACGCCGATGGGTTCGAGCTCGTCGTCGACGAGCCGGAGACCCACGGCGGCACGGGCACCGGCCCGCAGCCGACCGACCTGCTGCTGGCCTCGGTGGGCTCGTGCATCGCTCTCGCGATGGCCTTCGTCGCCCGGAGGAGGGGCGTCGATCTGCTCGGCCTGGAGATCGAGGTGACCGGCACCTACAACGGGCTCGAGTTCGACCGCATCGCCGCGACGCTGCGCTCGGACACGCCCCGTGAGGTGCTGCAGCGTCTCGTTCCCGAGGCGGAACGGGTCTGCTACGTGTCGAACACGCTGCGACACGGGCCCGAGCTGGTCGTCGAAGTCGGCTGACGACGTGAGCAGCGTGCCGGCCTGCCGCCCCCTGTTCGCGACCGGTTCGGCGATGGTCGCGAACCTGCTCCGGGGCGAGGTCCGCCCCGCCGTGGTCCTGGGTGCGTTCCCCACGGCGACCTACCTGCGGTTGGCCGGGGGCGACGTCCTGGCCGTCCTCACCCGGGACGCGGTCCGGCTGCCACTGGGGCTCAGCCTGTCGACGGACAGCACCGATGACCCGCTCGACCGGTGGGCGGGCCCGATCCTGGTCGGTGCGTCGTGCGTGCAGAGGGCCGCTCGGACCGTCCGGTTGTCTCGCGTCGTCTCGGTCTCGGCGCCCCGGAACGTGCGGCCGGAGCGCCGTGCGGTCGCGCAGGCCAGGGTCAGGCTGTCCGGCCTCGGCCCGCCCGATCCCGGGCTGCGGCTGCTCGACGTCCTGGCGGACGGCCCGGGCGAGGCGGAGGCGGTCGTCGCGCGCCTGCTCGGGCTCGGGCCCGGCCTGACCCCCTCGGGGGACGACGCCCTGGCCGGGTTCCTGGTCGGCGCCTGGTCGTTCGGCCTGGCCGCGGACCGTCTTCGAGCCGCCGTGCTCGAGGCGGCCCCGACCGGTACGACGGAGCTCTCGGCCGCGCTGCTCCGATGCGCGAGCCGGGGTGAGTCGATCCCGCAGGTGAGCGGGCTGGTGCGGGCGCTGTCGGAGCACGCCGACCTCCACCCTCGCGTGGACGACGCGCTCAGCGAGCTCGGTCGGGTCGGACACACCTCGGGGGTGGCGTTGGCGGCCGGGGTCGTCGCCGCGGCGCAGGCAGCCGCAGGGACCGGCTGGACGCGGGCCTGAGCGCCCGTCGACCGACCCGGGTCGGTGGTCCCCACCCCATCACGACGCGGTGGGTCCAGCAGACCGGAGCGCGAGCGCGGCCTGGACCAGAGCGGAGTGGGTCAGCGCCTGGGGATAGTTGCCGAGATGGCGGTGAGTCGCCGGGTCCATCTCCTCGGCGTACAGCCCCAGCGGACCGGCCAGGCTCGTGAGCTCGTGGAACAGCGCGCTTGCGTCGGCCGGTCGCCCGCTGTCGGCAAGGGCCTGCACGAGCCAGAAGGAGCACGGGAGGAACGCGCCCTCGCCACCGAGAAGGCCGTCGTGACCGGGTGGATACCGGTACAGGAGCGGGCCGCCCGCATCGAGCTCGTGGGCGATGGCGTCGATGGTGCCCCGGACCCGTGCCCCGTCACTTCCCTCGAAGTCCAGGTAGGGGAGGACCAGCAATGCCGCGTCGGTGTCGACGGAGCCGTAGCTCCTCGTGTACGTCCCCCTGACCCGGTCGAAGCCGTGCGCGGTGATGTCGTCGCGGAGCAGGGCCCGCTCGGTGCGCCATCGGCGTATCCGCGCCGCCCTGGTGCGATGGTGCTCGGCGATGCGCAGGGCGCGGTCCAAGGCGAGCCAGGCCATCAGCTTGGAGTGCACGTGATGGCTGGGGGCCGCGCGCTCCTCCCAGATGCCGGCATCGGGCTCGCGCCATCGCCGGGCAACCGTGTCGGCGAAGCCCGCCATGGTGCGCCAGGTCTCGGAGTACAGCGGATGGCCGGCTCGGGTGAGTTGCCACGCGGCGTCGAGAACCCAGCCGTACCCGTCGAGCTGGTGCTGCGTGGCCGCCCCGTTGCCCAGCCGGACCGGCAGGCTCCCGGCGTATCCCGGCCAGTGGGACAGCTCCCGCTCGGGTGCGGGGCGCTTCCCGTGGAGGGTGAGCAGCACCGGAAGGCGGGGGCGATCGAGGCGGGTGGCGCTGAGCAGCCAGGCCATGAAGGCGCGCGCCTCTTCGTGCTTGCCGACGCCCAGGAAGGCGTTGATCCCGATGCTGGCGTCGCGGGGCCACGCGTACCGGTAGTCCCAGTTCCGCCCTCCGCCGAGGTGCTCGGGCAGCGAGGTGGTCGGGGCGGCGACCGGGGCGCCCGACGGCGAGTACGTCAGCAGGCGCAGGGTGAGCAGGCTGCGGATCACGGTGTCGCGGCAGGGGATGTCCGGGTCGATGTCGCGACACCAGGCCTGCCAGCGCCGCTGGTCGGCCTCGAGCACGTCCCACGCGGCGTCCGGGGCGACGTACACCAGGGGTTCGCGGTCCGCGACGGCCAGCACACAGGTGAAGGGCCGGTCGTGAGTGACCGTGATTTCGTACGTCGGCCCCGGTTCGAGATGCATGCGGGGCGTCGTCGAGAGGGCGAGAGCCACGGTCGGCCAGCCGGCGACCAGCACCTGGTCTCGGTGGTGGGTGTGGGGTCGGGCGTGACCCTCTCCCAGACGCGGATCGAACGAGATGACGGCCTCGACGGGGCCGTCGGGCGCGGCCAGTCGACGCACCAGCATCGTGGGGGGCAGAAGTCGCCCGCTGACCTCGGCCACCATGCCCTCGGTGAGGATCAGCCGGCCCGCCTCGGTCTGCCAGGTCGTCTCCAGCGTGGCGCACTCGGGCAGGTAGCGGCGCTCGACCACCGCGGCCGGGACGGCCGGCGCAAGACGGAAGCTGCCCGCCGCCGGCCCGCCGACGAGGCGGCCGAACACGGGCCGGCCGTCGAAGCGCGGGATGCACAGCCAGTCGACGGAACCGTCGGGGGCGACCAGTGCTGCGGTGCGGGTGTCCCCGAGCAGCCCGTAGTCCTCGATGGCGATCTCCCGGTCGCGGTCGGCGTACGTCCAGGGGGGCGGCCCGGGCTGCCCGGGGATCGGTGGCGGCACGGGGATCGCTCCTCTCAGTGCGCGTTCAGCAGGAGGCCCAGGGCGATGCCGTAGGCGAGGTGGGCGCCCATGGCCACCAGGGGCGTCTGGACGCCGTAGTTCAGGCCCAGGAGCCCGGGCGGCTCCAGCACGGCGGTCGACCCAGGGCCGGCGCGGTTCGACGCCATGCGCGGATGCACGCCGACCAGGAGGGGGATGAGAGCGGACAGGGCGATGGCGCCGTGAAGGAGGCCGAGCAGACCGCCGATCCACCAGGTGGCCCGACCCAGGAGCGCGAAGGAGGCCGCGTAGCCGAGAGCGAAGAGCTGACCGATGCACAGGTGGATGAGGAAGCCGGCCGCCCGGGCCCGGTCCGGATCCGGGGTCACCGTGGTGCCCAGGATCAGCGACAGGTCCAGCCGGCTGAGCCCGCCCAGCTGGGCGGCGATCATCAGCGCGGTCAGGAGGGTGGTGGCGAGCAGCCCGAACAGCGCCCAGCCGGCCCAGTCCATCTCAGTGGTCCAGGGTCGTGTTCGCCCTCGCCCGGAGGCTCCCGATGACGTGGTCGTCACAGGTCCGGAGGGCGGCACGTCGGTGGTCGGCAGTTCTCAGCGGGTTCATCCGTCCTCTCGGTCGGCGGCGCACGACCCGGTCGCGGCTCGTCGTCGACGTCCACGTGCACTCACCCTCACGATGTCGCTGACGCGTCGCCGCGTCGCCGTCCACGATCGGCCGACAACGTGCACCTTCGTTGCCGACGACAGGCAAGAGTCCGTGCGGCCGCCGTATCCATCCACCGGCCCGGTGCCGCCACGGGCACCGAGCTTGCCGGGCCCAGGCAGCGTCTCCGAAGCGCAGTCGGCCGGGAGCAGGCACTGTCCGCAGGCAGGAGGGCGGGCCAGAGTGGCGACAGGGTGAGGGCAGCCGTCTCAACCGGATCGTCATCATCGACAGAGAGCGAGCACGACGTGAACACCACAGCCCGAGTGACCTCGTCGGTGATCTTCGTGGGCGACGTCGACCGTTCGGTCGCGTTCTACTCCGAGCTCCTCGGGTGCACCGCGGCGATCCACGACCGCGATGCGGCGCTCCTGCTCGGCCAGGGCGGGTTCCAGATCTACCTGATCGAGCAAGGTCCCCGAGCCCCTCACCACTCGGGCGGCGTCGGGATCCAGTGCCTGATCTGGGCGGTCGACAGCGCCGAGGAGCTGACCGACGTGGAGGAGGCCCTCCAGGGCCGGGGCATCCGTACCGACCGCCATGCCAGCGGCGGGGTCACCTTCGTCACCGGGCGAGACCCGGACGGGATCCGGATCATGGTCGCCCATCCCAGCCCGGAGGAGCTGCCACGCTCCGTGGTCGGCGCTCGCCTGTACTCGTGAGCGGGCTCAGCCTGGATCTGCCGATTTGCGGCGTCGCGAGCGTCACCAGGTGGGTGTGATGGCAAGGCGCAGGCGCGAGCGTCGTACTGGTTGTCCGTTGAGCGTCTGCAACGCAGCCAGCGCCCCAGCCGGTGGCGCGCAGCAGGCGAAGATCGGTGGATGCAGACTCAGAGGGGGTCCGGCAGCTGCTGGTGGGTGCTGACCGCCAGCCGGTTCCACACGTTGATCGCGGCGATGGCCATGAGCAGCTGGACAGTCTCGAGCTCGTCGAACTGCCCGCGCGCGTCGGCCCAGACGTCGTCCGGTACACCGTGGCGCCCGATCTCGGTGACGACCTCGGTCAGCGCCAGTGCCGCGCGTTCCCGGTCGGTGTACAGCTCCGGCGCCTCCCGCCAGGCCGACAGCACGTCGAGACGGCGCTGGTCCTCTCCCTCGGTGCGCGCGTCGCGGTGGTGCATGTCGAGGCAGAACGCGCAGCCGTTGAGCTGGGAGGCTCGGATCTTGATCAGCTCGCGCAGCGGGCGCTCCAGCGCGCTGCTGCCGACGTAGCTCTCCAGGGCCATCACGGCCTGGTTCGCGGCCGGGTCGACGTCGTGGACGGACAATCGTTGTGCCATGACCTACTGCTCCTCTTAGTTGATCGCTCAGGCGGCGATGTGGACTCCGAGTGCGAGGAGGGCCAGGCTCAACACGCCGATCAGCCCTCGCAACACGCCGGCTTGGACGGCACCACGATTCACCCGTGCCGCCAGGGTGGTCTCGCCGGGCCGGTCGAGCGCGCTGCGGCGCAGCCGGGTCATCCGCCGTGCCTGCCCGATGCCCAGACCCAGCGCCGCGGCCAGGGCGACCGCCACCACGACCACCGAGACCTTCGCGAGATTCCACGGGTGGTCACGGAGCAGGACGGAGCCGGTGACGTAGGCGAGTGCGAGAGCCGTCGTGCCGACGATCCCGTAGGACCGTCCGAGGCCGCGGAAGAAGGCCACGCGCGACGCCGGGTCCAGCGTGCGGGTCGCGACGCGGGCCACGACCGCGATGGCGACGAGGCCACCGAGCCAGACGGACGCCGCCAGGATGAGCACCCCGGTGAGCACCCCCTCGGTGGCCGACACTACATCGGCTCCAGATCCGAGCTGACGGTGATGGAGGCGCCGGCGAAGAGCCGCGAGATCGGACACAGCTCGGCGGCCTGGTCCACCGCCGACCGGAACTCGTCGGCGCTCAGGCCCGGGACGCGCCCCTGGACGGTGAGTGCGGACGACACGACCGTCGGCTTGCCGTCCACCTCGTCCAGCGTGACCGTCGACGACACCGTGAGCCGCTCCGGCTCGACGTCGCGTTCGCCGAGGCACAGGCTGAGGGCCATGGCGAAGCACGAGGAGTGGGCCGCGGCCGCCAGCTCCTCGGGGCTCGTCTTCCCACCGGGAGCCTCGGTCCGGGCCGCCCAGGTCACGGGCAGCCCGGCGACGGCGCCGCTGCCCGGGACGATGGTTCCGCGACCACGGGCGAGCCCGCCCTCCCACGTGGTCTGCGCGGTGCGCTCGGCAATCGCCATGATCTTCGACTTCCTTTCGATGTTCTTGGTCCGGGCGGCCGGACCTGCCCGGATGGCCCGGTCCGGGTTCCGGTTCGCCCAGCCGCGGGTCGGCGACCTACGCGTCCCCGCGCGCGCGGGCCAGGTGCTGACACTGCCAGCCGGCCGGCAGCCGGCCTGCCTCGAGGAACTCGTGGACCCTGAGGGTCGCGTCCGGACCGAGGACCCCGTCGACCTGCGGGTACAGGATCTGCTCCTCCTTGGGGTTGTGACTCTGCAACAGGTCGAGCAACCCGCGGCACGCCGTCCCCAGAACGTCGTCGCCGGCGTCGTCGCGGAGCTGCTGGTCCAACTCGTCCAGGACGGGCCACATCTGGCCGTGCTCGCGGAGCATCACCATGATCGGTCCGAGCATCCCCGCCGCGCGCAGCGACGGGAACAGCAGCTCCTCCTCGACGTAGATGTGCCGGCGAAGGTCATCCACAGCCTGCTGCAGGGCCGGTCGTGCGTCGGCGCCCGAGGCCGAACCGTCGGCGTACCTCTCGACGGCGCTGTCGACCTCGCGGTGGTCTCGCTCGAGGACGTCCCTCAGTGGCTGTGATCGTGCTCCGTCGACTCCTGCGTCCTCCACGGCGCCATTGTCCCACGGCCGCATGTAAAAACAAACTGCGCCAGATCTATGAGCGGGCCCGGCGGGCGGCGTCGGCCAGGAGTGCCGGGAGAGGTGCCTGCTGACAGCGAGGACGGTCGACCGGTAGGTTCGACGCCCCCGACCGCCGTTCCGGGAGTGCCCATGCACCAGCCGCTGCGCGTGCTCGTCAGTGCAGGCGCCTCTGGGATCGGAGCCTCGATCGTCGAGCGCTTCCGGGCCGACGGCGCCGAGGTGAGCATCTGCGACTGTGACGAGGCGGCGGTGCACAGCGCCACCCGACGCGATCCCGCGCTGCATGCCGTGGTCGGCGACGTCACCGACGAAGCCGACACGCAGCGGTGGGTCGGGGAGATCGTCGACCGGTGGGGAGGGGTCGACGTGCTGGTCAACAACGCGGGCATCGCAGGCCCGACGGCTCGGGTGGAGGAGATCGACCCCCCAGCCTGGCGGGAGTGCCTCGCGGTCGGCCTCGAGAGCCACTTCCTCCTGGCCCGGCTCGTCGTCCCGCACCTGAAGGCGCAACGATCGGGTGCGATCGTGGCGATCTCGTCCACGGCCGGACTCTACGGCTACGGCATGCGCACGCCGTACGCCGCGGCCAAGTGGGCGGTCATCGGCTTCACGAAGTCGCTGGCCGTCGAGCTCGGCCCCTTCGGCGTGCGCGCGAACGTCGTGGCTCCCGGCTCCGTCGAGGGCGCCCGCATGGACCGCGTGATCGAGGCCGAGGCGGTCCAGCGCGGGGCGCCACCCGCCGTCGTACGCCGGCAGTACGTCGAGGGCCAGTCGATCCCACGCTTCGTCAAGCCCTCGGAGATCGCCGACGTGTGCGCCTTCCTGGCCTCACCCCGGGCCGGGATGGTCAACGGCCAGGTGATCGCGGTGGACGGTCACACGGAGACGTTCCACATCGCGTCGCGCTGATCGTGGCCGTCGGCGCGGGCTGACGGGCACGGCGTCGTTCGATAGACTGACCGAACATTCAGTCAGGAGTCCTTCGATGGATCCCAGCACCGTCGCCACCGACGTCGGCCCGCCGACGAACACGCCGGAGTCGAGAGTCAGCCGGAAGCCGCCGACCGCCACCCGCAGCCTGCCCGGGATCGCCTACACCGATCCGGAGCTGTACGAACAGGAGCTGACCGAGGTCTTCGAACGGGCGTGGATCCTGGTCGGCCACGTCTCCGAGCTGTCCGAGCCGGGGGACTATGTCACCGCGAACGTCGGCCGGGAGCCGGTGCTGGTCGTCCGCGGCCACGACGGTGAGCTGCGCGCCATGTCGAACGTCTGCCGGCACCGGGCCTCGCTGATCCTCGAGGGCACCGGGCGCACCCGCTCGGTCATGCGGTGTCCCTATCACGCCTGGACCTATGAGCTCGACGGCCGACTGGCGGCGGCGCCGTCCGGACAGGGGTTCGCCTGCCTCGACCGCGACCAGGTGTCGCTGCCCCAGTTCCGGATCGGCGTGGTCGGCGGCCTCGTCTTCTGCTGCATCGACCCCCAGCAGATGTCCCTGGCGGACCTGCTCGGCCCGGTGGGGCCGTATCTGGAGTGGCTCAACATCGCCGGCCTGGCGGTGCAGGCCGACGGCTCGGCGTCCCGGCGGACCGAGGACTTCGGCGAGAACTGGAAGATCCTCGCCGACAACTACCTCGAGGACTACCACGTCCCGGTCGCGCACCCCTCGCTCGTCCGGCTGGTCGACGTCAAGAACACGATCGGCGACAACAACGACTGGTGCGAGTGGTCGCGCGTGC
>JAICMC010000163.1 GCA_025929465.1 Nostocoides sp.
CCGACCCCGACGGCGATCATGGGCGACTGGAACATCGCGCCGCACGACGAGGACGTGTGGTCGATGGAGTTCTACGAGGACAAGTCCCATGTCTCACCCGCCGAACGGGCCGGCTTCCAGGGCGTCCTCGACGCGGGGTTCGTCGACGTGGTCCGTCCGCACGCCCCGGGCCCGAAGGTCTACACCTACTGGGACTACCAACAGCTGCGCTTCCCCAAGAACCGCGGCATGCGGATCGACTTCATCCTCGGGAACCCGGCCTTCGCCGACCGCGTCCAGGGCGCGGCGATCGACCGCGAGGAGCGCAAGGGCAAGGGCGCGAGCGACCACGCGCCCGTCGTCGTCCAGCTCGGCGACCGACCCTGACGGGCGGGTGTCGGGTCAGCGAGGCAGCGTCTCCCGCGCCCGCAGCCAGGGCACCGCGGCGCCCAGGGTCAGCACCCCGGACGCGCCGAAGGCCAGCCCGTAGGAGCCGTGGTCGACGAGCAGCCCGGCCACGATCGGGCCGATGATGCCGCCCGCGTCGGACAGCATCTGGTATGCCGCGAGGGCGGGTCCGCCGTTGCGGTCCCGCCCCACGATGTCGGCGACCGCGGCCTGTTGTGCCGGCGCCAGGGTCCCGGCGCCGAGACCGGCGAACACCGAGATGACGAGCAGCACCGCAAGGTTGCCGGCCAGTCCCGTGACGAGCGTGCCGAGACCGCTCACGAGGAGTCCGGCCACGATGAACGGGCGGCGCCCACGGTGGTCGGACAGCCGGCCGGCGATGGTCAGTCCCACGGCGTTGCCGGCGGCGAAGGTCGCCAGGACGGTCCCGACGAGCCAGGTCTGCGTGCCGATGGCCGCCACCACGAACAGCGGGACGATGGCGTTGCGCACCCCGAAGTTGCCCCAGCCGTTGGCGAAGCTCGCGACCAGGCTGGCCCGGTAGGCGCCGTCGTGCCACCCGTGCCGGAAGGTCATGACGGGCAGGACCGGCGCGTCGGGTGGGGGCCGCAGGGCCGACCCGCTGATGAAGGTGGCGACGAGGGCTGCCGCGACGAGGAGGAGCACGGCATACGCGATGAACGGGACCCGCAGACCGAGCCCGCCGAGGGTCCCGCCGACGACCGGGCCACCGATGCCGCCGAGCAGGAACGCCGAACCGTAGGCCGAGGAGACCCGCCCCCGGATGGAGGGCGGGGCCAGCCGGACGATGAGCGCGACCGCGGAGACGGTGAACATCACCGATCCGATGCCACCGAGCCCGCGGAAGAGGAGCAGCTGCCAGTAGGCCTGGGCGAAGGCGGTGGCGCCGGTCGAGGCGGCGACGATGAGCAGGCCGATGAGGTACACCGGGCGCTCGCCCACGACGGCGATGAGGCGCCCGCCGCCGGGTGCGAAGAGCAGCCGGAAGAACGCGAAGGCGCTGACGACGACCGAGCTGGCCGTCGCGTCGACCCCGAAGCTCTTGGCGAACTGCGGAAGCACCGGCGAGATCAGGCCATAGCCGAGGGCGATCGTGAAGGCTGCTGCGATGAGCACCCAGATCTCCCGCGGGATCCGTTCACGGACAACGGGTTCGGCCTGCACCGGGTCCGGGACGGCCTCGGGGGCCAGGTCTGCTGTGGGGTCGCTCATGGTCGCCGTCGAGTATGCCGCCCGCGTCCTCCCGTCAACGAATCCACCCCAAGTCGCGTGCTCCCGTCGACGAATCCACCCCAAGTCGCGTGCTCCCGTCAACGAATCCACCCCAAGTCGCGCTCGCGGACGTCACAGGCCGAAGGTGCGCTCCGCGGCATACGAGCCGGTATGCCGGGCGAGGCCCAGACCCAGGCAGGTCACCGCCCCCAGACCGGCGGCGATGGCGGCGCCGCGGAACACCCAGCGCACCTCCGCCACGGCCGCCGTGACGAGCGCGGTCGGGTCAGCCGGGTCGGGCAGGGCAGCGACCCGGGCGTAGTAGGTGTGCAGCCCGATGGCAGTGAGCAGGGCCAGGCCCACGACCATCCCGACCATCCGCGCCACGACGACGAGCGCCGACGCGGTCCCGTGGGCGTCCTCGGGGGCATCGGCGAGGGCCGCGTTGTTGACCGGCGCCAGCGCGAGGCCGATCCCGAGGCCGACGACGGCGAGGATGACGGTGGCCGGCCAGCGGGTCAGCGAGGTCTGGTCCCAGGTCGTCATGGCGGCGAGGCCGGCCGTGGCGAGGAGCAGGCCGGCACCGCCGACCAGCCCGTCACCGGCTCGGCGCAGCAGCCAGCCGCCGGCGAGGGCGCCGACGGGGACCGCGAGGAGGAACCGGACGAGGACGAACGCGGCTGCGGTCTCGTCGTGGTCGACCCCGAGCCGGGCCAGGAGGGGGACGTCGACGACGACCGCGACGAGGGCGACCCCCACGAAGCCGCTCACCACGAGCGCGGACCGGCCCCGTCCGCGCACGACGCCCCGCGGGACGAGCGGGTCCGCCGCCGCACGGTGCCGCCACAGGTACAGGACGGCGGTGACCGCGGCAAGGGGCAGCAGCGCAAGGCCGAGCGGTCCGACGACCTCCTTCTCCGGGTTCGCCGAGGCGAAGGTGAGGATGACCAGCCCGAGGGTCGCACCGAGCAGGACCGCTCCGAGCAGGTCGGCGCGACGCAGCACGGGCAGCCACGCCGGCACGGCCAGCCCTGCCGCGGCCAGCAGCAGGGCAGCTGCGAGGAGCCCGATCGGGGTGAGGACCCGCGACGCGTGGTCGCCGAGGGGGACGAACGGTCCTCCCAGGGCGACCGAGCTGACCAGGCCCGCGGGTGCCGCCAGAGCGAGCGCGCCGCATCCGAGACCGAGCCCACCCAGCCCCATGCTCACCCGAGTGGACAGCACCCGCCGTATGCCGCCCGCACCAGACGTCGGGACCGGACCGGTCGGGGCGTGGTCGGGCGTGACGGGCCGTGCGGCGCGCCCGATGAACCGCAGGACGACCCACAGCCCGGCACCGGCCAGCGCGTTGACCCAGAAGATGGCCCGCCAGTCGGCGACGGCCAGGATGGCCGCGCCCAGGACCGGCCCGAGGACCGAGCCGAGCTCCTGGACGGCACCGACGACACCGAGCGGGGTGCCCCGCCGGTCGACCGGCCAGAGGTCCGCGACGAGGGCGAGCGTGGCCGGGACGAGGCCCCCGCCGCCCACACCCTGGACCACCCGGCCGGTGACGAGGGTCGGCAGGTCGGCCGCCAGGGCGGTGACCGAGGAACCGACCACGAAGATGGCCAGGCAGACGAGCAGGACCCGTTCTCTGGCAACGAGGTCCGCCAGGCGACCGGTGAGCGGCAGGACGGCGACATAACCCAGCAGGAAGCCGGAGATGATCGGTGTCGCCTTCTGCAGCGAGTCGATGCCGACCCCCACACCGCTCATCATGTCGGTCAGCGCGAGGACGACGACATAGGTGTCGGCGGCAGCGAGGGCTACCGCGACCGAGGCGGTGGCAAGGAGCGCGCGGGCCCGGTCAGGGCGCGGCGATGTCAACGGTGGTCCCGTAGTCCTTGATGAGGAGTCGGTAGGTCGAGGTCGTGCCGGCGTAGAAGGCGCCCACCAGCGTCGCCGTGCGGAGCTGACCGGCGGCGGTGATGCCGTAGGTGACCGTGAAGTCGGGTGCGCCCTTGCCCAGGTCGAGCAGCGAGGTGACCGGCGCCGAGGGGAGGCTGCCGGTGTACTCGTGCAGGATCTCCTTGCCCTCCCGCTGGTCCGGACCTGCCTTGGGGTCCTTGGTCTGGGTGAGCAGGCTGGAGATGCCCGACGCCGGGTCGAACAGCTTGGACGGGTTGGGGGCGCCCAGGGCGGCCAGGTCCTGCTTGGTGTAGCCCGGCGTGAACAGCTTCAGGTAGGCGTCGTCACCGATGGTGATGATGGGGACGTCTCCGGTGAGTCCGTTGACGGTGGCGGTCACCTGGCCCTTGAACCTGGGCGTCGTCGGGTCGATGATGCCGGTCCCCTGTGCCGCGGAGACGCCGTTGGCCCGGGGCGGGACGTCGGTGCTGGTGAGGGTGATCGTCACGGCCTTGGCGGTGTCGAACCTCTGCTTGGCAGCCGCCAGCACGTCCGCGGGCCTGGGGGTTGACGAGGTGGCCGCCGTGCCTCCGGCCGTGCTGGTGCAGGCCGACAGGGACATGGTGGCGACGGCCGCGACCGAGGCCAGGAGGACGAGGCGGCGGCGCATGGCGCTCACCCTACTTCGGCCGTCCCGCACCGCTGGGCCGGCGGCGAGGGACGGCCGGACGCTACCCGACCGTGAGCCCGTCGGCCACCGCGTCGCGGTCGACGACCACGGTCGCGCCGTCCTGGACGTCGCCGGCCAGCAGGGCTCTCGCGAGCCGGTCGCCGATCTCCTTCTGCACGAGGCGACGCAACGGCCGGGCCCCGTATGCCGGGTCGTACCCGGTGAGCGCGAGCCACTCGCGTGCCGCCGGCGTCACGTCCACGACGATCCGGCGGTCGGCCAGCCGGGTCGCGAAGGCGCGGACCTGAAGGTCCACGATGTGGGCCAGCTCCTGGGTCGTGAGCGCGTCGAAGATGACGACCTCGTCCAGGCGGTTGAGGAACTCGGGCTTGAAGGCCGTCCGCACCAGGCCCATCACGGCCTCCCGCTTGGCCTCGTCGGACAGGGTCGGGTCGATGAGGTACTGCGAGCCCAGGTTCGAGGTCATGACCAGGATGACGTTGCGGAAGTCCACCGTGCGGCCCTGACCGTCGGTGAGCCGGCCGTCGTCGAGGACCTGGAGCAGGATGTCGAACGTCTCCGGGTGCGCCTTCTCCACCTCGTCGAGCAGCACGACCGAGTACGGCCGGCGCCGCACCGCCTCGGTGAGCTGACCGCCCTCCTCGTAGCCGACATAGCCGGGAGGCGCTCCGATGAGGCGGGCGACCGCGTGCCGCTCGGAGTACTCCGACATGTCGATCCGGACCATGGCGTGCTCGTCGTCGAAGAGGAAGTCGGCGAGGGACTTGGCCAGCTCGGTCTTGCCCACGCCGGTCGGCCCGAGGAAGAGGAACGAGCCGGTCGGCCGGTCCGGGTCGGCGAGCCCGGCGCGCGAGCGACGGACCGCGTCGGACACCGCGGCGACGGCCGAGGCCTGGCCGACGAGGCGTGCGCCGATGATCGACTCCATCGAGAGCAGCTTGTCGGTCTCGCCCTGGAGCAGCCGGCCGGCCGGTATGCCGGTCCAGGCCGAGATCACCTCGGCGATGTCGTCGGCCCCCACCCGTTCCTTGACCATCAGGCCTGCCGAGCCGAGCCCGGCCACCGCCTCTGCCTCGTTGGCCAGCGCCAGCTCCTTCTCCACGGACGGGATCTCCCCGTAGAGCAGGCGGGAGGCGTTCTCGTAGTCGCCGTCACGTTGCATACGGTCTGCCTGGGTCCGCAGGTCGTCGACCCTCGCCTTGAGCTCGCCGACCCTGTTCAGCCCGGACTTCTCGGCCTCCCAGCGGGCGGTGAGTGCGGCCAGCTCCTCGGACCGGTCGGCGACCTCGGCGCGCAGCCGCTCGAGGCGAGCCACCGACGCCTCGTCGGTCTCCCGCGCCAGGTGCAGCTCCTCCATCTTGAGCCGGTCCACGGACCGGCGCAGCTCGTCGATCTCGACCGGTGAGGAGTCGATCTCCATGCGCAGCCGGGAGGCGGCCTCGTCGACGAGGTCGATGGCCTTGTCCGGCAGCTGGCGGCCGGTGATGTAGCGGTCGGACAGGGAGGCCGCGGCGACGAGGGCGGAGTCCTCGATCTCCACCTTGTGGTGGGCCTCGTAGCGCTCCTTGAGCCCGCGCAGGATGGCGATCGTGTCGACGACCGACGGTTCGCCGACGTAGACCTGCTGGAAGCGCCGCTCGAGCGCGGGGTCCTTCTCGACGTACTTGCGGAACTCGTCGAGCGTGGTCGCGC
>JAICMC010000059.1 GCA_025929465.1 Nostocoides sp.
AGCCGTCCCGGATCGCGGCCATCGGGACGGGCACGGACCCGGCGATCGAGGCGACGGCTCGCTCGCCGGGCTCCCGCACGTCGACGAGCACGGGCGCCGGGCGCCCGGCGAGCGCGGCCGCGACATCGGTCGGCGACACCAAGGCGGCCGGCTCGCCGACCTCGGCCGGCCGGGAGCAGTCGGCGACCTCGACGAGGGTGGTGACCGTCGGCGCGTCGCCGCACACGGGGCACCCGGGGTCACGCGCCAGCGGCAGCGAGGTGGTGGTGGCGGCCAGGGCGTCGTGGACGACGAGACGGCCCACGAGCGGGTCCCCGGAGCCGGTGAGCAGCTTGACGACCTCGGTGACCTGCATGGCGGCGACGACTCCGCACATGGCGCCGAGCACGCCGGCCGTGGCGCACGAGGCGACCGAGCCGTCCGGCGGGGGCTCGGGGAACACGCAGCGGTAGCAGGGTCCGTGACCGGCCCACCACACGCTCACCTGGCCGTCGAAGGACAGGACCGAGCCCCACACGTCGGGCTTGCCCGCCAGCGCGCAGGCATCGCTGACCAGGTAGCGGGTGCCGAAGTTGTCGGCACCGTCGACCACCAGGTCGTATGCCGCGACGAGCTCGGCCGCGTTGTCGGCACGCAGCCGGTGGGCGTGCTGGACGAGGGTGACTCCCGGGTTGAGCCGTGCCACGGCGTCGGCGGCCGAAGCGGTCTTGGCCCGCCCGACGTCGGTGGTCCGGTGGACGACCTGACGTTGCAGGTTGCCCGCGTCGACGGTGTCGTCGTCGACGATGCCGATCGTCCCCACCCCTGCCGCGGCGAGGTAGAGCAGCGCCGGAGACCCCAGACCTCCGGCGCCCACCACGAGGACCTTGGCCGCCCCCAGCCGGCGCTGGCCGTCCTCGCCGATCGCCGGGAGGGTCAGGTGCCGGGCGTAGCGGGCCCGTTCGGCCGCGGTGAGCGGCGGACCGGGGGCGACGAGCGGCGTGGCCATGGCCGCAGACTAACCCCGGAGCCGGTGCGGTCCTGCTCCTAGGATGCCTGCGTACCATCGAGTAGGTGTCGAGCCAGCCACGACACCGCTGCGTACGCCTCGCCAAGGAGCCCCCCATGCCCGCCTCTTCCACGGTCGCCGCCCGCGGCCAGCGGCTGCCCCGGTCCGCGCGCCGGGCCCAGCTGCTCGAGGCGGCGCAGTCGGTGTTCGTCGAAGCCGGCTACCACCAGGCGGCCATGGACGACATCGCCGACCGGGCCGGGGTCTCCAAGCCGGTGCTCTACCAGCACTTCCCCGGCAAGCTGGACCTGTACCTGGCCCTCCTCGACCAGCACTGCGATGCCCTGGAGGCCCTCGTCAAGGAGGCGATGGCCTCCACCGGCGAGAACAAGGACCGCGTGCAGGCCACGATCACCGCCTACTTCGACTTCGTGTCTGCCGAGGGGGCTGCCTTCCGGCTCGTCTTCGAGTCCGACCTGACCAGCGAGGCCCAGGTGCGCAACCGGCTGGACGCGCTGTCCCTCGTCTGCGCCGAGGAGATCGCCGACGTCATCGCCGAGGACACCGGCGTCGACGAGGAGTCGGCGATGATCCTGGGCGTCGCGCTCGCCGGCATGGCCCAGGTGACCGCTCGGCACTGGCTGGCCTCGGACAGCGGCATACCCGAGGAGGCCGCCGCGTCCCTCGTCGGCGCGCTCGCCTGGCGCGGGCTGGGGTCCTTCCCCAAGGTGGGCGGGGAAGCAAACGCCCCGCAGCGCGGTTAGTCTTCGGCAGCAGCGCCTCCGGTTCCGGCCGGTCGGCACGTCCGCGTCAGCCCCAAGTCCGACCTGTCCGTGAAAGGTGGCCATCCACAGTGGAGGTCAAGATCGCCGTCCAGAACGTCGCCCGTGAGCTCGAGATCGAGACCGAGGCAACGTCCAAGCAGGTCGCCGAGGACGTCGCCGCCGCCATCCGCGACGGCGGGGTGCTCACGTTGAGCGACGCCAAGGGCCGTCAGGTCATCGTCCCCGGTGGCTCGATCGGCTGGGTGCAGCTCGGTGAGTCCGAGAAGGCCAGGGTCGGCTTCGGCGGCTGACGCCGACCGGGCGCGCGCCCGGCTGCCCTGAAACACTGCTCGTGAGCCGGTGGCAGGGCGCTGACCGGCGAACATGAGCACTGCGCTGCCAGCGCAATCCTCGCGTGGCAGTGTCGACCCGCCGGTGACCGGCAGGTAGATTCGGCCCTGACCGAGCTCCGCTCGGTGTCCGACCGCCATCCACACGGCTGTTCCGACAGCCAGCCCTCCGGGGCGTGAAAGGAAGTTCGCAGTGATCGGAAACATCATCGGCATCATCATCTTCGGGGCGATCATCGGTGTCCTTGCTCGTCTGGTCCTGCCCGGCAAGCAGAACATCAGCGCGCCCATGACCGTGGTCCTCGGCATCGTGGGTGCCCTCATCGGCTACTGGCTCGCCAGCCTGCTCGGTGTGGACCGCACGAACGGGATCGACTGGATCCGCGACATCATCAGCATCATCGTCGCGGCCGTCCTCGTCGTTGGCTACGGCTCGATCACGGCCAGGAAGACAGCCTGACCGACCGTCGCAGGTCAAGGGGCTCCCGCCATGTGGTGGGAGCCCCTTGACCTGCCCCCCGGTCGACCGCCCGGCCAGCCCGCAGTGCCGGTCGCGGCGGGCTGGGACAGATGGGACTCGATCTGGTGGTTCAGCCCGTCCAGCGTGTCGTCGGTGAGCAGCCCGCGGCGCACGGCCCCGTCCGTCGTCGTCGGACGGGGCTGTTGGTCGTCGACACCGGGCGACCAAGCACTGGAGGAACAGGCCGTCGGAGTGCGGGCCCCAGGTGCTCCCGGACGCCCGAGGGCGGACCGAAGGACGGCCTCGTGCGCGAGTCAGGGCGACAGCCCCAACCGCGCCATCCGCTCGCTGTGCCGGTCGGTGATCCGGACGAACATCCGGCCGACCTCGGCCAGGTCGGCGCCCCCGCGCTCCGGTCCTCCGACGAACAGCGCGGCGAGGCTGTCCCGCTCGACAGCGACCTGCTGACCCTGGGTCAGCGCCTCCCCCACCATGCGGCGACCGAACAGGGCCAGCCGGCCAGCGACGCGCGGATCGGCCCGGATGGCCGCACGGACGACGGAGACGACGAAGTCGGCACGCCCACCGTCCTGCAGGGTGCCCAGGATGACGCCGCGGATCGGCTCGTCGACGTAGTGGGCGACCTCGGCGTAGAAGTCCGAGGCGATGCCGTCCCCGATGTAGGCCTTGACCAGTCCCTCCAGCCAGGTCGAGGGACGGGTCCGCTCGTGGAAGGCGTCGAAGGCGGAGATGAACGGCGCCATCGCCGCCTCGGGGTCGGCCCCGAGCCCGGTGAGCGCCTCGACGATCTGTTCGTAGTGACCGAACTCGGCGACCGCGACCTTGGCCAGCCGCGCCTTGAGCGGCTGGGTCGGCGCCAGGTCGCTGTCGGCTGCGAGCCGCGAGAAGGCGGTCAGCTCGGCGTACGCGAGGACACCGAGCAGGTCGACGACACCCTCGGCGCTCCCACTGTGGGCCGAGGCCTGGCCCGCCGCCGGTCGGATCTCGCCCGCCGAGGGGGACACCTGGCCGGGCTCGTCGTCGGACATGGCGCCAGCGTAGTGGCGGGCAACCTCGGACCGGGCCGGTACACTGGGCACTGACCACCGGTGCCCGGTCGGCACGACAGCTCGCGAGACCCGGTCTCGCCAGGCGGAGACACCCCTCCCGCCCACTCCCAGGAAACCTCCGATCGGCCCGCCACGACAGCGCGCGTATGCCGCGCCGCCAGCCGACGAACGAGGACCCTCCCGATGAGCGACACCACCGTGACCGAACCTGCCATGCTCCGCACGGAGCCCGCCACCCAGACCCCCGAGATCGTGCCGCCCGCCTTCGCCGACTTCGGGATCCACCCCGACATCGTCGCTGCGCTGGCCGACGGCGGCATCGAGCGCACCTTCCCGATCCAGGCCATGACCCTGCCGGTCGCCCTCGGCGGGCACGACATCATCGGCCAGGCCAAGACCGGTACCGGCAAGACGCTCGGCTTCGGCGTCCCACTGCTCAACCGGGTCGTGGCGCCCGGCGACCCGGCCTTCGCGACGATGCCGAGAGCGGGCAAGCCGCAGTCGCTCGCCGTGGCCCCCACCCGCGAGCTGGCCGTCCAGGTGTCCGGCGACCTGGAGAGGGCCGGCAAGCGGCGCGGCATCCGCGTCCTCACCGTCTACGGAGGCCGCGCCTACGAGCCGCAGATCGACGCGCTCAAGCGTGGTGTCGAGGTCGTCGTCGGCACCCCGGGCCGGCTCATCGACCTGGCCAAGCAGGGCCACCTCGACCTGTCCGCCGTCAAGGTCGTCGTCCTCGACGAGGCCGACGAGATGCTCGACCTCGGCTTCCTGCCCGACGTCGAGAAGCTCCTCGCGCAGACCCCGGCCTCGCGGCAGACCATGCTGTTCTCGGCGACGATGCCCGGTGCCGTCGTGGCCCTGGCCCGGCGCTACATGAGCCAGCCCACCCACATCCGGGCGATGACCGAGGACGGCGACAACGCCCACACCGTCAAGGCCACCACGCAGTTCGTCTACCGTGCGCACGCCATGGACAAGACCGAGATGCTCGCCAGGATGCTCCAGGCCCGCGGACGCGGGCTGACTCTCATCTTCAGCCGGACCAAGCGGACCGCGGCCAAGGTCGCGGACGAGCTCGCCGACCGCGGCTTCGCCGCCGCCGCCATCCACGGGGACCTCGGGCAGGGGGCCCGCGAGCAGGCGCTTCGAGCCTTCCGCAACGGCAAGGTCGACGTCCTCGTGGCCACCGACGTCGCCGCCCGGGGCATCGACGTCGAGAACGTCACCCACGTCATCAACTTCCAGTGCCCCGAGGACGAGAAGACCTACGTGCACCGGATCGGTCGCACGGGACGCGCGGGGAACACGGGCATCGCCGTCACCTTCGTGGACTGGGACGACATCCCGCGCTGGGGCCTGATCAACAAGACGCTCGACCTGGGCATCCCCGAGCCGCAGGAGACGTACTCCTCCTCCCCGCACCTGTACACCGAGCTGGACATCCCCGAAGGCACCAAGGGCCGGCTGCCCCGCTCCCAGCAGCACCTGGCCGGCCTGGACGGCGAGGTCCTGGAGGACCTGGGCGAGACCGGCAAGTCCAGTGGTCGTCGCGGCCCGGGTGGGCGTGAGGGCTCCCACGGCGGCTCCCGGGACCGCAGCGGCCGTGACGGCGAACGTCGCAGCGGCGAGCGTCGCGGTGGCGAGCGTCGAGGTGGCGAGCGTCGCGGTGGCGCTCACGACACCGCCGCAGGGCCTGCTCTGGCGGGCACCGGCGCTGCCGCCAAGGTCGACCGTCCGGCCAGCGACGCCCGCTCGCGCAACCGCCGCCGGACCCGCGGCGGCAAGGCCGCCGGCACCGACTCCTAGGCCGCCCGCCTGCCCGGGCCCGCGACCGCATCCCTCTCCGGTTGCAGGGCCCTCACCACGGGCCTACGTTTCGACGTGCGGGCGGATGGGGCGCAACAAACCTGTGGTCTCCTGCCGTCCAGTCATCTGGAGGGAACCACATGACACCACGCATGACGCGAGCGGTCGCCAGACCGCTCGCTGCTGTCACAGCAGGCCTGGTGGCCGTGGTGACCGCCGCGGCGGCCAGCGCGACCCAATCTGCGGCGGGGAGCACCCCCTCGCCCCCCGACGCGTTCAGCGCACGCGCCTCGGCCCAGATCGCGACGGCCCAGAAGGTCAAGGCCAACCTCACCCCAGCCGAGAGGAAGATCGACAGCCGCCTGGTCATGGCCCTGCATCGCAGTGCCGACCCGGCTCTGGCCAAGGCTCTGCCGAGCCTGGCGGACAGATCCGTTGACACCGCCGGCGGCAGGGTCTCGGTCGACATCACCGCACGGGTCTCCGCCGCCCTGCTCACCCGGCTGCACGGGGTGGGCGCCTCCATCACGTACGCGTCCACCACGGTCGGCTCGGTCCGGGCCACCGTCCCGATGTCGTCGCTCACGACGGTCGCCGGTTGGAGCCAGGTGCGGTCGGTCCGCACGGCTGACTCCTTCCTCACGGCCAACGCCAGGCCGGCACCGCCCCCAGCGACCAAGCAGGCCCGCGAGAGTCTGGTCCGGCAGAACCTCGCCCGCGCCCTCGCGACGCCCCACGCGGGCAGTGTCGACAGCGAAGGCGACACCACCCACGCCGCCGCGACGGCCCGGACACGGACCCACGTGACCGGGATCGGCGTCAAGGTATGCGTCCTCTCCGACGGTGTCGACTCACTCGCCGCCGCCCAGGCGTCCGGGGACCTCCCCGCGACGGTCGACGTGCTCCCCGGCCAGGAGGGCAGTGGCGACGAGGGAACCGCCATGCTCGAGATCGTCCACGACCTCGCCCCAGGAGCCGGTCTCGGCTTCGCCACGGCCTTCATCAGCGGCGCATCGTTCGCGGACAACATCCGGGCGCTGCGCTTCCAGGCGCACTGCAACATCATCGTCGACGACGTCCTGTACTACGCCGAGACCACCTTCCAGGACGGTCCGATCGCCCAGGCCGTCATCGACGTGACGAAGAACGGTGCGATGTACTTCAGCTCGGCCGGCAACGAGGGCAGCGTGCTGTCCGGGACCTCGGCCAACTACGAGCACACCTTCGTCGGCTCCGGCCAGTCGATCGGCAAGTTCGCGGGAGTCGCCCACGACTTCGACCCCGGCCCCGGGGTCCAGGTCTACGAGCCGGTCTCCTTCTCCAGCTTCCTCAGCGCCGCCCCGGCCATCCTGCAGTGGGCGGACCCCAACGGCGCAGCCGCCGACGACTACGACCTGTACCTCCTGGACGACACCGGCGCTCTCGTCGCGTTCTCCCAGGACGTCCAGGACGGCAGCCAGGACCCCTTCGAGATCCTCGGTGTCAACGGTGACGGTCTGCGACTGGCCGTGGTCAAGTACTCCGGGGCCGACCGCTACTTCCAGCTGAGCACGATGCGCGGCCGGTACCGCGACGCCGACGGGCTCAGGGCATACGTCACCCCGGGCATCACCCGCGGCCACAGCGCGGTCAAGGCGGCCTTCAGCGTCGCGGCGGCTCCGGCCAAGGACAGCATCGGGCAGGTCCAGCCCGACGACCCGGTCGGACCGACCGGCCCCTATCCCGGTGTGTTCACCGCGAGACAGCGGCTGGAGGTGTTCAGCTCCGACGGCCCGCGCAGGATGTTCTTCGCTCCCGACGGCACCCCCAGGGCCGAGGTCAGGGCCAAGCCCGACATCACCGCCGCAGACGGGGTCTCGACCTCCCTGGCCGACTTCGACCCGTTCTACGGCACCTCGGCGGCCGCGCCGCACGCTGCGGCCATCGCGGCGCTGGTCAGGTCCGGCAACCCCAGAGCGACCTCCGCCGACGTGCGAGCGGCGTTCAACGCGACAGCGCTGGACCCGGCCCCCAAGGGCGTCGACGCCCGGGCCGGCCACGGGATCATCCGGGCCGACCGGGTGCTGCGCTACACCGGCGCCACCCCGCAACCCCTCGTCCAGGCAGGTCTGGCCACGGTCGTCAGCACCTCCGACGGCGACCAGTTCGTCGAACCCGGCGAGACCGCGACGGTCGGCATCCCGGTCACCAACGTGGGCGACGGCCCGGCGGCGTCGGTCGCTGCCCGGTTCACCCCGCCACCAGGTGTGGCAGTCACCCCGGTGAGCCGACGGCTGGGCCTGGTCCGGGCCGGGCAGAGCCGCCACCTGACCGAGACCGTCTCGGTCCCGTCGTCCTGGCCGGTGGGAACGCCGATCGCGGTGACCGCCACGGTCACCTTCGTCGGCAACGGGTCACCGACGAGGACCACCCTGGACATTCCGACCGGCCAGCCGACGGCGTCGCAGGCGTTCAGCTACACCGGTCCCCCGGTCGCCATCCCGGACGACGACGTCACCGGTGCCTCGGTCCAGATCCCGGTCAGGGGGGTCGGGCCGGCGTCCTCGGTGACCTTCTCGGTCGACGGTGACACCTGCACGACCGACATCGCCGCCACGACCGTGGGGATCGACCACACGTGGGTCGGTGACCTGATGGGCACCCTGACCTCACCGTCGGGAGCCACGGCGACGCTGTTCTCGCACAGCGGCAGCGAGGGCAACAACATGTGCCAGGTCGTCTTCGACGACTCGGCGACGACGCCGTTCTCCTCGGTGACGTCGGACTCGGCTCCGTTCACCGGCACCTGGGCGCCCACGACACCGCTGGCGGCGCTCGCCGGCGGCGCGGACGCCGACGGCTCGTGGACCTTCACCGCGGTCGACGGGGCCCTCGCAGACACCGGCAGCATCCGGGCCGTCACGCTGCACCTGGCCGGGTACGTCCGGTAGCCCTACCAACCATCGCGTATGCCGCGTGCTCGCCGACGAGGTGGGCACGCGGCATACGCGGGATGGGGCTCAGGCGGACGGCGTGATGGTGGAGGTGTCGATGACGTAGCGGTAGCGGACCCCGCCGGCGACGACCTTGTCGTAGGCCGCGTCGATGGTGGCCGGGTCGCTCGCGTCGAGGGTCTCGACGGTGGCCGCGATGCCGTGCTCGGCGCAGAAGTCGAGCATCTCCTGGGTCTCTGCGATCCCACCGATCTGGGAACCGGTCAGCACCTTGTTGCCACCGATCAGGTTGAACGGCCGCACCGAGTAGGGGTTGGTCGGCAGCCCGACGTTGACGAGGGCGCCAAAGGGCTTGAGCAGGCGCAGGTAGGCCTCGGTGTCCAGGTCCGCGCTCACCGTGTTCACGATGATGTCGAAGCTGCCCCGGGCCGCCTTCATCGCCTCGGCGTCGCTCGTGGCGATGTGCCGGCTCGCCCCGAGAGCCACGGCATCATCGGCCTTGTCCATCGAGCGCGACAACGTCGTGACGTCGGCGTCCATCGCGGCCGCGATCTTGACACCCATGTGTCCGAGACCACCCACACCGACGACGGCGACCTTCTTGCCGGGCCCGGCGCCCCATCGTTTGAGCGGCGAGTAGGTCGTGATGCCCGCGCACAGCAACGGCGCCGCCTCGTCCAGGCCGATCCCGTCGGGGATGCGCAGCACCATCCGCTCGGTGACGACGATCTGCTGGCTGTAGCCGCCGTCGGTCCACTGGCCGTCGTAGCCCTTGCTGTTGTAGGTGCCGACCGAGGGCTTGGTGCAGAACTGCTCCTGGCCGTTCTTGCACGCCTCGCACTCGGTGCACGAGTCGACGAGGCACCCGACACCGACCCGGTCGCCGACCTTGTAGCGGGTGACGGCGTCACCGACCGCCGCGACGGTTCCGGCAATCTCGTGGCCGGTGACGATCGGGTAGTGCGCGGCCCCCCACTCGTCACGGACGGTGTGGATGTCGCTGTGGCAGATCCCGGCGAACGCGACGTCGATTCGGACGTCGTCGTCACGCAGGTCGCGACGTTCGAGCTGCACCACCTCGAACGGGGCGCCGGCAGAGGGGACGGAGAGGGCAGAGGTGGTCGTTGGCATGCCTCCACCGTATGCCGGATCGGCCGCGGCGACGCAACCGAACGGGCCGCCTACAGCCTCGGCAGAAGGGCCTTGGCCACTGCGCGGTAGGCCTTGGCGCCCTTGCTGTGGCGGCCGGTCGCGAGGATCGAGCGGCCGACTGCCGGGGCCTCGGCGAACCGGATGGTCCGGGGGATCGGCGGCGCGAGGACCGGCAGGCCGTAGCGCTCGCCCACGTCGTCGAGCACCTCCCGTGAGTGGTTGCTCCGCCCGTCGTACATCGTCGGCAGGATGCCCAGCACGGTGAGTCTCTTGTTCAGGATGCGCTTGACGTCGGCGACGGTGTCCAGGAGCTGGCCCACCCCCCGGTGGCCCAGCATCTCGGCCTGCATCGGGATGATCAGCCCCGTACTGGCGGTGAGCGCGTTGAGGGTGAGGACACCCAGGCTGGGCGAGCAGTCGAGCAGCACGATGTCGTAGGCCGTGCGCGTCGGTGCAAGGGCGGACTGCAGGACGTACTCGCGGGCCGGCCGGCCGAGCAGCTGGGCCTCGGCTCCGGCCAGGTCGATCGTGCTCGGGACGAGGTCGACCCCGTCGTCACAGGCGATGACGGTCTCGGCGAGCTCGGCCTGCCCGAGCAGCACCTCATGGATGCTCGTCTCGACGGCATCGGGGTCGACACCCAGGCTGAAGGTCAGGCAGGCCTGGGCGTCGAGGTCCACGAGCAGGACGCGCTGACCGAGCTCGGCGAAGGCAGCGCCCAACGAGGCCACCGAGGTCGTCTTGGCGACGCCTCCCTTCTGGTTGGCGACCGAGATGACGGCGGCGGACTTCTTGCGTTTGGCGGGCGGCACGGGCGAAGTCTGGCAGAGCGCCGCAGCCGGACCGGCGACAGGGGGCAGACCCTGCTCGCCCCGTCAGCCGGCCGGGTCGGTGTCGGGGACCGCGACCAGCCCGATAGGGCCCGGGTTCCATGCGACCTCCCATCGGTAGCCGTCCGGGTCCGCGAAGTAGCCGGAGTAGCCGCCCCAGTCGCGTCGCTGCGCCGGCCACACCCCCGTGGCGCCGGCCGCGCGGGCGGCGCTGAGCACCGCATCGACTCCCGCGCGGGTCGTGGCGTTGTGGGCCAGGGTGATCGGGGCCAGGCCGGGCCCGCGCCGGATCGGTCCGACCTCGGCCTCGAAGCCGGCCTCGGCCCACAGCGACAGGACGAGCGCCTCGCCGACCTTGATCATCAGCACCTCACCGGCGACATCGACCTCGGGACGCCAGCCGAGCCCGTCGACGTAGAACGCCCGGCTCGCGGCGGGGTCGGCGACGGCCAGGGTGACGAACGAGAGGCGTGCGTCCACGGGCTACTCCTGACTGGCGCCGGGGCGCGGCGGCGTCGGCTCGTCCAGCCCGGCCCAGTCCGACTTCTCCGGACCGACGGCCTGGCCCGGTGGGCAATGCGCCCTGAAGTCGCACCACTGGCACAGGGCCGAGGGCCTGGCCGCGAAGGCCTGCGACTGCACACCGACCTGTGCGTAGTCGGCGTCGGCGGCGCGGGCGTCCACCGCGATCGAGCGAGCCTCGGCGACCTTGCGCGCGATGGACTCGCGGGTGTGGGTGTGGGCGGCCACCCGGCCGGTCGGGACGTGGTGCAGCTCGACGTGCAGGCAGACCTGCCTGAACATCTTCCAGACCGTCGCCGCGTACAGGGCGAGGGGCAGGGACGTGCGCGCGTCGTCGTCGGTGACCGGACGTCGCCCCGTCTTGTAGTCGACCACCACGAGCTCGCCGTTGCGGTCGTCGAGGCGGTCGACCCGACCCTGGAGCCGCAGCGGCCCGGTGTGCATGGAGACGGTGCGCTCGATGCCGCGGGGCTGGTGCGGGTCCACCCCCTCCAGGTAGGCGGCCACCTGGCGTTGGGCACGGCCGCGCCACAGCATCGACCGCTCGGGGTCGCCGAAGCCCACATCGATCCAGCTGCGCCGCACCAGCTCCGACCCTCCGGACGGCGTGCGCTCCGCGTCGGGCAGGTCCCACCAGTCGCGCAGCGCGTTGTGGACGGCCAACCCGACCGACGTGTGACCGCGCTGGGCTCGGACGGCTGGCCTGGGCCGGTCGAGGTACTGCATCCGGTACCTGCGCGGGCAGTCCAGCCAGGTGAGCAGACGCGAGGGCGAGGCGGCATAGGAGGGGGTCGGCATCCCTGCGAACCCCTCCTGCGCCATCGCCTCGTTCATGGGCGCCACGCTAGCCGGGAGCACCGACAGTCGGGCCCGCACCCACCGGCGCTTGCCGAGGCGCCGACCGCACCCCTACGCTGAACCCACCCTTGTCGCGCATGACGAAACGAGTTGCACCATGAGCAACTACCCTTCGACGGTCCTCCGCGGGTTCCTCTCCACCGCCCGCTTCGAGGTCATGCCGACGGCGGCCATCGAGGCCCAGGTGCACGAGCACCTCGCTGCCGGGACCACGGTCACCGTCACGGCCTCCCCGACCAAGCCGATCACGGCCACCCTCGACCTGGCGGTGAGCCTGGCCGGAGCGGGGTACGACGCCGTGCCCCACCTCGCCGCCCGGATGATCACCGGACGGAGCGAGCTGGCCGAGATCGTCGAGCGGCTCACCGGCGCCGGCATCACCAAGGTCTTCGTGCCGGCGGGTGACGCCAAGGAGCCAGCGGGTGACTACCACGGCTCGCTCGACCTGATCACCGACCTCGAGGCGCTCGGGCATCCGTTCGCCCAGGTGGCCATCACCGGCTACCCGGAGTCGCACCCGAACATCGACGACGACGTGACGATCCAGTCCATGTGGGACAAGCGCAGGTTCGCCACACACATCATCTCGAACATGACCTTCGACGACAGCGGCATCGCCCACTGGGCCGAGCGGCTGCGGCGACGAGGGGTTGTCCTGCCCGTCATCGTGGGCGTCCCGGGCCCGGTCGAGCGGGCCAAGCTGCTGGGGATGGCCACCAGGATCGGGGTCGGCGAGTCGATGCGGTTCCTCGCCAAGCAGAAGGGCGTGCTGGCCCGGATCGCCTCCCCCGGGTTCTCCCCCGACCGGTTCGTCGAACGGGTCGCAGCCATCGCGGCCAACGACCGGCTCGGGATCACCGGCCTGCACCTGTTCACCTTCAACCAGGTCCAGGCGACCGAAGCCTGGCGCCGACGGCTGCTCGAGGGCATCTCGGTCTGACCACAACCCGGCATACGGACCGCCCGGGGAGCCGAAGCCCGGCTGGGTAGCCTGTGGGAGTGGACCAGAACCGCCTCACCGCCCTGCTCGCCGGCCGTCCCGCGATCTTTGACGGCGGCTACGGCTGGCTCCTGCAGGAACGGGGCCTGCCCGCCGGGGACGCGGCGGAGCTGTGGAACCTGGACAACCCCGCCGCCATCGCACAGCTGCACGAAGAGTATGCCGACGCGGGCGCGCGGATCCTCACGACGAACACCTTCGGTGGCACCTCCGCCCGGTTGGCGATGAACGGGCTCGCTGAGCGCGTCCACGAGGTCAACGCCGCAGGGGCCGCCCTGGCCCGGACCGTCGCCGACCGGCACGGCATCCTCGTCGCCGGCGACCTTGGGCCGACCGGTGAGCTGCTGGAGCCGATCGGAACGTTGACGGTCCAGGAGGCGACCGACCTGTTCGCCGAGCAGCTGCGCGGACTCCTCGACGGTGGGATCGACCTCGTCCTCATCGAGACGATGAGCGACCTGACCGAGACCAGAGCCGCGATCGCGGCGGCGGCCCAGGTGGCACCGGACCTGCCGGTCGTCGCGACGATGAGCTTCGACACCAACCTGCGGACCATGATGGGCGTGGCGCCCGCAACGGCCGTGGCCGAGCTCGCCGCAGCCGGCGTGGACGCGGTGGGCGCCAACTGCGGCCGCGGGCCGGAGGAGATGATCCAGATCGCCGGGCAGCTGCTCGCCGCGCGCCCGCACGACGAGCTGCTGGTCATCGCACAGTCCAACGCGGGTCTGCCCCACCTGGAGGGTGACGCGTTCGTCTACACCGTCGACCCCGCCGGGATGGCGCAGCACGCACGCCAGCTGCGCGAGCTGGGTGTCGACGTGGTCGGCGCCTGCTGCGGCTCCTCCCCCGCCCACATCCGCGCGATCAGCGAGGCCCTGACGGACTGACCAGTCCGGCCAGGGCGCGTTCGAGGCCGGACAGGCCGGTGTGCAGCACCTCCAGCGGCAGGCCGATCCGGTCTGCCGCGCGCTGGGCCGACTCCCGGAGCTCGGCCTGCTCGACGGGGTCGGTCGTCTGCTGCAGCCACACGATCCGTGCGTAGTGGCCGAAGTAGTCGTCGCGCAGCTCGGGCCACCGGTCCAGCCCAAGCTCCTGGACCACGGTCCGGGAGAACGACCTCACGAGGAAGTCGGTCAGCAGGTAGGTGCCGGGCTCGTCCTCCAGCGACGCCTGGAGCCGGTCGGCGCCGGCATACAGGTCGTAGCAGTGCAGCCCCGGCAACCGCTCGATCCCGAGCCGCTCGCAGAGCTCGTCGAGCGCACCGTAGGTGCCGCAGTCGGCATACCCCACGACGACCCGGACGTAGCGCACCGACAGCTCCTCGACGAGCCGTTCGACCTCGCCGGCTATGCGTTGGGGAGCGTTGTGCAGCAACGGGTTCAACGGGTAGACGTCGACCGGCCAGCCACGCCGTGAGCTCACTTCGGCGGCGGGCTGGGCGATCGCTCCGCACGCGACGAGGGCGACCCGGCCGGACCGACCTCGCCCCTCCCCTCCTTCGCCCCCACAGCCATCGGGTTGTCCAGCGTGTGGTGTCTGCGACTCGGCAGACGTGCCGGATGAGACCGATCGGAGCGCGGACTCAGACGGGTGGGCCCCCGCAGAGACCGAGCGGAGCGCGGACTCAGACGGGTGGGCCCCCGCAGAGACCGAGCGGAGCGCGGACTCA
>JAICMC010000111.1 GCA_025929465.1 Nostocoides sp.
CAGGAGGTACTGCAGCTGGGCCAGCTCGACCTGGGCGCGCCCTTCGCGGCTCTTGGCGTGCTGGGCGAAGATGTCCAGGATCAGCGCCGTCCGGTCGATGACCTTGACCTTGACGATGTCCTCCAGCGAGCGGCGCTGGGAGGGGGCCAGCTCGCTGTCGCAGATGACCGTGTCGGCGCCCTCGGCGATGACGACGTCGCGCAGCTCCTCGGCCTTGCCCGAGCCCATCCAGGTGCCGGGGTCGGGCTTGGCGCGGCGCTGCATGAGCCCGGCGAGGACAGCCGAGCCCGCCGTCTCGGCAAGGGCGGCGAGCTCGCGCATCGAGTTCTCGGCGTCGGTGACCGTGCCCTCGGTCCACACCGACGCGAGGACGACCCGCTCGAGGCGCAGCTGTCGGTACTCGACCTCGGTGACGTCCTGCAGCTCGGTGGACAGCCCGGCGACCCGCCGTAGCGCGGCGCGTTCCTCCCGGTCGAGCTGGTCGCCGTCCAGAGAGGTCAGGTCGTCGTCGAGATCGATGTCGGCCTCGGCCAGTGCCTCGGCCTGCTGGGTGAAGTAGTCGTGGTGTCGCGCAGTCATGTTGTGCACAGTCTCCCACCCCTTCGGCGATGCGGGCGAATGCTTATCCCACCCGTACCCTCGGGCGGTGGACACCCAGACCGGCGCGGACACCGGCGGCATCGACCCCGGCGACCTCGCGACGACCCTGCGGGTCATGGAGGCCCTGGCCGACCTCCCGCCCGGTCACCCCGACGTGCACACCGTCAAGCAGGCCACCGGCCGCATGTACCGCCGGATCCGCAAGACCCGTCGCGCTGAAGCCAGCCGACCCGACCGGGACGCCGACGCCGCCGTGCTGGCGAGCACGGCCACCGGCTCGGCGATGCGGATCGACGACGAGACGCGCGGCATACCGCTCGTCTCCACCAGCAAGGGCGCGTATGCCGGTGAGCTGACCGCCGCGCGCGGCTGCTACGTCTGCCACGCCGGCTACACCCTCGTCGACGCGTTCTACCACTGGCTGTGTCCGGCCTGTGCCCAGAGGTCGCACGCCAAGCGGCGCCAACGGACAGACCTCACCGGGCGCCGCGCCCTGCTCACCGGGGGGCGCTCCAAGATCGGCATGTACCTCGCGCTCATGCTGCTGCGCGACGGTGCGCACCTGACGATCACGACGCGGTTCCCGCGCGACGCGGTGCGCCGGTTCACCGAGCTGGCCGACAGCCCGCAGTGGCTCGACCGGCTCAAGATCGTCGGCATCGACCTGCGCGACCCCACCCAGGTGGTCGCGCTGGCCGACGACGTCGCCGCCGCGGGACCCCTCGACATCCTCGTCAACAACGCCGCCCAGACCGTCCGTCGCAGCCCGGGCGCCTACTCCCACCTCGTGAACGGGGAGTCCGAGCCACTGCCGGTCGACGTCCCGCTCCCCGAGCTGGTCGCCTTCGGGCGGGTCAGCCAGGCCCATCCGGCCGCCCTGCTCGGGTCCCTCGCCCAGCACCCGGTCCGTCATGCCGGCCTCGACCCCGCATCGATGACCCGGCTCGCCCTGTCCGCGGGCCACGCGAGCCTGGCGGCCCACGTCGCCGGGACGGCGGTCGACGCCGGCGGCCTGCTCCCCGACCTGCAGCGCTCCAACTCCTGGACCCAGACCGTCGAGGAGGTCGACCCGCTGGAGCTGCTCGAGGTCCAGCTGTGCAACTCCACGGCACCCTTCATCCTGGTCTCCCGGCTCCGTCCGTCGATGGCTGCCTCGACCGCCCGGCGCACCTACGTGGTCAACGTCTCGGCGATGGAGGGACAGTTCTCGCGCCGCTACAAGGGTCCGGGCCACCCGCACACGAACATGGCCAAGGCGGCGCTCAACATGCTGACCCGGACCAGCGCCAGGGAGATGCTGGCGTCCGACGGGATCCTGATGACCGCCGTGGACACCGGCTGGATCACCGACGAACGCCCGCACGAGGAGAAGCTGCGGATCGCGGGCGAGGGGTGGCACGCCCCGCTCGACCTCGTCGACGGCGCAGCCCGCGTCTACGACCCGATCGTCCGCGGCGAGGCCGGTGAGGACCTCGCCGGCGTCTTCCTGAAGAACTTCGAGCCGCACCCCTGGTGAGCCGTTCCTCGGCACCGACCACGGCGCTAGGGTGGCGCGCGATGCCAGACCACTACTTCACCGCGGCTCCGGCCAGCCCGGACGAACGCTCCGCCCTGCGGGTCACCCTGGCCGGGCGGGCCGTCGAGCTGGTCACCGCCCCCGGGATCTTCAGCCCGCGGGGCCTGGACAAGGGCACCCGGGTGCTCCTCGACGAGGCTCCCACGCCTCCGGCCACGGGTGACCTGCTCGACCTCGGCTGCGGCTGGGGGCCGGTGGCGCTCACCCTCGCGCTCCGCTCGCCCGGGGCGACGGTGTGGGCGGTCGACGTCAACGAGCGCGCGCTGGACCTCGCGCGAGCCAACGCCGAGGCACTGGGCCTGACGAACGTCCGGGTCGGCCGGCCAGGAGAGGTCCCCGACGTCCAGTCCTTCGACCTGATCTGGTCCAACCCGCCCATCCGGGTCGGCAAGGCCGTCGTCCACGACCTGATGGACACCTGGCTGCCGCGCCTGCGACCGGGCGGCACGGCATACCTCGTGGTCCAGAAGAACCTCGGCGCCGACAGCCTGCAGAGCTGGCTCTGCGAGCGCCTCACGCACGGCTCGTACGCCGTGACGCGGCAGGCGACCTCGGGCGGCTTCCGAGTGCTACGGGTCGAGCGGAAGGCCTGAACCATGTTGCAACAGCATGAGATCGACCGATCGGTGGCCTTGTATGCCGAGCGCCAGCCGTCGTTGGTGGCGGCCAGCGCGTCGTTCGTCGAGCTGGTCACCTCGATCATCGACGACGCCGGGATCAACTACCTCAGCGTCACCGGCCGCGCCAAGGGCGTCGCCTCCTTCGCCGGCAAGGTCCACCGGCTCGCGGCCAAGCGGGAGGAGGCCTTCGAACCGCTCACGGTCATCACCGACCAGGTCGGCCTGCGGGTGATCACCTACGTCGAGGGAGACGTGCTCGCCGTCGCCGACCTGCTCCGCCAGCAGTTCACCGTGCTGGAGGAGCGCGACCTGGGCAAGGAGACCGCCAGCGAGGGCCGGTTCGGGTACGCCAGCCGGCACCTGCTCGTGTCGCGCGACGCCGGAGCCGGTGCGGCATACGACCCGCCGGTGTGCGCGTCGATCCAGCTGCGGACCGTGCTGCAGCACGCGTGGGCCGAGTTCGAGCACGACGTCCGCTACAAGGGCACCGTCCCGCCCGAGCAGGTGCCCGACCTCGACCGCCGGTTCACCCTCGCCGCCGGGCTGCTCGAGCTGGCCGACCGCGAGTTCTCCACCATCCGCGACCGGATCCAGGCCGGACTGTCCGAGCGGGTCGTCGAGCCGGACACGACCGACCCCCGGATCAGCGCGCGCGAGCTGGCCACCTTCCTCGCGGGTCGCTACGCCAGTGCCGGCTGGTCGCGCACCGAGCAGTACGAGTGGATCGGCGGGCTGCTCCTCGAGGTCGGGATCGACTCCCTGGAGGAGCTGTCCGCGGCACTGCGCCAGGTCGACACCGAGCGGGTGACCGCGGGGATGGGCTACAAGTACCCGCCCGGCGCGGTCCGTCGGCTCGACGACGACCTCCTCGCGGCCCTGGGGGAGCGCTACCTCGACCTGCCGTCCAACAACCGCCGCCGCGAGGCGCTGGCCGGGCGGCTGGCCCGGCTGGCCCGGCTGGCCGAGCCGTCCGGCTGACCGGCGCGCCACCCTGAGTGCCGGACGCGCCGTACCGACGGTGCGGCACACGGCGTGGTCAGCGGACTCGGCTCACCACCACCGGTGGACCACCATGGCCGAGCCCCCGCCGCGCCGGACCGGCTCCGCCGCAGCCTCCAGCAGGTGGCCGTAGACCCGGATCGCCGTGACGGCACCGATCTCGGGAGTGCTGGCGATGTCGTGACCCATGGCGACGAGCGCGGCCCCGTCCGGCGAGTCGAACAGGGCCGGCTCGGCCTGCTCGGTTCCGTTGCGGCTGGACAGCCGCGGGGCCGCGATCGCGTCGACGAGGGGCAGGCCGCGGTCGACGTACTCGGTGATGGTCTGCGCCACCGAGGTGATGATCGTCGCACCGCCGGGGCTACCGACACCCAGGTAGGGCTTCCCGTCCTTGCGGATGATCGTCGGGCTCATCGACGAGCGCGGTCGCTTGCCGCCCGCCGGCAGGTTGGGGTCCGGGACTCCGGCCGACAGCGGCACGAAGTCGAAGTCGGTCAGCTCGTTGTTGAGCAGGAAACCGTATCCCGGCACCGTGATCCCCGAGCCGCCGGTCTGCTCGATGGTCAGGGTGTAGGAAGCGATGTCGCCCCACTTGTCGACGACCTCAAGGTTGGACGTGGACAGGCCCTCTCGCGGCTCAGGGAGCCTGGCACCGGAGGCCGGGCACCCGGCATACGACCCGTCCGGCGACCCGAACGGCACCGGCCTGGCCATCGCGGTCGTCGGGGAGAACAGGCAGGCCCGCTCCGCCGCGAACGCCTTGGACGTGAGGGCACGGACCGGCACGCCGGGGACGTCGCCGACCCAGCGGTTCCGGTCGGCGAAGGCGGTCGCGCTGGCCTCGGAGAAGCGGTGCAGGAACTGCTCGTTGGAGACCGTCTTCAGCGGGACCCCGGTGGTCCTGTCGTATGCCGCGAGCAGGTTGAGGATCTCGGCCACGGCGATGCCGCCGGAGCTGGGAACCGGCATCCCGTAGACGTCCAGTCCCCGGTAGGTCGAGGTGATCGGGGCCTTGAGGTTGGCCCGGTAGGCGCGCAGGTCACGCATCGCGAGCTGGCCACCCATGACGCTCACCCCGGGCGCGGTGCTCGGGTGCTGTGCCTGGGCGACGATGGCCCGCCCGAGTGCGCCGGAGTAGACGGCGGAGGGGCCCTGCTTGCGCAGGAGTGCGTACGCCGTGGCCATGTCGGGGTTGGTGAACCTCGTCCCGACCTCCGGCGCCGCACCGCCGGGCAGGAACGTCGCGGCCGTCTCGGGGAACATCGCGAACCGGGCCGCGTTGGCGGCGGTCTGGTCGTGGAAGGTCTGGTCGACGACGAAACCCTTGCGGGCCAACGACTCCGCGGGGGCCAGTGCCTGGGAGAACGAGCGCTTGCCCCAGAGCTTGACGGCGAGCGCCCAGGTGGCCGGTGTACCGGGCGTACCCACCGACAGCCCTGAGCTGACCACGGTGTCGAAGTCCATCGGGGTGCCGTCGGGGTTGGTGAAGACGGTCGGGGTGAACGTCCCCGGGGCGGTCTCGCGCCCGTCGATCGTGGTCACCTTGTGCTGCTTGGCGTCGTAGTAGACGAAGAACCCGCCGCCGCCTATGCCGGTCGAGTAGGGCTCGGTCACCCCGAGCGCCGCCGCCGTGGCAATCGCTGCGTCGGCGGCGGTCCCGCCGCGGGCCAGCACGTCGATCCCCACCTGGCTGGCGTCCCGGTCCACCGAGGACACTGCCCCACCGCCGCCGACCATGAGTGGCACCTTGGGCAGGTCGGCGGACCCCTGGCCGTCGTGCGTGGAACCCGTGGGGGACGTGGCGGCACGGCCGACGGCGGGCGCGGCGGCACGGCCGACGGCGGGCGCGGCGCCGGCCGCCCCGGACGCGGCGCCGGCCGTCGCCGCAAGTGGCAGGGTGAGCACCATGGCGCCCACGAGGGACAGGCACATCGTCGTTCGCCTCATCCCCAGGACGCTAGGGCGTCGGCCGCGATCTCGCATCCGGAACCAGACGCGTCAGGTCGGTCGTGCCCGCGGCGTGCCCGCGGGGGGTGCCGCGGCGCGCGCGGGCGGGGCGCGCGGCTCAGACGAGGGCCGTGACGCCGTCCGCGACGAGCACGGCCGGCCCCGCGAGCTCGACCTCCTGACCGGGCAGGGCGCGGACCCGCAGCCGCCCGCCGGGCACGTCGACGGTCCACTCGCGGGAGGTCTCCAGCTCACCGGCCCAGAAGCTGGTCGCGAGGGCGGCTGCGCAGGCTCCCGTCCCGCAGGACAGGGTCTCCCCCACCCCTCGCTCGTAGACCCGCATGGCCAGGTGCGCCGGGCCGAGCGGCCGGACGAACTCCACGTTGGTGCCGTGCGACGGCTCCGGGTTGACCGAGGGGGCCAGGTGCAGCCCCAGCCCCGCCAGGTCCACCGCCTCGGGGAGCGCGGCCACCGTGTGCGGGTTGCCCAGGTCGAGGGACAGGGCGGAGAGCGGCTCGATGCCGGGGAGGTGGACGAGGGAGTCGAACCCCTTGGCGTCGGCGGTCTCGGGGTCGGCGAGGCGCCACGAGCCGAGGTTGACGGCGATCAGGTCGCCGACGAAGCGCACCGTCTTGACTCCGGTCCTCGTGGCGATGCTGAACTCGTCGGCGGTCTCCAGACCCTCCCGGCGCAGGTACGCCGCGAAGACGCGGGTGCCGTTGCCGCACATCTCGGCGACGCTGCCGTCGGCGTTTCGGTAGTCCATGAACCAGCTGGCCTCGCCGGCATACGCCCGAACGGCGTCCTCGGTCGCCGCGGCGGTGGGGACGACCCGGATCACCCCGTCGCCCCCGATCCCCCCGTGCCGGTCGGCCAGGGCGACGACCTGGTCGGCGCTCAGGTCCAGCGACCCGTCGAGGGCCGGCACGAGCACGAAGTCGTTGCGCGTGCCGTGGCCCTTGGTGAAGGCGGTGGGGGTGCTCACCTCACCCATTGTCCGGTATGCCGCGGCGCACGAGGGCCGTGGCCTGCGCCAGCAGGTCGGGTGCCTCGGCGTCGAGCCAGTGGATCCGCGGGTCGGCACCGAACCACGACTCCTGGCGCCGGACGAGCCGCCGAGTGAGCCGGGAGGTCTCCTGCTGGGCCTGCGCCTCGGTGAGCCGGCCGTCGAGCTGACCGAGCGCCTGCGCATAGCCCACCGCACGAGACGCCGTGCGTCCCTCACGCAGCCCGGACGCGGACAGCCCGCGGACCTCCTCGAGCAGTCCCTTCGCCCACATCCGCAGGACCCTCGTCCCGATCCGGGCGTCGAGGAGGTCCCGGGGCGCTCGCAGCCCGATCAGCATGCTCGGGCGCACGAAGTCGCGGCTCGGCAGGGTCGCGGAGAAGGGACGACCGGTCAGCTCGATGACCTCCAGCGCGCGGACGATCCGCCGGTCGTTCTGCGGCTCGATCGCTGCCGCAGCCTGCGGGTCGGCGGCCGCCAGCCGCTCATGCAACACGCCCACCCCCGCCCGCTGCAGGTCCTCGGTGAGCCGGGCGCGCACGGCGGGGTCGGTCGGCGGAATCTCCAGCCGGTCCAGGGCGGCCCGCACGTACAGGCCGGATCCGCCGACGAGCAGCGCGGTCCGCCCGCGGTCCCGGATCCCTGCCAGGTCGGCGCGGGCGGCGCGCTGGTAGGCCGCGAGGCTCGCCTCGTCGCGCACGTCGAGCACGTCGATCTGGTGGTGCGGGACCCCGCGGCGTGCGGCAGGCGCAAGCTTGGCGGTCCCGATGTCCATCCCCCGGTACAGCTGGCTCGCGTCGGCACCGACCACCTCACCGTCCAGCGCCAGCGCGAGCGCCACACCGAGGTCGGACTTGCCCGTGGCGGTGGGTCCGACGACGCCGATGACCTCCGCGGGTGGGCCGGCCGGCGTCACAGGTCGTGGTCGTGGTCGTGGTCGTGGTCGTCGTGACCGAAGGGGTCAGGCCCGGCACCCGGCAGCCAGGAGTGGCCTGGGGTTCCCCAGCCGGCGGCCTTGACCGCCTTGCGCGCCCGGCGCGACCACTTGTCGTCGAGCCGGTCCAGATAGAGGAAGCCGCCGAGGTGGTCGTACTCGTGCTGCATGCAGCGGGCGAACCACCCCGTGGCCGTGAAGGACACCTCACGGCCCTCGAGGTCCTGCCCGCTCACCTGGGCCACCTCCCCTCGACGCAGCGCAAAGGACTGCCCGGGGACCGACAGGCACCCCTCTGCCTCCTCGTCGGGATCGGGACGGCCGGGCCGGGGTCTGCTCGCCGTGACGTAGGGGTTGATCAGGACGCCACGATCCGGGACACCGTCGTCGTTGGCCATCCCCCAGGTGAAGATGCGTAGCCCGACGCCGATCTGGGGCGCGGCAAGGCCGACGCCGTTGGCCGCGTCCATCGTCTCGAACAGGTCGGCGACGAGGGTGCGGATCTGGTCGTCGATGACCTCGACGGCGGCCGCCCGCTGGTGCAGGACGGGCTCACCGGTGATGACGATGGAGCGGACAGTCATGCGCGGCATTCTTCCATCGCGTGGGTGAGCACCGTGGCGGCCCTCACCAGTGAGCGGTCCACCCCGTTGCCGGGGCGGAAATCCATCGCGACGGCCGGTTGGTGGGAGAGTGGGAGTCCGGGACGCCACGTGTGTCCACCGATCACAGATCAGGAGTGCCCACATGGGGATGTTCGATGAGATGAAGGACAAGGTCAGCGGCCTGGCCGCGGAACACCCGGACAAGGTCGAGGAGCTGAGCGACCAGGGCATCGAGAAGGGCGGCGACGCTCTCGACGGCGCGACCGGCGGCAAGTTCGCCGGACAGGTCGACAAGGGCCAGCAGGTGGCCGACGACAAGGTCGGCGAGTAGCACCCGACGACGGTGCGGGAGCCCCACCGACACCCGGTGGGGGCCTCCGCGTCGCGCGGGGCCCTGGTTTTCACGAGCCGTCAGGCGAGGCCACACCCGGCTGCGGGCGTGCGTCCCACCGGACCCGGCCGCGCGCCGATGGACGGCATACCGAGCGACACGGCGGGCTTGCCCGGCACCGCCGCGTCCTGGAGGGCGGCCCACGCATCGCCGCCCGCGGTGCGGCGCACGGCATACGGGCCGTCCTGGATCCCGCTGTCCGCGACGAGGTGGTGCGGTGCACCGTAGGTCACCGCACAGCTGACCACGTCGCCGGGCCGGGGGCGCTCGGCCCCCACGGGAAGCGCGAAGTGGACCAGCCGGTTGTCCCGCGCGCGACCGGACAGCCGCGCGGTCTCGATGTCCTTGCGTCCCTCGCCCGTCGCAACGAGCACCTCGACACAACCGCCCTCCAGCGCCCGGTTCTCCGCCCACGAGACGTCCTCCTGAACCTCCAGGAGCCGGTCGTAGCGTTGCTGCACGACGGCTTTGGGGACCTGCCCGTCCATCGTGGCGGCAGGGGTGCCGGGCCGGATCGAGTACTGGAACGTGAAGGCACTGGAGAACCGGGCGGCCCGCACGACCTCCAGGGTCCGCTCGAAGTCGGCGTCGCTCTCCCCGGGGAAGCCCACGATGATGTCGGTTGTGATCGCTGCCTCGGGGATCTGCTCGCGAACCCGCTCGATGATGCCCAGGAACCGGCTGCTGCGGTAGGAGCGACGCATGGCCTTCAGCACGGTGTCCGACCCGGACTGGAGCGGCATGTGCAGGCTCGGCATGACGTTCGGCGTCTCGGCCATCGCCGAGATGACGTCGTCGGTGAAGGCCGCCGGATGCGGACTGGTGAACCGGACCCGCTCCAGTCCCTCCACCTGACCGCAGGCTCGCAGCAGCTTGCCGAACGCCTCGCGGTCGCCGAACTCCACGCCGTAGGTGTTGACGTTCTGGCCGAGCAGGGTCACCTCCACGACGCCCTGCGCGACGAGCGCCCGGATCTCGGCGAGGATGTCGCCGGGCCGCCGGTCGGCCTCCTTGCCGCGCAGGCTCGGCACGATGCAGAACGTGCAGGTGTTGTTGCAGCCCAC
>JAICMC010000161.1 GCA_025929465.1 Nostocoides sp.
CTTCGACGTCTCCCACCTGGGCAAGGCTCGGGTCAGCGGGCCCGGCGCCGCGGCATACGTCAACGCCTGCTTCACCAACGACCTGGCCAAGATCGGCCCCGGTCAGGCGCAGTACACGCTGTGCTGCAACGAGAGCGGTGGCGTGGTCGACGACCTCATCCAGTACGTCCGCAGCGACGAGGACGTGTTCCTCGTCCCCAACGCCGCCAACACCGCGACCGTCGTCGAGCTGCTGCGAGCGCGGGCGCCCGAGGGTGTCGTCGTGGAGAACCTGCACGAGGACTATGGCGTCATCGCCGTCCAGGGCACCCTCTCCGAGGAGGTGCTGGGCGAGCTGGGGCTGCCCGTCGACCACGACTACATGTCCTTCGTGGAGACCTCGTGGCAGGGCCGGCCGGTCATCGTCTGCCGCACCGGGTACACCGGTGAACGCGGCTACGAGCTGGTGCCCGCGTGGGACGCCACCCCGACGCTGTGGGACGCCCTCGTGGACCAGATCCGCGAGCGCGGGGGCATGCCGTGCGGTCTGGGCGCGCGCGACACGCTGCGCACCGAGATGGGCTACCCGCTGCACGGCAACGACCTGTCGCCCACCATCACCCCGGTCATGGCCGGCGCCGCCTGGGCGGTCGGCTGGGCCAAGGACACGTTCTGGGGCAGGGAGGCGCTCACGGCCGAGCGGGCCGCGAAGACCGGTCGGCTGATGCGCGGCCTGTCGGTCACCGGGCGGGGGATCCCCAGGCCGCACTGCGAGGTCAAGGACGCCAGCGGCGCCGTCGTGGGGACGGTGACGTCGGGTACCTTCTCGCCGACCCTCAAGCACGGCATCGCCCTGGCCCTGCTCGACCGCTCCGCGGTCCTGGGCGACGAGGTGGTCATCGACGTCCGCGGTCGCGAGCTGCCGGCCGAGGTCGTCAAGCCGCCGTTCGTGCGGGTCGACGTGCGGGAGGCCTGAGGTGGGTCAGGCCTGGACCTGGACGTATGCCGGCTCGGGGGGCGAGCCGATGTCCGGTCCAGCCCTCCCCAGGACCGACTTCCCCAGCCAGGCCGACGCCGAGGCGTGGCTCGGCGACTCGTGGGAGGAGGTGGCCCAGGAGGGGGTGGACGCGGTGACCCTGTGCTGCGACGGCGTCGTCGTCTATGGGCCGATGAGCCTGCAACCGGGCGACTAGGTCACGACCAGGCCCGAGCGGGCCGGCTAACTGACCTCAGGAGGGGTAGGCGCCGCGCTTGTTCTGCGGACGAGGCATCCGGGTGCGGCGCATCTGGAACGCCCGCATCACGGCATACATCGTCAGGCCCCGAGGGATCTGGCCCGCGCCGAACTTGGCGACGAGCTGTCCCTTGAGCTTGCGCCACATGAGGAACAGGTCGAGGGCGGCCAGCCCGACGAGCCCATAGACCGCCGCGAAGATGAGGGTGTAGGCCGCCGGGAACCTGGGCGCGACGAAGGTGAGCGCCAGGACGAGCAGCATCACCGGGAGCATGAACTCGCCGACACTGCGGCGGGCGTCGACGTAGTCGCGCACGTAGCGTCGCACCGGTCCACGGTCGCGGGCCGGCAGGTGCCGCTCATCGCCGGTGACGAGCGCCTGCCGCTGGAGTGCCTGCTGCTGGCGCCGCTTGGCCCGGTCGACGTCGCGCGCCGCCTTGCGGTCGGTCACGACCAGAGGCTGCCTGCGTGCGGCCTCCTGGTCGCGGCGCCTCGGCGTCGGCCGGTTCTTCGCGCCCGGGCGCGAAGGCGCGTCGGCCGCAGCGGCCTGCTCCTCGTTCAACGTCCTGCTCTTGCGTCCGAACACCGGCACATCGTATGCCGGGGATGCTCGGTGCTCGCTCGCTCACCCGTCCCGGCCCTGGCGGCGTGGGCGGTGGGTAGGCTCCCAGCCGTGACCGACGACGTGCTCTCCGCAGAACAGATCTCCGCGCTCCGCGCCCGCGTTGCCGAGCTGATGCCCGGCATACGGGCCGACCTGGAGGCCCTCACCCGGATCCCGAGCATCTCCCTGGACGCCTTCGACCAGGCCCAGGTGGACCGCTCGGCCGAGGCCACCGCCGCGCTGCTGCGCGCCGAGGGCCTGCAGGTCGAGATCGTCCGTGAGGGCGGCCGGCCGGCGGTCATCGGTCACGTCGACGGGCCCGAGGGCGCCCCCACGATCACCCTCTACGCCCACCACGACGTCCAGCCCGTCGGCGACGAGGCCCTCTGGGACACCCCGCCGTTCGAGCCGACCGAGCGCGACGGTCGGCTCTACGGCCGCGGCGCGGCCGACGACAAGGCGGGGATCATGGCGCACCTCGCCGCCCAGCGTGCGCACAAGGGCAACCTGCCGGTCGGGGTGACCGTGTTCGTCGAGGGCGAGGAGGAGATCGGCTCGGACTCCCTGGCCACGATCCTGGAGCGCCACGGCGACAAGCTCAGGGCCGACGCCATCGTGCTGGCCGACTCCGGCAACTGGGACATCGGCGAGCCGGCGCTCACAACGACCCTGCGCGGGCTCATCCGGGTCGTCGTCACGGTTCGCACGCTCGACCACGGCGTCCACTCCGGCATGTTCGGCGGCGCGGTCCCCGACGCCGTCACGACCCTCATCCGGCTCATCTCGACCCTGCACGACGCCGACGGCAACCTCACGGTCGCCGGGCTCAGGGAGAGCACGGCCACCGACCTGCCGTACGACGAGGCGCGGCTGCGGCGCGAGTCCGGCCTGCTCGACGGGGTCCAGCTGATCGGGTCCGGGCCCCTGCTGACCCGGATGTGGAACAAGCCGTCGATGACGACGATCGGGATCGACGCCCCGACCGTGGCCGAGTCCTCCAACACCCTCGTCGCCCAGGCGGCGGCCAAGCTGTCGATGCGGCTCGCCCCCGAGGAGGACCCCGAGGACGCGTATGCCGCGCTGCGGGCTCACCTGCAGGCCCACGTCCCCTGGGGCGCCCACCTGCAGGTCCACCTCGACGACAAGGGGTCCGGCTTCGACGCGGACGCCACCGGGCCGATCTACGACCAGACGCGCGCGGCCTTCGCCGACGCGTGGGGGGTCGAACCCGTCGACATCGGCGTCGGCGGTTCGATCCCGTTCGTCGCGGCGTTCGCGGAGCGGTTCCCCGACGCGGCGCTGCTCGTCACCGGGGTCGAGGACCCCGACGCGCGGGCGCACGGGGCCAACGAGTCACTCCACCTCGGCGAGTTCGAGAAGGTCTGCGTCGCCGAGGCGGTCCTGCTGGCCCGCCTCGGAGCCCTGCCGCGGGCCTGAGCCACGGGGACCGCCTGCGTCCCGTGGACCCGCCGCGTACGGTGAGTGGTATGTCCCAGGGAACCTACGTGAAGACGTCCTTCGAGCGGGACACCCGCTACATCGCCGACCGGATCGTTGCCGAGCCGGATGGCCCCGGGCAGTGGCCGGTCGAGCCGGGTCGCTACCGGCTCGTCGCCGCGCGGGCCTGCCCGTGGGCCAACCGGGCGATCATCGTCCGGCGGCTGCTGGGCCTGGAGAGCGTGATCTCCATGGGCCTGTGCGGTCCGACCCACGACAGCGACAGCTGGACCTTCGACCTCGACCCGGGCGGGGTGGACCCGGTGCTCGGCATCCCGCGGCTCAAGGACGCCTACCTGGCCCGCGACCCCGAGTATCCGCGCGGCATCACCGTGCCCGCCGTGGTCGACGTACCGACCGGGCAGGTGGTCACCAACGACTTCCCCTCGATCACCACCGACTTCCAGACCCAGTGGACGGCCCACCACCGCGACGGTGCCCCGAACCTGTACCCGGCGGCCCTGCGCGAGGAGATCGAGGAGGTCAGCCAGCGGGTCTACACCGAGGTGAACAACGGGGTGTACCGGTGCGGGTTCGCCGGGGAGCAGGACGTGTACGCCGCGGCATACGACCGGCTGTTCAGCGCGCTGGACTGGCTCACCGAGCGCCTGACGACCCGGCGCTACCTCGTCGGCGACACGCTCACCGAGGCCGACGTGCGGCTGTTCACGACGCTGGCCCGCTTCGACGCGGTCTACCACGGCCACTTCAAGTGCAACCGGTCCAAGCTGTCCGAGATGCCGGTGCTCTGGGCCTACGCGCGTGACCTGTTCCAGACCCCCGGTTTCGGTGACACCACCGACTTCGCCCAGATCAAGCGCCACTACTACGTCGTGCACCGCGAGATCAACCCGACCGGCATCGTCCCGGTCGGCCCCGACGTGGCCGGCTGGGGTTCCCCGTCCGGCCGCGAGAGCCTCGGCGGGAGGCCCTTCGGCACCGGGACCCCGCCGGGTCCGCCGCCGGACGGCGAACGGGTCCCGCCCTCGGGCAACCCGTTGCTGGGGCAGGACGGGATGCTGCGACGGTAGTCCGGCGCCAGTCCGGCGCTAGTCCCGGCTCGTCTCCCCGGGCAGGGCCAGCATCTGGTCCAGCGCCGCGCGTGCCTGGGCAGCCACCTCCGGGTCGACCCGGACCGGGTTGACGACCCGGCCCTGCACCAGCGACTCCAGCGCCCACACGAGGTGCGGCAGGTCGATCCGGTTCATCGTGGAGCAGTAGCAGACGTTCTTCTCCAGGAAGGCGATCCGCTGCTCGGGGAACTGCCGGGCCAGGCGCCGGACCAGGTTGAGCTCGGTGCCGACGACCCACGAGGTGCCGGCCGGGGCAGCGGCGATCGTGCGGATGATCTTCTCGGTGGACCCGACCTCGTCGGCCAGCTCGACGACCTCGTGCTGGCACTCGGGGTGGACGATCACCCTGACCCCGGGGATCTCACGTCGGGCCGCCTCGACAGCGGCCACGCTGAACCGGCCGTGGACCGAGCAGTGCCCGCGCCACAGGATCATCCGTGCGGCCTGCAGCTGCTCGACGGTGAGCCCGCCACGTTCCTTGTGCGGGTCCCAGACGACGCAGTCGGTGAGCGACCCGCCGAGCTCGCGGACCCAGGTGTTGCGGCCGAGGTGCTGGTCGGGCAGGAACAGCACCTTGCCCGCGCCGTCGCGGCCGCCGCCCGCCTTGTCCATGGCCCAGGACAGGGCGGTGCGGGCGTTGGAGGACGTGCAGACCGTGCCTGCGTGGCGCCCGGTGAAGGCCTTGATGGAGGCGGCCGAGTTCATGTACGTCACGGGGACGACCTCCTCGGCCACTCCGGCGTCGACCAGGTCGTCCCAGCAGTCCTCGACCTGGCTGATCGCGGCCATGTCGGCCATCGAGCAGCCGGCGGCCAGGTCGGGCAGGACCACCGTCTGTGCGTCGGAGGTGAGGATGTCGGCCGACTCGGCCATGAAGTGGACGCCGCAGAAGACGATGGTGGCGGCGTCCGGGCGTGCCGCGGCGTCCTTGGCCAGCTTGAAGGAGTCGCCGGTGACGTCGGCGAACTCGATGACCTCGTCACGTTGGTAGTGGTGGCCCAGGACGAAGACCGCGTCGCCGAGGGTGGCCCGAGCGGCTCGGGCCCGCTCGACGAGGCCGGGGTCGGAGGGGGCGGGCAGCTCGCCCGGACACTCGACCCCCCGCTCGGTCGCGAGGTCGCGGCCGGTGCCGAGGACGAGGAGGGGCAGCGGGGCAGTCGTGCTCACGGGACCGATCGTATGCCGCGCCGGGCGCCCGCCGGTTTCCCTAGACTTCGCCCATGCGTGTGCTCATCGCCCCGGACTCCTTCTCGGGCACCTTCACCGCGACCCAGGCCGCCGAGGCCATCGCCACCGGCTGGCGACGCTCGGCTCCGGAGGACGAGCTGACCCTCCTGCCGCTGTCCGACGGCGGCCCGGGCCTGCTCGACGTGGCCAGCGCGGCCATCGGCGGCGAGGTCGTGCTGGCCACGGTCAGCGACCCGCTGGGACGGCCCGTGCCGGCCGCCATCCTCCTGGTCGACGAGGACCGCCGACGTACGGCATACGTCGAGGCGGCTCAGGCGGCCGGGTTGCACCTGCTCGCCGCGGACGAGCGCGACCCGGGCATCACGAGCACCTGGGGTGTGGGCCAGCTGCTCGAGACCGCGCTCGCCGAGGGGGCGAC
>JAICMC010000030.1 GCA_025929465.1 Nostocoides sp.
CCTGGACATCCCGGCCCGCTACGTCTCCGGCTACCTCGACCCGGCCGCCCACGGCGCCGTCGGCGAGGTCAGTGAGGGCGAGAGCCACGCGTGGGTGGAGTACTGGGACAACGCCTGGCTGCCGCTCGACCCGACGAACGCCGGTCCGGTCGGGCTGGCCTACGTCGTCGTGGCCCGGGGCCGTGACTACGAGGACGTCTCGCCGTTCAAGGGCGTCTACTCCGGCCGGGGCGTGGCCGACCCCGCGGTGACCGTCCGGTTCACCCGGCTGGCCTGACCGGACCCGGAGACCGCGCGAACCCCGGTGCGGGTCGTGGGCGCTCACCTAGGATCGGCGGATGGGCTGGGCCGTGTTCGGCGACCGCCTCGCGACCGAGGTCGCCGAGGTCCGCCACGACGTGCGCGGGCTCGGGTCGGGGTTCTGGGCGCTCGTGGTCACCTTCGACGGCGCGGTCAGCGCTGTCCGCTTCGCACGGGTCCGGCGCGTCGACCCGGCCGCACCGCCGCCACCGAGGATCCCATGGCGCCCGCTCACCGGGGAGTGGACGACCAGCCTGGACCGTCCGGAGTATCTGGCCGCCGTCCGCGAGGTCCGCCGGCGGATCGCCGCCGGAACCGTCTACCAGGTCAACGTCTGCCGCGTCATGTCCTGCCCGCTGCCCGAGTCCGCCGACCTCGACGGTCTGGGCCACCTTCTGGCACAAGGAAACCCGGCACCGTATGCCGCGCGGCTGGCTCTCCCCGAGGCCGGCCTGGACATCGTGAGCGCCTCCCCGGAGGCCTATCTCCTGCGCCACGCAGGGCACCTGGTGTCGCGACCGATCAAGGGCACCGCCGTGACCGCCCAGCAGCTGCTGCCCAAGGACCACGCCGAGAACGTCATGATCGTCGACCTCGTCCGCAACGACCTGTCCCACGTCTGCCTGCCGGGCACGGTCCGGGTCGACCGGCTCTGTGCGGTCGAGCAGCACCCCGGACTGGTCCACCTCGTCTCCGACGTGAGCGGCGACCAGCGCGACGAGGCCACCTGGGCCGACGTCCTGGCCGCCTCGTTCCCGCCCGGAAGCGTGAGCGGAGCACCGAAGTCGACCGCGCTGCAGGCGATCCGCGACCTCGAGCCCGTCGCGCGCGGGCCCTACTGCGGTGCCATCGGCTGGGTCGACGGCGATGCCGGCGAGGCTGCCCTCGCGGTCGGCATACGGACCTTCTGGGCCGAGCGGGACGCGGACGGACGTCGCTGGCTGCGCTTCGGGGCGGGCTCGGGGATCACCTGGCCGTCCGACCCCGCCGACGAGTGGGCTGAGACCCAGCTCAAGGCGGCGCGCCTCCTCGGGCTGGCGTCCGGGACGGTCCGGGCCCCCCGCGACACCATCGAGGATGACCGGAAGGACCTGGCGCATGCCGACCGACACCTTTGACCCGCTGGCGGACACCCGCACGGGAGACCTGCCCGAGGTCGACCTCTTCCTGTGGGGGACCGTGTTCCTCGACATCATCTTCTCCGGGCTGGTCCGGATGCCGGCGAGCGGCACGGAGGAGTGGGCCGACGGCATGGCCTCGTGCCCGGGCGGGATCGCCAACCTGGCCATCGCCGCCCGACGGCTGGGGCTGCGCACGTCCTTGGCTGCCGCCTTCAGCGACGACGTCTACGGCGACTTCTGCTGGCGGACCCTCGCCGAGCAGGAGCACGTCGACCTGGACCGGTCACGTCGCTTCCCGGACTGGCACACCCCCGTCACCATCTCGCTCTCGGTCGACCGGGACCGCAGCATGGTGACGCACGGGCACGAGGCACCCCTGTCGGCCAGCGAGATGATCGGCCGCCCGCCACGATGCCGCGCGGCGATGGTCGAGCTGTCGCACGCCGGTCCGATCTCGGACCGCGACACCCCCACGTGGGTCGACCTGGCCCGGCAGGACGGCGCCCGGGTCTTCGCCGACGTCGGCTGGGACCCAACCGAGAGCTGGTCGGTGGGAGTGCTCGACCAGCTCGAGCACTGCTACGCGTTCATGCCCAACGCCCGTGAGGCGATGGCCTACACCCGGACCAGCACGGCGCAGGAGGCCCTGTACGCCCTGGCCGACCAGGTCCCCCTGGCGGTGGTGACCAACGGTGCCCACGGGGCGCTCGCCATCGACGGGACCACGGGGGAGGAGGCCCAGGTGCCGGCCCTGCGGGTCACCGAGCTCGACCCGACCGGGGCCGGGGACGTCTTCGGCGCGGCGATGGTGCTGGGCACCCTGGCGCAGTGGCCGCTCGCGGACCGCCTGGCGTTCGCCGCGCTGTGCTCAGGTCTGGCGCTCCAGCAGTTCGGCGGGTCCCTGGCAGCGCCGGGCTGGGGCGACCTCGCCGACTGGCACGAGGGTCTGCGCAGCTGCCGGGCGCAGGACAGCTACACCCAGTCGCTGCGCCGGCGCTACGGCTTCCTCGCGGACCTCGTGCGCGGGGTCCCCGACCAGGCCTGCCGCCGGGCGACCGCCACCATCGCCCGACGGGCCGACGTCCCCGGGCTGGAGTGACCGGCATACGGCCAGCGGCGCTCAGTCGCCGGCGATGCCGGTGCGCTCCACGCCCTCGACGATCCACCGCTGGAGGAACAGGAACATGAGCAGCAGCGGCAGGATCGCCACGAGCGCAGCCATGAACAGCTGGGCCAGGTCGACCTTCTGAGCCGTGAGGTAGGTCGACAAGGCGATCTGCACGGTCCAGCTGTCCGGGTCGCGGCCGATGACGAGCGGCCACAGGAAGGCGTTCCAGGAGCCGATGAAGGTGATCGTGCCGATGGCCGCCGCGAAGCCGGCGGAGTTGGGCACGACGACCCGCCAGAAGACGCCCCAGTAGGACAGGCCGTCGATCTGGGCCGCCTCCTCGATCTCCTTGGGGAAGGAGAGGAAGAACTGGCGGAACAGGAACGTCGCGAGTGCCTGGAACAGGCCCGGGACGATGAGCCCGCGCAGCGTGGATACCCAGCCCAGACTGGAGACGAGCACGAAGCTGGGCACGAAGGTGACCGCCGCCGGGATGAGCAGGGTCGCCGTGATCGTGTAGAAGACGGCGTTGGCGAAGCGGTACGGGATCCGGGCCAGCCCGTAGCCGGCCAGTCCGGACAGCACGAGGACGCCCGCGGTCTGGACGACCGAGATGGCGACCGAGTTGAGCAGCGCGCGGCCCATCGGCACCGCGGGGTCGTCGAAGACGCCGGCGAGGTTGCTCCACTGCCAGTGCGGAGGCAGCCAGTACCAGTCGGGCGCGGTGAGGTCGACGTCGCGCATGAGGGCGTTGCGGACGAGCAGGTAGAACGGGATGAGGAACAGGAGGGTGCCGAGGCCGAGGGCGGCGTACCGGCCCACGGCGCCCGCACGCTGGCTCCGGTCCTGGACGATCGCCATCTCAGTCCACCGCCCGTCCGATGCCGGTGAGCCGGCCCTGGACGACCGCGACGATGGCGATGATCAGGGTCAGGATGACGGCCCCGGCGCTGCCGTGCCCGAAGTCCTGGCCCTGCCCGAGCGCGGTGTAGTAGAGGTAGACGAGCGGCGGGCGGGCATAGGGAGGGTAGGTCCCGAAGGTGGACAGGATGTTGAAGAACTCGTCGAACGCCTGGAACGCGTTGATCAGCAGCAGCAGGATGACGGCGGTGGAGGTGGGGCGCAGCTGGGGCAGGGTGATCCACCGGAACACCTGCCACCCGCGGGCGCCGTCGATGGCTGCCGCCTCGTAGAGCGTCGGCGAGATCCGTTGCAGCGCAGCGAGGAACAGGATCATGTAGAAGCCGATCTGCAGCCACAGCCGCGCCGTGACGATGACCAGCCAGTACCACGGGGGGTGGGTCAGGGACAGGAAGGGCACCGGGTCACGGCCCAGCCAGCCCAGGATCGTGTTGGCCAGGCCGAAGCGGACACCGGAGAAGATCGACATCTTCCAGATGAGCGCCGCGACGACGTAGGAGCAGGCGACCGGCAGGAAGAACACCGACCGGAAGAACGCCTGCATGACGCGGGTGCGGGACACCAGCAGGGCCGTCCCGAGCGACAGGACGAACGTCGTCGGCACGATGAAGGCCGCGAAGACGAGGAAGGTCCCCAGGCTGCTGCGGAACGCCGGGTCCCGCACCATGTCCAGGTAGTTGCCGAACCCGACGAACGTGGTCGGCGTGACCGTGTTGTAGGCCGAGAAGAAGGACAGGTACGCGCTCCAGATGATGGGCACGTAGATGAACACGACCAGACCGAGGACGAACGGTCCGACGAACACCCAGAACCACAGGTTCCGGTCCTGACGTCCCCGCAGGCGGCGCCCGAGCGGGACCGTGCTCAGCCCGCGACCCGCTTCAGCTCGGCCTGGGCGACCGCCTTGACCGTGGCGATCTGGGCCTTGGGGTCGGCGCCGTCCTTGACGATCTTGGACATCATGTCGCCGAACGCGGTCTGGCACTTGGGCGTCCACAGCAACGGGCTCTGCGCGTGGCCGAAGTCGACGGCGTACTGCGCGGCGTCCTTGGCCGGCCCCGACTGCAGCGTGGTCGCCTTGGCGAGCAGCGCCTTGCGCGAGGGGATGTGGAAGCCGTATGCCGTGGCGAAGTCCAGCTGCTTGTCGGTCTGGTCGACCCACAGCCACTTCGCGAACGCCTTGGCCGCGTCGACGTTCTTGCTCTTGGCGCTCACGCACGAGCCGTAGGCCCCGACCGGCACCGACTTCTTGCCTGCGGAGGCGGAGCCGAGCTTGGGCCAGGGGATGCAGCCGAAGTCGTCGCCGAGGGCCTTCTTGATGTCGGGGAAGGTCCACAGCCCGGTGAACTGCATGGCCGTCAGGCCCTGGGTCAGTGCCGAGGCGTCGAACCAGTCGGCTGGGGCGCCGAGCAGCAGGTGCTTGGACGTGAACAGCTCGCGCAGCGTGCCCAGGCTGGTGACGGCCGCGTCGTCATCGAAGCCGAAGGTGTTGTCGTCCTTGAGGAAGTCCAGTCCCGCGGCCCACAGCATCGGACCGCCCATCAGCCCGGCCCCGCCGTCGTTGCCGAGGAACAGGCCCTTGACCTTGTCCTTGGTGAGCGCGGCGGCGGCGGTCCTGAGGTCCTCGATCGTCTCCGGAGGGGTGACGCCGGCCTTGTCCAGCATGGACTTGCGGTAGACGAGCAGCTGCATGTCGATGACCTGCGGGATGGCCCAGATCTTGCCGTCATAGGTCATCCGCTTGAGGACGGCGTCGTTGTAGTCGCTGGCGGCGGCACCGATGGCGTCGGTCATGTCGACGACCTGCTGGCCCTTGATCATGTCGATCGTCGGGCCGTTGCCGTACTCGAAGACGTCGGGCCCGGAGCCGGTGAGCAGCGAGGCCGCGGTCGACTGGTCGTAGTCGCCGGGCTTCCACGTCACGGTGACGGTGGCCGCGGTGTAGGCCTTGGCGTAGCCCTCGACGGCCTGCTGGGTCCCGGCCTCGCCGTACTGGTGGTACCACTGGGCCAGCGCGGGCTTGGCGCCGCCGCTGCCGGACGTCGAGGACGAGGTGGTGCGCCCGGTGTTGCTGCCGCAGGCGGCGAGCAGGCCGGCCGCGACCGCGCCACCCCCGAGGGTGAGCAGACGGCGACGGTCCAAGGGTGCGTTGACGACATTTCCCGACATGGTGGTCCCTTCACTCCGCGGCGGGACGCCGACGCCCCGCCCACCTGAGCCCGACGCTACCCCGGCCGCACGTCTGAGACAGTGGTGCCATGCCCGAACCGTTCCGTGTCTGGGTCGACGGCCGCCTCGTGGGTGCCGACGAACCCGCCGTCCCCGCCCTCGACCACGCCGTCACCGTGGGCGACGCCGCCTTCGAGACGTTGAAGGTGCTCGACGGCGTGCCGTTCGCCCGCAGCCGTCACCTGGACCGGCTCGGCCGGTCCCTGGCCGGTCTCGGCCTGCCCACCCCCGACATCGCCCGGATCGAGGAGGGAGTCGCCGCGGTGCTCGGTGCGGGTCCGCCCCTCCCGTTCGGCCGGCTGCGCTACATGGTCACCGGTGGGGCGGGGCCGCTGGGGTCGGACCGGGCCGGCTCGCCGCTCACCTACATCGTCACCGCCGGGCCGCAGCCCCGCCCGCCGGCCGCTGCCACCCTGGCCACCGTCCCGTGGGTGCGCAACGAGCGCGCGGCCACGGCCGGGCTGAAGACGACGTCGTATGCCGAGAACGTCATCGCCCTGGCCCACGCTCACGAGCGCGGGGCGATCGAGGCGATCTTCGCCAACACCCGCGACGAGCTGTGCGAGGCCACCGGGTCCAACGTCTTCCTTGTCCGTTCCGGCGCGCTGCTCACCCCGCCGCTCTCCTCCGGGTGCCTCGCCGGGGTGACCCGCGAGCTGCTCCTGGAGTGGGCGCGCGACACCGGCTTCGAGGTGCGCGAGGAGGTCATCGCGCTGCACGCGGCATACGACGCCGAGGAGGTGTTCATCACCTCCTCGACCAAGGACGTCCTGCCGATCACCGGCTGGGACGGGCGGACGTATGCCGCCCCGGGGCCGGTGACCGCGAAGCTGGCCGCCCTGTTCACCGACCGGTCCCGTCAGGACGTCGACCCGTGACCGGGCCGGACGTGCAGACCCAGGAACGAGCGGACGCGCACGACTGGGCCTGGCGGCGCAGGATCCGGGCCAACCCCGCGCTCCATGCCGCCTACCGCGTGCTCGTCTTCGTGGCGGGGCTGGCTGTCGTCGTGCTCGGGATCGCCCTCGTGCCACTGCCCGGACCGGGCTGGGTCATCGTCTTCCTCGGACTGGCGATCTGGGGTTCGGAGTTCCGGACGGCGCAGCGGCTGCTGGGGTTCGTGCGGGGCAGGGTGCGCGCCTGGACGGCCTGGACGGCGGAGCAGTCGCTCTGGGTCAAGGCCCTGGTTGGGCTGGGCACGCTGGCCCTCCTCCTGGGGGTGGCCTGGGTGATGCTCCGGGTGTCCGGGGTGCCGGCCTTCCTTCCTGACCGGCTGCAGACCTGGCTCAACACCGGTCTCGGCCTGGGCTGACCCGGCACCCGCCCCACCGATCCCGCCCCCCGCCGAGCGAGCGCATCGTCGGTGATTTCGCCGGGGCCCGATCGGCGGGTATCTTGGCTCAGCCCGTGCAGGGCATCCGGACGTATAGCTCAGTTGGTTAGAGCGTTCGCTTCACACGCGAAAGGTCAGGGGTTCGAGTCCCTTTACGTCCACCACGACGGCAGGTGAAGCGCCGGGAAGGTCGCCGACACGGTCCATCGGCCGGTCGCTCGAGCGTGGTGCGCGACCGATGCGGGCCGATAGCGTGGCGGCGTGCCCGCGGCCCCCGATCCGGACAGTGCCGAGTGGCTCCGCGCCCTGCGCGCCACCGGAAGTGAGCGGCTGGCCGCCGAGCGTCGGCTGCACACCCTCCTGCTGGGCGCCGCGCGCGCCGAGGTGGCCCGGCGCAACGTGCGCGCGACGATCCCGGGAGCCGAGCTGGACGACCTGGCCGAGCAGGCCGCCGACGACGCCTTCATGTCGGTCCGCCGCCGCCTGGGCGAGTTTCGGGGTGAGAGCCGGTTCACCACGTGGGCCTACAAGTTCGCCGTCCTGGAGGTGTCCGGCAAGGTCACCCGGCACACCTGGCGCCGGCCGGACCGGGCGGTCGGGGTGGAGGACTGGAGCGCCCTGCGCGGCCGGCTCGGCCTGCAGCCGGAGGCGGCCAGCGAGTGGCACGAGCTGCTGGCCGCTCTGCGGCGGGCGGTCGACACCGGGCTGACCCCGCTGCAACGGTCGGTGTTCGTGGCCCTGATGCTCGACGGGCAGCCCCTGGACGTGGTAGCGGCATCTTTGGGGGCGTCCCGTGGCTCCGTCTACAAGGCGCTCTTCGACGCCCGGCGCAAGCTGCTCGCCGTCCTTGTCGCGGGCGGCCACCTGACGGCGGGGGAGGCGCGCCGATGACCGACCGGGACCGGCTCGCCGCCTTCCTGTCGACCGACCCGCGCGACGGCGGTTGCGATGAGGCGCTTGCGCTCCTGCACGCCTACGCGGACGCCTACCTGCAGGACCCCGACGAAGCGGCGCGGCACCGGCCCTCGGTTGCCGCGCACCTCGCCGCCTGTGGGCCGTGTGCGGAGGACCTGGCCGGGTTGCTCGCCGCCATCGCACCCCGCTGACACCTGCCTTACGACCCCCTTACCGAGGACGCGGAGCGGGTAAGGCCGGCCGGCCGGATGGCACTGACGGGTTGCACACCACCACCGCAACCCGAGGAGACCAGCCATGTCCGTCCGCCCGATCTTCGCCCGTGCCAGCCTGCTCGCCGTCGCCCTGAGCGCGGTCACTGCGGTCCCGGCGCTCGCCGTGACGGGTCACGCCGCGGCACCCAGCCAGCAGCACGGCGCCACGCACGCCGTCGGCGCCGTGTTCGTCCAGAACGACGACCCGGCAGGGAACCACGTCATGGCCTACGCCCGTCAGGCCGACGGCACCCTCACGGCCAGGGGAAGCTATGCCACGGGCGGCGTCGGTGGGGTCCTCACCGGCTCGGTCGTCGACCACCTCGCCTCGCAGGGCGCCGTGCAGCTGGACCGGTCCCACCACCTCCTCTACGTGGTCAACGCCGGCAGCAACACGGTCAGCGTCTTCCACCAGGACGGCACCAGGCTCCGGCTGGTTCAGGTGGTCGCTTCGGGCGGGGACTTCCCGGTCAGCATCGCCGTGTCCCACGACGTGGTCTACGTCCTCAACGCCCGTTCGGGCGGATCCATCCAGGGATTCAGGCTCGTGGACGGCCGACTCGTCGCGCGGGCCGGCTGGCACGCGGAGCTCGCCCTTCCTGCCGGCGACCCCGAGTTCACCCACACGCCGGGGCAGGTGACGATCACGCCCGACGGCGGGCACGTCGTCGTGACGACCAAGGCGTCCACCAGCTCGGTCCTCGTGTGGCGTCTGGGACAGCGCGGCGCCCTCGTCGGTGAGCCGACGGTCACCGCGCTCCCCGGCACGGTCCCGTTCGCCGCGGCATACGACCGCGCCGGACGCCTCGACCTCGCCGAGGCCGGAACCAGCTCCGTGGCGACCTTCCGGGTGGGCGGCAACGGGGTGCTCACGGCGCTGTCCACGGCGGCGACGGGTCAGACGGCGACCTGCTGGATCGTCGACGTGCGAGGCGCCGCCTACGCGTCCAACGCCGGCAGCGCCTCGGTGAGCGGCTTCCGGCTCGGTTCGGGTGGGTCGCTCACGCCGCTGGGGAACACCGCGACCGATGCCGGCACCGTCGACGCCGCCGCGACGACCGACGGGCGGTACCTGTACGTCCAGGCCGGCGCGAGCGGGATCGTCGACGGCTTCCGGGTCGGGTCCGACGGCAGCCTGTCCCTCGTCGGCACGGTCACCGTCCCGAACGGAGCGGGCGCCGAAGGCATCGCCGCGCTCTGACCTGCACGAGCGCCCCCATCACCCGTTCGGGTGATGGGGGCTCGTCGTCCGGGTGGATCTTGCTGTGAGGGCCCTGATTGGTCAACCGGAGGTGCTGGCACACGTCAGGATGACCCTGCACCGCGGCTCCCCGACCGCGGCCTACGGACAGGTCCTGGCACATGAAACGCCTCTTCTCCCTGCTGGGCAGCGCGCTCGCCCTCGCCCTGGCAACCATCGGTCTCACCCCCAGCATGGGGTTCGCGTCGACCGGCGGGACCAACGCCGACCCGACGCTGCACACATCAGTGGTCTCCACGGTGCCCGCCGCGAACACCCCCAACGTCGACGACGGCACGGTCCTGGCGTTCGCCCAGGTGGGCAACACGATGGTCGTCGGTGGGCACTTCACCGGGGTCACCGACGGCACCGGGCACTTCGCCCGCAAGAACCTGTTCGCGTTCGACCTCTCGACAGGCAACCTGATCACCGCGTTCGCGCCTGCCCTCGACGGTGACGTCAACTCCCTCGTCCCGGGTCCGACGACCGGCACGGTGATCGTCGGAGGCGCGTTCAACGTCGTGTCCGGCGCCAAGTCCAAGGCGCTGGTCACCCTCAACGTGGCCACCGGGGCCCGGATCACCACCTTCAAGCCCGCCGTCACCAACGGTGGCGTCAACGTGGTCAAGCGGGCCGGCAACCGGTTGTTCATCGGCGGCTCGTTCACGACGCTCGACGGCATCGTGCACGGTGGTATCGGTACCGTCAACGCGACGACCGGCGCACTGGACAGCTTCGTCAGCAGCACCGTCGACCAGCACCACAACTGGACGACCGGCAGCACGGGCAGCAAGGGCAACATCGGCGTCACCGACCTGGCCATCACCCCCGACGGCACCCACATGGTGGCGATCGGCAACTTCAAGACCGTCGACGGTCTGCCGCGCGACCAGGCGGTCGTCTTCGACCTGACCGGCGCCCAGGCGGTCGTCCAGGCCAACTGGCACACGCAGGGCTTCCAGGCCGCGTGCTACCCCAACGCCTTCGACGCCACCGTGCGCGCCGTCGACATCTCTCCGGACGGCACCTACTTCGTCGTCGCCTCCACCGGTGGCGGGAGCGGCACGCTGTGCGACTCCGCCTCCCGGTTCGACTTCAGTGCCACGGGTGACAACATCCAGCCCACCTGGGTCGCGTATGCCGGTGGCGACAGCCTGTTCTCGGTCGCCATCACCGGCGCGGCCGTCTACGTCGGTGGACACGAGCGCTGGATGAACGACCCCAACTGCGCGGACTGCGCCGGCAGTGGTGCCGTGCCCCGGCCGGGCATCGCGGCCCTCGACCCCAAGACCGGTGTCCCGCTGAAGTGGAACCCGGGCCGTAACCCGCGTGGCGCCGGTGCCTACTCACTGTTCGCGACGCCGTCCGGCCTCTGGGTCGGCTCGGACACCGACTACATCGGCAACTACCGTTACAAGCGGATGAAGATGGCGTTCTTCCCGCTGGCCGGTGGCGCTCCGGTGGCCTCCGACGCCACGCCGGCCCTGCCCGGCAGCGTCTACCTCGGCACGGCCAGCTCGGGCTCCTCCAACGTGCTGTACCGCGTCGACGCGGGCGGCTCGGCCATCCAGTCCCTCGACGCCGGACCGGACTGGAGCGACGACTCCGGCTCGACGAGCACCCTGCGCAACAGCGGCAGCAATGCCGCGAGCTACGCACCGGTGCCCAACGTCGACTCGACGGTCCCGGCATCGACGCCGCGCGCCATCTTCGACACCGAGCGGTGGGACCCGGGCCACTCGCTGAGCTCCCAGAACCTCACCTGGAGCTTCCCGGTCCCGGCAGGCACCCAGGTCGACGTCCGGCTGTACTTCGCCAACCGCTGCTCCTGCACCTCGGCACCCGGTAGCCGCACGTTCAACGTCACCGTCAACGGTGCCAGCTTCCTGTCGAACTTCGACATCGTCGCGAGCGCCGGGGACCAGACGGGCACCATGCGCGACGTCGTCGTCACGAGCACGGGCACCGTTACGGTCTCCTTCAGCCACGCCGTGGAGAACCCGCTCGTCAACGGCATCGAGCTGGTCAACGCCGGTGGCGGTTCGACGCAGCCGACCGAGTCGTGGAGCTCCCGCACCTTCGACGGATCCGCGGTGGGCGGCGCAACCGCTGCCTCGGCACCGGTCTCGACGGTCACCACCCGGGCCGCGACGATGATCGGCGGCAACCTCTACACCGCCGGCGCCGACGGCACCTTCGCGTCGCGGACCTTCGACGGGAACAGCTACGGCCCCGAGGTCGACATCGACCCCTACCACGACCCCGCCTGGGCGACCATCGACAACGGCTCCGGCGGTCTGTACGACGGCTCGACCAACAGCTTCTACAGCCAGATGGCCAACCTCTCCTCGATGTTCTACGACCCGGCCACCTCGCGCCTGTACTACACGTTGTTCAACAGCACCGGCCTGTACTACCGCACGTTCTCCGCCGACTCCGGCATCCTGTTCCCCAACGCCACCCAGGTGAGCGGGGTCAGCCTTCCGGTGCTGTCGGGTGCCTTCCTCACCGCGGGCAACCTCTACTACGTCTCCCGCGCCGACGGCGTGCTGCACAAGGTCGGCTTCGCGTCGGCCAACGGCACCCTCACCGGCAGCGCCACGAGCGTGAGCGGTCCGGCCATCGACGGCGTCAACTGGAGCAACCGGACCCTGTTCCTGGCTCCGAGCGCGACGGTCTACACCGCGCCGACCTCGTCGTTCACGGCGAGCTGCACCGGACTGACCTGCTCCTTCGACGGCACCGGCTCGACCTCGCCGAACGGTGGGGTCACCGGCTACGCCTGGGACTTCGGTGACGGGACGACCGGCACCGGTGCAACGACCAGCCACACGTATGCCGCGGCCGGCTCGCGGACGGTTGCGCTCACCGTCACCGACCCCAAGAAGTCGGGGACGAGCACCCAGCCGGTCAACCCGCAGCGTCGTCCGGTGACCGCCACGGCAACCGGCTCCTGCGCAGACCTCTCGTGCACCTTCACCGCGACCGGTTCGTCCCCGGACGGGAGCATCGCCTCCTACGCCTGGGACTTCGGCGACGGCACGACGGGCTCGGGGGCGACGGCCACCCACGCGTATGCCACCGGCGGTCCGTACACGGCGACCGTGACCGTCACCGATGACGCCGCCGCCACGGCGACGGCCACCGCAGCTGTCACCGCGACCGCTCCGGTCACCGGCTCGATCCAGTTCCGGTCGGAGGCCGGGGTGAGCCAGAACCAGGTCAAGCCCAACCTCACCCTGCCGTCCTCGGTCCAGGCGGGCGACACGATGCTGCTGTTCGCCTCGACCAGCGGAGCGACCACCCAGGCCACCCCGAGTGGTTGGACCGTGCTCGGCACCCAGAACTCCCAGGGTCTGCTCACCACGGTCTTCCAGCGGACCGCGACCGCTGCCGACGCCGGCACCAAGGTGACCGTCAACCTCGACGCGACCGCCAAGACCGACCTGCACGTCGCGGTCTACTCCGGAGCGCTCGCGGCGAGTGACATCCAGATGGGCCAGGACGGCGGTGGCGCGCACGTGGCCCCGGCGGCCAATGTCGCGGCCAGCGGCAGCTGGGTGGTCCGCTACTACGCGGACAAGACCTCGTCGACGACCGCCTGGACCGCTCCGGCCGGGGTGGTCACCCGCGACAGCCTGGTCGGGTCGGGCGGCGGTCGGGTGAGCACCCTGCTCGCCGACTCCGGCGCCGGGGTTCCGACGGGCAGCACGGGCACGGCGACGGCCACGACCGACGCCACGAGCGGCCGCGCCGTCTCGGTGACGATCGTCCTGCCGACGTCCTGACGCGACGACGAAGGGCCCACCTCCCGCACGGGAGGTGGGCCCTTCGCCGTATGGACCCGAGCCCTCGTCCCGGGCGCCACGCACCCCGACATCCGGCACGCGGCCGCTGCAGCGGTGAGAATGGGCCCATGAAGGCACGCGTCACAGCGATCCACACCTATCCCGCCAAGGATGAGCCGGGCACCGACCTGGCCGAATGTGTCATGGAGGCCGACGGCCTCGCGGGCGACCGTCGCAAGAGGGCCCCGGTCTATCTCGTCGCGACCGCGCAGCTGACGCCGACCACCAGAGCCAACCTCGTCCTGGACGCGACGGCTGCCGAGGTCGCGGCCGCCATCGGCAGCGCCGTGCGGATCGGTGACGCGGTGCTCGGCCTCGGGCGGACGACGGGCAGCTGCACCGGCTCGTATGCCGACGTGCTGCAACCGGGTGTCGTGCGGGTCGGCGACCTGGTCGAGCCGTGGGACGGCGACGTCGAGGCGCACTGAGCGGGCGGACCGGACCGGCGGCCCCAGTGGGGGAGATGGGGGCGGTCGAGGACTGGGGCGAGGATGCCGAACCGGTCGATAAACTGCTGACTCCCCGATGCCGCCAGCGGGCCCAGACGAACCAGCAGGAGACATTTCCGTGGCTTCCACTCCGCGTCGCGCCGCCATCCTCGGTGGTAACCGCATCCCCTTCGCCCGCCAGAACGGCGCGTATGCCCAGGCCTCCAACCAGGACATGCTCACCGCCACCCTCGACGGCCTGGCGGCCCGGTTCGGGCTCGCCGGCGAGCACGTCGACGAGGTCGTGGCCGGCGCCGTGCTCAAGCACAGCCGCGACTTCAACCTGACTCGCGAGGCGGTCCTCGGCAGCGCCCTGGTTCCGACGACAGCGGCATACGACCTGCAGCAGGCGTGCGGCACCGGGCTGGAGGCGACCATCCTGGTGGCCAACAAGATCGCCCTTCGCCAGCTCGACGCCGGCATCGCCGGCGGCGTCGACTCCAGCTCCGACGCCCCGATCGCCCTGGACGAGGGCTTCCGCCAGACCCTGCTGGCCGCCAACCGGGCCAAGACCCCGGCAGCGCGGGCCCGGGCGCTGGCGCGGTTCCGTCCGCGGCAGCTGCTGCCGTCCATCCCGCAGAACCTCGAGCCCCGCACCGGGCTCTCCATGGGCGACCACATGGCGATCACCACTGCCAGGTGGGCGATCACCCGCGAGGCCCAGGACGAGCTGGCCGCCGCCAGCCACCACAACCTCGCTGCGGCCTACGACCGCGGCTTCCTCGACGACCTGGTCACGCCCTACCTCGGCCTCACCCGTGACGCGAACCTCCGGCCGGGCACCTCCCTGGACAAGCTCGCCATGCTCAAGCCGGTCTTCGGGCGGGGCGAGGGAGCGACCATGACCGCCGGCAACTCCACCCCGCTCACCGACGGCGCGTCCGCCGTCCTGCTCGCCAGCGAGGACTGGGCCGCCGCGCACGGCCTGGCGCCGCTCGCGTTCTTCGTCGACGGACAGGATGCCGCCGTGGACTACGTCTCCGGCGACGAGGGCCTGCTCATGGCCCCCGTGTATGCCGTGCCGCGGCTGCTCGCGCGGCAGGGACTGACCCTGCAGGACTTCGACTACTACGAGATCCACGAGGCGTTCGCCTCGACCGTGCTCGTCACCCTCAAGGCGTGGGAGGACACGGAGTTCTGCGCGACCCGGCTGGGCCTGGACGCGCCGCTGGGGTCGATCGACCGAGCCAGGCTCAACGTCAACGGGTCCTCGCTCGCGGCGGGCCACCCGTTCGCCGCGACAGGCGGGCGGATCGTTGCCTCCCTCGCCAAGATGCTGCACGAGCGGGGCCCCGGCTCGCGCGGGCTCATCTCGATCTGCGCCGCGGGCGGCCAGGGCGTCGTCGCCATCCTCGAAGGAGCCTGACCATGGCTGCCGACCTCTACGGCGACCTCGTCCGCACCGGTCTGGGCAGGAAGGTCGTGTCGAGCCTGCACCTGCCCAACCCGGTCCGGCTGCGCCGGTACGCCCCGCAGGCACCCCTCATCGAGGGTCCCGTCGTCGTCGCCGGACACGGTGCGGCCCCCCTTGCCTCGCCGATCACCTCGATGCTCACGTCGTCGGCGATCGACGTCCTCGGCGAGGTACCGGCCGACGGACGGGTCGGCGCCGTCGTCGCCGACCTGTCGGCGGCCGAGCACCCCCAGGACCTGGAGTCGCTGCGCGCGGTCGTCTCACCGGCCCTGAAGGGCCTGGCGACCTGTGGTCGGGTGATCGTCGTGGGTCGTCCGCCGCAGGCCGCCAGCACTGCCGCCCAGTCCGCGGCACGGCAGGCGCTGGAGGGCATCACCCGCTCGATCGGCAAGGAGCTGCGTCGCGGGGCGACCGCCAACCTCGTCCTCGTCGCCGAGGGGGCGGACGCCAACGTCGACGCGACGATCCGGTTCCTCCTCTCGGGGCGCTCGGCGTTCGTCTCCGGCCAGGTCGTGACCGTCGGCGACGGGCAGCCGAGCCAGCCGGCCGACTGGGCCCGTCCGCTCGCGGGCAGGGTCGCCGTTGTCACCGGCGCCGCCCGCGGCATCGGCGCCTCGATCGCCGAGGTCCTGGCCCGCGACGGCGCGACCGTCGTGGCCGTCGACCTCCCGGCCGCAGGCGATGCCCTGGCCAGCGTGGCCAACGCGGTCGGAGGCACGGCACTGCAGGTCGACGTCACCGCTGCCGACGCCGGTCGGCGGATCGTCGACCACGCGACCACCCGGCACGGCCGGCTCGACATCGTCGTCCACAACGCCGGCATCACCCGGGACAAGCTGCTCGTCAACACCGACGCGGCGCGCTGGCACTCGGTGCTCGACGTCAACCTGATGTCGATCCTGCGGATGAACGAGGTCATCCTCGGCGACGGTGGCCTGCGCGACGGTGGGCACCTGGTCCTCGTCGCCTCCGTCGCGGGGATCGCGGGCAACCGCGGTCAGACGAGCTACGCCGCCTCCAAGGCCGGGGTGGTCGGCCTCACCAGGGCGCTCGGGTCCGACCCGCGGCTGCGCGATCGAGGCATCACGGTCAACGCCGTCGCGCCCGGCTTCATCGAGACCGAGATGACCGCCAGGATCCCGCTCGGGACCCGCGAGGCGGGGCGCCGGCTCAGCTCGCTGCAGCAGGGCGGCCTGCCGGTCGACGTGGCCGAGACGATCGCCTGGCTGAGCCAGGACGTCAACGCAGGCGTCACCGGCAACGTCGTCCGGGTCTGCGGCCAGAGCCTGCTGGGAGCGTGACGATGCCGGTCACGACGCTCACGTCGGCTCCGTCGCTGGCGCGGGTCCTCGCCAGGGCCGTGCTCACGGCATACGGCAGGACGGGCACCACCCTCCCCGACCGCAGCCTCCGGCTGGAGAGCCTGCGGATCGACCGCGCCCACCTGCTCGCCTACCAGCGGCTCTGCGCGTTCGCGGTGGGAGACGTCCTGCCGCACACCTACCCGCATGTCCTCGGCTTCCCGCTGCAGGCGTCGGTGATGTCGGACCGCGCCTTCCCGATGGCGCTGCCCGGCCTGGTGCACATCGCCAACACGATCACCGTGCACCGTCGCCTCACCGCCGACGACGCGGTGGACATCACCGTCGGGGCGCGCGACCTGCGGCCACACGCCAGCGGCCGAGCTGTCGACCTGGTCACCGAGGTCGAGGTGGCGGGGGAGCGGGTCTGGGAGGGCCGGTCGACCTACCTGAGCCGCGGTCCGGCCCATCCCGACGCGGTGGAGGAGGCCGCCGCGCCGCCGCTGCCCGCCGGAGACCCGGTCGCGGTCCTTCGCGTGCCGAACGACCTCGGGCGGCGGTATGCCGCGGTGAGCGGGGACGTCAACCCGATCCACCTGCACCCGTTGACGGCGAGGGCGATGGGGTTCCCGCGCGCCATCGCGCACGGCATGTGGACCGGCGCCCGCACCATGGCCGCGGTCAGCAACCGCTCCGGCGATGCCTCGACGTCGCGGATCTGGTTCCGCAAACCGGTCCTGCTGCCCTCCTCGGTCGAGATCACCAGAGCGGCCGTGGGCGACACCCTCGTTGCGGGGATGCGCTCGCGCCGAAGGCCCCATCTCGAGCACCTCGTCCTCACCCTGGGCTGAGCCCGGCATACGATCCTGGCCATGCCTGCTGACGCGCCCACGATCCTCGCAACCTCCGGCGGCCTGCGGATGGGGGAGCGGACCATGCTGGAGTTCAACGCCCTCGTGCACCACGCCGTCGCACTGTCCGGCGTCACCGGTCGCCGCCCGAGGGTCGGCTACGTCGGCACGGCGATCGGTGACCAGGAGTTCTACGCGCACCGGATGTTCGAGGCCGCCCGCGTCGCCGGCTTCGAGCTGACCGAGTTCCGGCACTTCACGATGCCCAACCACGACGACATGCGCGGGGCGCTCCTCGACCAGGACGTCGTCTGGGTGACGGGCGGGTCGGTCGCCAACCTCCTGGCGGTGTGGGCTGTGCACGACTTCGGCAGCGACCTGCGGGCGGCCTGGGAGGCCGGCGTCGTCCTCGCGGGTGTCTCGGCGGGCTCGATCTGCTGGTACGAGGGCGGGACGACCGACTCCTTCGGGCTCGACCTGCGACCGGTGACCAACGGGCTGGGCCTGCTGCCCTATGCCAACGGGGTGCACTACGACAACGAGGAGCGGCGGCGGCCACTCGTCCACCGGCTCGTCGCCGACGGGACGATCGGGACGACGCACTGCACCGACGACGGGGTCGGCATCGTCTACCGCGGCACCGAGATCGTCGAGGCGGTCACCGAGATCCCCGGCAAGGGCGCCTACCTCGTCACCCGCGACGGGGACACGGCGGTGGAGGAGCGGATCGAGCCGAGGCTGCTCACCACCTGACCCCGTCGCCGACCGGCTCCAGGACGCCGCTCGCTTGAACCCGCTCGGCTGCTGGCGACCAGGGCGTTCGGCGCCCTTGCGGAGGTCCATCTGAAACCAGGGTGAAGGCGGGCCGGTGCGCTCGATACAGTGACGTCGTATGCCGCCCGCGCGGCATACGACCCTCACCCACCCTTCCTCGAGGAGCCACCCCGTGTCTGCCCAGATCACCGTCCACGTCGCAGGGAGCGAGCGATCGGTGCCGGAGCAGACCACGGCCGCGTCCGTGTTCGAGGGCGACCGCTCGGTCCTCGTGGCCCGGGTCAACGGCGAGCTCCGGGACCTGGCGCACGTGCTGGCCGACGGGGATGTCGTCGAGCCGGTGACCGCCGAGTCGCCCGACGGCCTGAGCGTGATGCGGCACAGCGCCGCCCACGTCCTGGCGCAGGCCGTCCAGGAGGTCGACCCGGCCGCGCGGCTCGGCATCGGCCCGCCGATCCGAGACGGCTTCTACTACGACTTCGACGTCGAGACCCCGTTCAACCCCGAGGACCTCAAGGCCCTGGAGAAGGTCATGCAGCGGATCATCAACGAGGGCCAGACCTTCGTCCGCCGTGAGATCTCCGACGACGACGCGCTCGTCGAGCTGGCCGACGAGCCCTACAAGTGCGAGCTCATCAGCCTCAAGGGCGGCGCAGCCGAGGCTGCCGAAGGCGCCGACGTCGAAGTGGGGGGCGCCCAGCTGACCATCTACGACAACCTCAGACGAGACGGCACCCGCGCCTGGGGCGACCTGTGCCGGGGCCCGCACGTGCCCTCGACCAAGGTGCTCGGCAACGCCTTCAAGCTGATGCGCAGCGCCGCGGCATACTGGCGCGGCTCGGAGAAGAACCCGCAGCTGCAGCGGATCTACGGCACCGCGTGGCCGTCCAAGGACGAGCTGAAGGCCTACCTGGACCGGCTCGCCGAGGCCGAGCGTCGCGACCACCGCAAGCTGGGGGCGGAGCTGGACCTGTTCAGCTTCCCTGACGAGCTCGGGTCCGGCATGGCGGTCTTCCACCCCAAGGGTGGCGTGATCAAGCGCGAGATGGAGGACTACGTCCGGCGGCGGCACCTGGAGGAGGGCTTCTCCTATGTAGGGACCCCGCACATCAGCAAGGACGGGTTGTTCCACACCTCAGGCCACCTGCCCTACTACGCCGACACGATGTTCCCGCCGATGTTGCTCGAGCACAGCGAGTACCGCCTCAAGGCGATGAACTGCCCGATGCACAACCTCATCTTCCGCTCGCGCGGGCGGTCCTACCGCGAGCTGCCGCTGCGGCTGTTCGAGTTCGGCTCGGTCTACCGGTACGAGAAGTCCGGCGTCGTCCACGGCCTGATCCGGGTGCGCGCCATGACCCAGGACGACAGCCACTCCTACGTCACCGCGGAGCAGGCGCCCGGCGAGGTCGAGCACCTCCTGCGGTTCGTCACCGGGCTGCTTCGCGACTTCGGTCTCGACGACTATTACTTCGAGCTGTCGACCCGAGACGACCAGAACACCGAGAAGTTCATCGGCAGTGACGAGCAGTGGGAGACCGCGACCGCTGTGCTGGCCAAGGTGGCCGGCAGCTACGGCGTGGACCTGGTGCCCGATCCGGGCGGTGCCGCGTTCTACGGCCCGAAGATCTCGGTCCAGGCCAGGGA
>JAICMC010000012.1 GCA_025929465.1 Nostocoides sp.
ACCCCCGACGGGGTCTTCATCGAGCAGCTCGAGACCGACCCCGCCCGCTTCCTGCCCGACGTGACCGCGCAGCACCTGCTGGACGGCTCGGAGGAGGCGCTCGGGGTCGGGTCGACCGGCAAGGGCGGGGTGGTCGAGATCGACCTCAACCAGCCGATGCGGCAGATCCTCGCCGAGCTGAGCAGGCACCCGGTCAAGACCCGCCTGTCGCTCACCGGCCCGCTCGTCGTCGCCCGCGACATCGCGCACGCCAAGATCAAGGAGCGGCTCGACGCGGGCGAGGAGATGCCGGCATACCTCAAGGACCACCCGGTCTACTACGCGGGGCCGGCCAAGACGCCCACGGGGATGGCGTCCGGCTCGTTCGGGCCGACGACCGCCGGCCGGATGGACTCCTACGTCGAGCAGTTCCAGGCCGCGGGGGGCTCGATGGTGATGCTCGCCAAGGGCAACCGCAGCACCCAGGTCACCGACGCGTGCGGGGCGCACGGCGGCTTCTATCTCGGCTCGATCGGCGGCCCGGCGGCCCGGTTGGCGCAGGACTGCATCAGGAGCGTCGAGCTGCTGGAGTACCCCGAGCTCGGCATGGAGGCGATCTGGAAGATCGAGGTCGAGAACTTCCCGGCCTTCGTCATCGTCGACGACAAGGGCAACGACTTCTTCGCGAGCGTCACCAAGCCGGTGGCGTTCTCCATCCCCAAACGACCAGGACTGCAGTGATGAGCACCGGATTCGACGACCTACTGGCTGCCAACCGCTCGTATGCCGAGCACTTCGCGATGCAGGGTTTCGACGGGGTGGCCCATCGCGGAGTCGCCATCGTGACGTGCATGGACAGCCGGATCGACCCCCTCGGCCTGCTCGGACTGTCGCCCGGCGACGCCAAGATCTTCCGCAACCCCGGTGGCCGGGTCACCGCCTCGGCTCTGGAGGCGCTCGTCCTCGGCGTCCACCTGCTCAACGTCGACCGCGTCCTGGTCATCCCGCACACCAAGTGCGCCATGACCAAGAACACCGAGCAGGAGCTGCGCGCCACGATCGGGCAGGCGGCGGGCGTCGATGCCTCGTGGATGGGCTTCCACGTCATCGCCGACCAGGTCGCGGCGCTGCACGAGGACGTGCGGGCGGTCCGCTCCCACCCCCTCGTCCCGGCGTCGGTCGACGTCGGCGGGTTCCTCTACGACGTCGACACCGGCCTGCTCGACCAGGTTCTGTGAGCCTGGCCCAGATCGTCGGGCTGAACCTCCATCCGGTCAAGAGCACCGCGATCCGACCGGTCCGGACAGCGCGGGTCACGTATGCCGGTCTGCAGGGCGACCGTCGCTGGATGGTCGTCGACGCCGACCGGGCGATGGTCAGCTCCCGCGAGGAGCCCCGGCTGTTCACCATCGTCGCCGAGACCCCGCAGACCGACCCGACGGTGACCTCCGCCCTCGTGCTGACCCGGTCAGCCGGTGCGACGAACGCACTCGCGCCGTTGCCCGTCGATGAGCCTGCCGGCCCGGCGGTGGGTGTCACCCTGCACGGCAAGCCGCTCACGGCGGTACCGGCCGGCGCCGAGGCCACGGCGTGGGTGCGGCAGGCTCTCGGGAGGCATGACGTCACCCTCGTCTGGTGCGACGACCCGACCCGGCGCACGCTCAACCCGCAGTACTCCCAGCCCGGCGACCACACCGCGCTCGCCGACGGCTACCCCGTGACCCTGGCCTCGCAGGCCTCGTTGCGTCGGCTCAACGAGTGGATCGCCGAGACGGCCGCCGAGCGCGGCGAACAGGTGCCGACCCCGTTGCCCATCAGCCGGTTCCGGCCCAACATCGTCGTGGACGGAGACCTCGAGCCGTTCGCCGAGGACGGCTGGTCCGGCATCCGGGTCGGCGAGGTCCGGTTCCGCCTGCCCAAGGGTGTCGACCGGTGCGTCATGACGACGATCGACCCCACCTCGCTGGCCAGGGGCCACGAGCCGGTCCGGACCCTCGCTCGTCACCGGAAGCTGGACGGCAAGACGTGGTTCGCCGTCCAGCTCATCCCGGACAGCCTGGGTGGGATGCACCTGGGCGACCCGGTGGTGCCGACACCGCCCTGACCCCCCGGCCCCGACCACCCGACAGACCGCACCGTCACCGGGAAGCCTCCGTGCGAGCCTCACCTCTCCCCGGTGGGGCGGGAAAGGTGAGGCTGGCGATGGGGGGGTGGGTCAGGCGGGCTCGCCGGTGACCGTCACGTCGATGTTGCCGCGAGTGGCCTTGGAGTAGGGGCAGCCCTGGTGTGCCTCGTCGGCGAGGCTCTGGGCCGTCTCTGCATCCACGCCGGGAACCTTGGCCACCAGGTCGACCGCGAGGCCGAAGCCGGAGTCGGTCTTGCCGAATGTGACCGTGGCAGTGACGGTCGACTCCGACACGTCGATCCCCCGGAGCCGGGCCTTCGCGGCGAGCGCCCCGCTGAAGCACGCGGCATACCCGCTGGCGAACAACGTCTCGGGGTTGGCCTTGGGATTGGCCGTCGACCCGGGCTTGCCCAGGGGCAGGTCCACCACTCCGTCCTCACTGCGGACCGTGCCCTCCCGGCCGCCCTTGGCCGTCGCGGCGATCGTGTACGCGGTCTCGATGACCGACTCGTGCGGCATGTGTGTGCTCCTTGGTAGGCGGTGATGGACCTCCACCACGCTACCCATCGCCCCGCCGCGGCGCAGACCGGGGGCTCCGGCAGCCGGACGACCGTTCCGGGCGGCGGGTGATTGACCGGGCGGTCAGTCAGTAGGTAAAATGGAACTGTTGATCCGCCTGAAGGAGCGACGGGTCAGGTCTGTTCTGAAAGGTGTTGGTCGACATGACAAAGGCTTGGACTCGGTGGCAGGACTGGGCGGCACTGGTCGCCGGTGTCTATGCGTTCCTCTCCCCCATCTGGACCACGACGGTGAGCAAGGCGACGACGTCGCTCATCGTGCTCGGCATTCTCACCGCGCTCGTGGCGCTGTGGTCCCTCGCGGCGCCGGGGATGCTCGGACCGGACATCGCTGTCCTCGTGCTCGGCGTGCTGTTCTTCATCGCACCCTGGGTGCTGAGCTACAGCGGGACCAGGCCGATGGCCTGGACCTCCTGGATCGTGGGCATCGTGACCTTCGTCGTGGGCGCACTCGCCGTCCCGGTGGAGAACAGGGCGCACCGCACCGTGGGTCACGGCACCGCCGTGCCCCAGCACTGACGGCCGCGCCGAAGGCACCGGGACCACGGGACCCTCCCGGTGCCTTCGGCATCGCCAGGCTCCTCCCGGTGCCCTCGGCATCGCTAGGCTCGGACCCACCATGACGCCTCCCCTCACGCGTCGTAGGACGCCGGACTCCGCGGACGTGCGGCGCCGCATCCTGGACGCGGCGACCGCGCTGTTCGCCCGCGACGGGTTCGACGCCACGGCCACCTCAGCGGTGGCCCGGGCGGCCGGGGTGCCCAAGGGACTGCTCTTCTACCACTTCCCGACCAAGATCGACCTGTTGCGCAACCTGCTCGCCGAGCGCCTGCCCGCCAGTCCCCTGTGCGGTGTCGCGTCGGTCGTCGTCCCGGGTGACATCGCCGCGTCGCTCGTGGCCCTGCACGCCGAGCTGGGGCTGGACCAGCACCAGTCGCTCGTCCTTCGCATCGTCGTCTTCCGCGAGGCCCAGACCCATCCCGAGGTGGGTGAGCACGTGCGCAGGCTGCGGGCCGGCCTCGTGGCGGTGACCGAGGAGGTCCTGGACGCGGCGAGCGTGCGCCCCCTCGGCCCCGAGGACCGACGGTCCGCGGCGCGGACCTTCGTCGCCGTGGTCCTGGACCACGCCAACGCCGAGCGGTTCGGCGGCGCAGAGTCCGACATCGAGGGGGCGGCCCGCCTGCTCGCAGGGGGCCTGTATGCCGGGCAGCGCGCCCGCTGAGCGCGTGCCGCCCGCCCGCCGCCGGGGAAGGGGACGGGTGGCAGGAGGTGACGGCAGCAGCACAGGACGCCAGCCCCGCGCTGCAGCAGGAGGCGGACGTCGGCCCCGCGCCGACAGGGGCGGCCTCAGAGGAGGAGCCGCTCCTGGACGACCAGGACGAGACGGTCGGCAACGGTCTGGGCGCGATCGTGCGTGGCCGCCTCGACCATCACCCGGACCAGCGGCTCGGTGCCCGACTTGCGCAGCAGCACCCGGCCCGACCCCGCGAGCTCGACCTCGGCGGCCTCCACAGCCGAGCGGACACCGGGGTCGGAGTCGACCCGCGCCTTGTCGACGCCTCTGACGTTGATGAGCACCTGGGGCATCCGGGTCATCACCTGGCCGAGCTCGGCCAGGCTGCGACCGGTCTGCTGGACGCGGGCCGCGAGCATCAGGCCGGTGAGCACACCGTCGCCCGTCGTGCAGTGGTCGAGCATGATGACGTGGCCGGACTGCTCGCCGCCGAGTGAGTGCCCGGACCGGCGCAGCTCCTCCAGAACGTAGCGGTCGCCGACACCGGTCTGCTTGACGGTGATGCCCTCGCGCTCCATGGCCTGCAGCAGGCCCAGGTTGCTCATGACGGTGGCGACGAGGGTGTCGTCGGCCAGCGCACCGCGCTCCTTCATGGCGACCGCGAGGATGCCCATGATCTGGTCACCGTCGATCTCCACGCCTTGGGCGTCCACGGCCAGACACCGGTCGGCGTCGCCGTCGTGGGCGATGCCGAGGTCGGCGCCACGGCCGATGACGGCCGCCTTGAGGTGGTCCAGGTGGGTCGAGCCGTATCCGTCGTTGATGTTGAGGCCGTCGGGGTCGGCCCCGATCTCGAACACGTCTGCGCCGGCGAGGCGGAAGACCTCCGGTGACACCGCGCTCGCGGCTCCGTGCGCCGCGTCGATGACGACCTTGAGCCCCTCGATCCGGTTCGGGAGGGTCGCGAGCAGGTGAGCCACGTAGCGAGCCTGTCCGGCCCGGTTCGCGTGCACCCGACCCACCTCGGCGCCGACCGGGCGCTCCCACCCGTTGCCCATGGCGGCGGCGATGACGTCCTCGACCGCGTCGGCGAGCTTGTGCCCGCCCTGGGCGAAGAACTTGATGCCGTTGTCGGGCATGGCGTTGTGCGAGGCCGACAGCATGACGCCGAAGTGGGCGTCCATGTCCGCGGTGAGGAACGCGATGGCCGGGGTCGGCAGCACGCCGACGTCGTGGACGTCGACCCCCGCCGAGGCCAGTCCCGCCACGACGGCTGCCGACAGGAACTCACCCGAGGCGCGGGGGTCGCGCCCGACGACGGCCTTGGGCTTGCGTCCGGCGGCCCGCGCGTCGCGCCCCAGGATGTGCGCTGCGGCGACCGAGAGGTTGAGGGCCAGCTCGGCCGTGATGTCGACGTTGGCCAGACCGCGCACGCCGTCGGTGCCGAAGAGACGAGCCATGAGGTGTGTAGGGCCTTCCGTTGCGGGCCTGAGCCCGTCCGGTGCTGAGCGGACTGCTCGGGAGTCGTCGCAGACGATACGCCTGCATCGGCACTCCGGTCGCGTGGACGTCCGTTCCTCGGGGGGTCGCCGCAGCAGGCCACGGACCCCCGACCGCATGGGCGGGGGCCCGTGCTCCGGTATGCCGCGGGCACGGCATACCGGAGGGGTCAGCGCTTGCTGTACTGAGGCGCCTTGCGGGCCTTCTTCAGGCCGGCCTTCTTGCGCTCGGGCACGCGGGCGTCGCGGGTGAGGAACCCGGCCTTCTTCAGGGCTGGACGGTTCAGCTCCTCGTCGATGCCGTTGAGCGAGCGGGCGATGCCGAGGCGGACCGCGCCGGCCTGGCCGGAGGGGCCCCCGCCGTGCACGCGAACGAGCACGTCGTAGGCGCCGTCGAGCTCCAGGATGGTGAACGGCTCGGCGACGATCTGCTGGTGCACCTTGTTGGGGAAGTAGTTCTCCAGGGTGCGGCCGTTGATCGTCCACTCGCCGGTGCCCGGCACGATCCGGACCCGGGCGATGGCCTGCTTGCGACGGCCGGTGGCCGCGCCGGGCGCCGAGACGGACGGGCGACGGGCGGCCTCGCCGGAGACCGGGCCCTCGGACTCGCTCGTGTACTCGGTCAGCTCGACGTGGTCGGCCTCGAGCTCGACGTTGGTGTTCTCGGACATCACTGGGCCACCTGGGTGATCTGGAAGGGCGTGGGCTGCTGGGCGGCGTGCGGGTGCTCGCTGCCGGCGTAGACCTTGAGCTTGGACAGCTGCTGACGGCCGAGGGAGCTGCGCGGGACCATCCCGCGGACCGCCTTCTCGACAGCCTTGACCGGGTTCTTGTCGAGCAGCTCGGTGTAGGAGACGGCGCGCAGACCGCCCGGGAAGCCGGAGTGGCTGTAGGCCTTCTTCTGCTGGGCCTTGTTACCGGTGAGGACGACCTTGTCGGCGTTGATGATGATGACGAAGTCGCCGGTGTCGACGTGCGGGGCGAACGTCGTCTTGTGCTTGCCGCGCAGCAGCACGGCGGCCTGGCTGGCGAGGCGGCCGAGCACGACGTCGGTGGCGTCGATGACGTGCCACTGGCGGGTGATCTCGGCCGCCTTGGGGGTGTAGGTACGCACGAAAGCTGCCTAACGTTTGTCGGGGTGGTGCAGTGCTGGTCCGATGCCGTCAACGCCCGGACCATGGCTCGAACAGATCCAGGCTCCTGGACGGGTGACGCTCGCCTTGGGGGCGCGCGGCAGGACAGTGCTCAAGTCTACGGGCCGGCCGACGAGGACCCAAATCAGTCGCGCTCCCCCGGCATACCCCACCTGACCTGCACAGACGCGAGAACCGAGCCACCTGCACAATACTTGTGCAAAGCTATTGTGCACAGTTATTGTGCATCCATGCCCCCTTCCGTCCCGCCCCCGGAGCTGCCCGAGGGCCTGCGCCTGGACACCGCCGCCGTCAAGGTCCTGGCCCACCCGCTGCGCAACCGCATGCTCGGCCGGCTCCGCGGCCGAGGAACCGCGACGGCCACCGAGCTGGCCGCGGACCTGGGCACCAACACCGGCGCGACCAGCTACCACCTGCGCAAGCTGGCCGAGGTGGGTCTGGTCGTCGACACCGGCGAGGGCACCGGGCGGCGCCGGCTGTGGCGGGCGGCCTCGCAGTCCCACCAGTGGCTGGCCAGCGACTTCGCCGGCGATGAGGACGCCGAGACGGCGCTGGGCTGGCTCGAGCGCGACTACGTCCGGCTGCTGGCGGACCGGAGCAACCGGTGGCTCGACGTCGCGGCGGACTGGCCGCCCGACTGGCGCGACGCGCTCGGCATCAACGACGACCACGTGGTCGCGACGGCGGGGCAGGTGACCGCGATGTACGCCGAGATCGACGAGGTCGTCAAGCGCTATCGCCGTGTCGGACAAGGGAACCCCTCCGCCCGCCGAGTCTCGGTGTGGACCGTCATGTACCCCATCGACCTCGACCGGCCACCGCGCAGTTGACCGGCCCGCTCGCTCCTGCTGCCGCCCGGCGGGTGTACCTGGCCCTCACCGTGACCCGGTGGTTCCCCGTCGGGCTGGTCATCGGGCTGTTCTCCCTCCTGGCCCTGCAGCGCGGGCTCTCGGTCGCCCAGACCACCTCGTATGCCGCGTTCTCCGGGATCGTCGTGTTCCTCCTCGAGCTGCCGACGAGCGGCTTCGCCGATGCCGTGGGCCGCCGTCCGGTCCTGCTCGTGGCGGGCGTGGTCAATGTCGGCGTCGGCCTGCTCTACCTGCGGGCACACACCTTCTGGGACTTCGTCCTCGCCGCACTCGCCATGGGGGTCTACCGTGCCCTGGACTCCGGGCCGATGGACGCCTGGTTCGTCGACACGGTCCACGCGACCCAGCCGGACGCCGAGGTCGCGCCCACCCTCTCGGTCCAGAGCGCTGTCCTGTCCGCCGCCATCGGGGCCGGTGCCGTGCTGTCCGGGGTCCTCGTCGCCTGGCACCCCCTCGGGGGGCGCAGCCCCCTCGAGCTGCCGCTCATGGCCTTTGTCGGCCTCAACGTCGTCCACCTCGTCCTCACCGTCGCCATCCTGCGCGAGCACCGGTCGACGACACCCTCCCCGGCGGCCGAGCGACGCGTCGCCGCCTCGGTTCGCGCGGTCCCCCGGGTCATCGTCGGCGGCCTGAACCTGTTGCGGCACAACCGGATCCTCGCCGGACTGGTGACCGTCGAGCTCTTCTGGGTGACCGCCATGACCGTCTTCGAGACGTTCCAGCCGATCCGGCTGTCCGAGCTGTTCGGCAGTGAGACCCGTGCGGGCGAGGTGATGGGCCCGGCCGCAGCCGCCGCGTGGGCCATGTCCGCGCTCGGGGCCGCACTCATCGCCCGGGTCAGCGGCCGGATCGGCGTCGTACGAGCCGCCATCTGGTGCCGGATCCTCAACGGCCTCGGGGCCGCGGCGATGGGACTGGCGACCGGCCCGGCCGGTCTGATCACGGCATACCTGCTCACCTACGCCGTGCACGGAGCCGGCGGCCCGATGCACTCGACCCTCCTGCACCGCGAGGCCGACGCGACGAACCGGTCGACCGTGCTGTCGATGAACTCGATGGTCATGTTCGTCGGCAGCGCGATCGTCGCGCCTGTGCTGGGACTGCTCGCCCAGGCCACGTCGACGCAAGCCGCCATGGTCTGCGCGGGCCTGGTCAGCGTCCTGGGCTTCTGGTTCTACCGACCCGCCCTGCGGCACGAGCGTCGTTGACCAACAGGCGTCCATGAGCAGCCCATCCCAGCGTCGCCTACGGTGGTCGTGTGACGAGCACGACGCAGGCCGGTCCCGAGGGTGGGAGCGAGAGTGGGAGCGGGCCGCTGGCGGGCACCAGCCTCGACCTCAACGCCGACGTCGGCGAGTCGTTCGGCCGGTGGAGGCTCGGCGACGACGCGGGGCTGATGCCCCTGCTCACTTCGGCCAACATCGCCTGCGGCTTCCACGCCGGTGACCCGGTGAGCCTGCTCGACGCGTGCCGCGGGGCGGTGCAGAACGGCGTGTCGATCGGTGCCCAGGTGGGCTACCACGACCTGGTCGGCTTCGGGCGGCGCTTCATCGACGTCGCGCCGGAGGACCTGTACGCCGACGTCCTCTACCAGCTCGGCGCCCTCGACGGCCTGGCCCGGACGGCCGGGGGGCGGATGCGCTACGTCAAACCGCACGGCGCCCTCTACAACGCCGTCGTCCACCACCACGGGCAGGCTGATGCCGTCGTCCGGGCCGTCCGCGACTACGACCCCACGCTTGCCGTCCTCGGGCTGCCCGGGTCGGTCCTGCTCGCGACCGCGTCGGCGGCCGGGCTGCGCACGGTCAGCGAGGCCTTCGCCGACCGGGCGTATGCCGCCGACGGGACGCTGCTCGCGCGCGACCGACCCGGCGCCGTGCTTACCGACCCCGAGACCGTTGGCACCCGCGTCCTGCAGCTCGTCACCGAGCAGCGCCTCGTCGCCGCCGACGGCACCGAGCTGCACGTCGTGGCCGACTCGGTGTGCCTCCACGGCGACACGCCCGGGGCAGTGGCCCTGGCGCGTTCGGTCCGGGACCGGCTCACGGCCTCGGGCATCACGCTGCGCGCCTTCGCCACGCCCTGAGGGACCCGCCGTGCGTCTGCTCCCCTTCGGCGACCGCGCGATCCTCGTCGAGCTCGACGACACCGTCGAGCGACAGGCGCTCACGGCGGCCCTGGCCGGCCGGCTTCCCGACGGCGTGGTCGAGGTGGTCCCGGCCGCAGTGACGGTGCTGGTCCGGACCGCACCCCGCACCTCGCTGCAGCGGGTCGCCGACCGGCTGCGCGACCTCGCTCTGGACCAGCCGTCCCTGGTTGCACCGACCCGGCGGCAGGACGTCCTGACCATACCGGTGAGCTACGACGGCCCCGACCTCGTGGAGGTGGCGGCGCAGCTCGGCATCGGGGCCCATGCCGTCGTCGCCTGGCACACCAGCCAGCTCTGGAGGGTCCAGTTCGCCGGTTTCGCACCGGGGTTCGGCTACCTCACCGGCGACGGCGACTGCCTGGACGTGCCGCGCAGGGCCTCACCACGCACCCGGGTCCCGGCCGGCTCGGTCGCCCTCGCCGGACCGTACTCCGGGGTGTACCCGCACCCGTCCGCGGGCGGCTGGCAGATCGTGGGCAGCACCGCCCTGGCCGTGTGGGACGCCGAGCGGGACCCACCGGCGCTGCTCGACCCCGGGCGCCCGGTGCGCTTCGTCGAGGTGGTCCGGTGACCCGGCTCGTGGTCCGCAGACCGGGTCTGCAGACCACCATCCAGGACCTCGGGCGGCCCGGGCACGCCGACGTCGGCGTCACGACCGGCGGCGCCTGCGACCGGGCTGCGCTGCGCCTGGCCAACCGCCTCGTGGGCAACGCCGACGGCGCGGCAGCCCTGGAGTGTCTGCTCGGGGGCCTCGTCGTGGAGGCCACCGGTCCGGTCACTCTGGCCGTGACCGGGGCCCCGACGCCGCTGACCGTCGACGGTGTTCCGGTGGACGGACCGACCGTCCATCTTTGGGCCGGCCAGCGGCTCGGCCTCGGAGCACCGACCCGGGGACTTCGCGCCTATGTCGCCGTCGCCGGAGGCCTGGAGGGACCGGTCCTGCTCGGCAGCCGCAGCTCCTCCCCCACCGCCGGGCTGGGGCCGCCACCCGTCGGCTGCGGCGACACCCTGGCCATCGGGAGGATGCCGGCTCGCGGCCGAGGCACCCCCGACGCGACGGACCGGGACCGGTGGGCCGATCGCGAGACGGTCGTCGGGATCGTCCTCGGCCCCCGCACGGACTGGTTCGACGCAGCCTCGCTCGACCAGCTCACCGGCGTGGCGTGGGACGTGACGACCGACGTCGACCGAGTCGGGATCCGGCTGGCCGGACCGCGTCTGGTGCGCGCCCGGCATACCGAGCTCCCGAGCGAGGGCATCGTGCGGGGAGCCGTCCAGGTGCCTCCGTCCGGACAGCCGATCGTGTTCCTCGCCGACCACCCGACGACCGGCGGCTACCCCGTCATCGGGGTCGTCGTCGACGCGGACACCGACCGGTTGGCCCAGGTCCGACCCGGCGACCGCGTCCGCTTCAGCCAAAGGTCACCGGGCTGGACCTAGCGCCGGCAGACCGGCGGACCCCGACGCCTGCCGCTCGACGTGCGCCCAGGTGGCCGACTGGGCATCATGAGGCTCGGGCCCGCGGCTCTCGGGGGCCGACATCTGACCCAAGGAGTGCCCATGGACCGAAACCTCGTCCGGATCCGCCGGCTGCGTTCACGCGCCGTGAAACCCACCGCCCTGGCGGCAGCGGCCGCGGTGGCGGCCGGCTTGTCGCTCTGGGTCGCGGCGTCGGCCAGCGGCACCGAGTCCCACCGAGACCGCATGGACGTCCCCGGTGTCACGGCCAACCTGTTCGAGTGGAACTGGCCCTCGGTGGCCCGGGAGTGCAAGAGCACGCTGGGCCCGGACGGCTACACGGGGGTGCAGGTCGCGCCACCGGCAGACTCGGTCAAGAGGACCTCCCTGGGCAACGGCAGCGACACGATCTTGCACCCGTGGTGGGAGGTGTACCAGCCGGTGGACTACAACCTGACCAGCCGGATGGGCACCGAGGCCCAGTTCAGGTCGATGGTGTCGACCTGTCGCAAGGCCGGCGTGAAGGTCTACGTCGACGCGGTCATCAACCATATGACCGGTCAGGGCGACACGTCGTACGGCGGCAAGACCTTCACCCACTTCACCTACCCCGGGATCTACGCGGATGCCGACTTCCACCACCAGGGCACCGGGCCCGACCAATGTCCGTCAGCCTCGGGTGGTATCGAGGACTTCAACAACGTGCACCAGGTCTTCACATGCGAGCTCGTCGGGCTGGCCGACCTCGACACGTCCAGCCCGAGGGTCCAGTCGACCCTCGCGGCCTACCTCAACAAGCTGATCGGCTACGGGGTGTCCGGCTTCCGGGTCGACGCCGCCAAGCACATCGGGCAGACCGACCTCGACGCCGTCTACTCGCGCCTGCACCGGACCAAGGATGGTCTGCGGCCGTACTGGGCGCTCGAGGTCTTCGGCGGGAGCCCCGGCATCCTGTCGCCGCAGGCGTTCACGACCAGCGGGAACGTGCTCGGGCTCGACGGCGTCAAGCAGATCCGCGACGCGTTCAAGAGCTACACCACCGACCATGTCGGCAGCATCGCGACCCTGCAGGCCTTTGGCGGCGTCTCGGGGCTGACGCCGAGCGACAGGACGTTGTCCTTCGTCACCAACCACGACACCGAGCGCAACGGGGACGCCCTGAACTACAAGGACGGGGCGCGGTTCATCCTGGCCAACGAGTGGCTGCTCGCCGACGGCTATGGGTCGCCGCAGATCTTCTCCGGCTTCACCTGGACCACGAGCGACGACTCACCGCCCTCTGACGGCAACGGCCTTATCCTGGACGCCGACTGCACCAGCGGGCTGTGGACCTGCACCCACCGCGACACCGGCATCGTCGGCATGGTCGGCTGGCACAACGTCGTCGGCTCAGCCGCGCGGGCGAACTTCTGGACCGACGGCGACAACATCATCGCGTTCAGCAAGGGCAGCCGGGGATGGGCGGCGTTCAACAACGGCCCGGCCGCGCAGAGCATCACGGTGCAGACCGGGCTGGCGCGCGGCAGGTACTGCGATGTCGTCTCCGGTGTTCCGACCCGCTCCGGCTGCGCCGCCGGCTCCACCGCGGTCGTCGTGGACGCGCAGGGCAGGGCCAGCGTCACGGTCGGCGCCTACGGGGCTGTGGCCATCGACCGGGCCAGCCGCCGCTGAACCGGCCCAGCCGGTGGTCGGACCCGGTCAGCGCTGGACGAAGACCGCCACGGTGCGGGGCGGGACGGTCGCGGTGCCCGTCGCGGAGTCCCACGTCGAGGTCCTGACCACCGGGTCCGCGCCGCCGGCCTGGATCGGGGAGAGGGTGGCCGACTGACCGGCCATGCCGGGGACGACCTGGGCCACCGCGCCCGGGGTGGCGTTGAAGACGACGACGACACCCCTCAGCGTCGGGTCGACGTCGGCACCGACGGTGTCGTCGATCCGCATGGCGATGACTCCGGGGTGCGCGTCCGGGCCACCGCTGGCCGGGAAGCTCACCTTGGCGTTGATCGCCGCCGCGGAGCCGAGCCGGAACAGCGGGGTGGAGAACCGCAGCCGCAGCAGGTCCTGGGCCATCGCCGAAGCCTGCTGGACGTCGGTTGCGGACGGCTTGAGCGCCGGGTCAGCCAGCAACGGCCTCATGTACGGCCACTTCGCCGAGTTGTCGCCCGCCAGCGGCAGCCCGTGCCCGAAGCCGTTGTCGGCGCCGGTCCAGGACAGCGTGTTGAACCAGTCACCGCTGTCGTAGCTGTTGCGGTCCAGCGACTTCGAGCGCAGCAGGTCCGTGCCGGCGTGCCAGAACGACGGGGTCTGGGCCAGCGCGGTCGTGGCGAGGGACAGCGTGTTCATCCGGACCCGGTCGGCCATCGAGGTCGCCACCGGCAGCTTGTAGGTCAGGCTGTCGAAGAGCGTCTCGTTGTCATGGGCGTCGACGTAGCTGATCACCTCGTCCGGCTGGTCGGCGTAGCCCGCGGGCTGGCCGTTGTAGTCGACCTGGTCGCCCCGGACCGTCGCGCCCTCGGTGTCGGTGAAGGTGAACGCCCGCAGGTTGCCGGCCAGGCCGAGCTGCACCAGGTCGGTGTCGTGCTGCAGCGATGCGTCGGCTCCGTCGTTGATCGCGGCGCCGTTAGGGTCGGTCGCCTCGCCCGAACCGAAGCCCTGCTTGCGCGGGTCGTCGTCGAACGGCCCGCCACCGCGGACGGCGTCACGCATCCGGTCGCTGAAGGTCCCGATGCCGGTGCCGCCGAGATTGCCCTGGCTGGCCTGGGTGAACAGGGCGTTGTCGGCCACCTCCCCGAAGTTCCAGCCTTCGCCGTACAGGTAGACCGACCTGCCGTCCACGCCGTCCTTGCGCAGGGTGAGCCTGTCCAGGGCGGTCCGCACGGCCAGCAGGTTGGCCTTGCTCGCGTGGCCCATCAGGTCGAAGCGGAACCCGTCGACCTTGTAGTCCCGGGCCCACGTGAGGACCGAGTCGACCATGATCTTCTGGGCCATGGCGTGCTCGGTGGCGACGTCCTGGCAGCAGGTCGAGGTGTAGACCGCGCCGGTCCTGTCCAGCCGCTGGTAGTAGCCGGGCACGACCTGGTCCAGGACCGAGGTCGGTGCCTCGCCGGACGCCGGCGTGTGGTTGAAGACCTGGTCCAGGACCACCCGCAGGCCGTCCTGGTGCAGGGCGCCGACCATCGTCCGGAACTCTGCGACCCGACCTGCGCCGTCGGCCGCCGCCGCGGTGGAGGCGTACGAGCCCTCCGGTGCGAGCCAGTGGAACGGGTCGTAGCCCCAGTTGAACCCGTCGGTGGCCCGGATGCCGTCGATGCAAGCCTGCTGCTGCTCGCCGTCCGGCGGCAGCGACGCGAGGTCCGGGCAGCCGGCCGACGCAGGCGTCGCCTGCTTGGTCCGGTCCTCCTCGATCGTCGCGATGTCGAAGGTCGGCAGGAGGTGCACCGTGTTCAGGCCCGCCGACGCGAGTGCGCGCAGGTGCTTGGTGCCGTCGCCGTCGTCGGCGAAGGCCAGGTAGCTGCCGCGGTGGGCAACCGGCACCGTCGCGTCGTCGATCGAGAAGTCGCGGACGTGCAGCTCATAGATGGTCGAGTCGACCGACTGCTTCAGGACCGGCGAGGGCGTCGCCCTCCAGGTGGCCGGTCGGTAGGCCGGATCCTTGAGGTCGACCGCGACCGACCTCGTCGAGTTCAGCGTCAGGGCAACCGAGTACGGGTCGGTCACCACGTTGTGCTCGACCTTCCCGGTGGTCGGCGCATAGACCACCACGTCGTACAGGTAGCGGGCACCCCGGGCGCCGGTCGCGACCGTCCACGACCCGTCCTTCTGCTGTTCCATCGGGAACCGGGAGGCAGTGTCGATCGGCGCGTCGCCGGCCGTACCCGCGGGCCAGGTGAGCAGCTCGACCCGCTGGGCGGTCGGCGCCCACAGCCGGTACACCGGATGCGCGCCGGTGAAGGTGACTCCATAGCTCTGCTTGGCCGCGCGCGCGGCATACAGGTCATCGAGCACGTACGGGATCTGGATGCCGGTCGCGTCGAGCAGCCGATGGATGCTGTCGAAGACACCGACGGCCAGCTGTCCCTTGAGGATCTCAGGAACCTTGCGCACCGTCTTCTTGTCGACGGTGAGCGCGAGGTACCCCGCCAGCTCCGGATGCGCGGTGACGAGCGCGGCCGGGAGCTGACCGGCATACTCGAGCGCTGCGCTCGACCCGCCGGTGATCGCCTCGGCGTCCACGGCCAGGCCACCGGTCGGCGACCAGGCCAGGTCCCACGTGGTGAGCGCCGGGTCGGTGCCCGCGGGCACCATCGTCGCCGGAACGGCGATCGTGTCGGCGCTGACCCAGATGGCCTTGGCCCTGGTCAGGTCCGGCGCGGCGCCGGCGCGCGAGGTCGTCACCGTCGTCACGTGGCTGGCGCTGTCGAAGGAGATGGTGACCACCGTTCCGTCGGAGGGGACCGTCAGGGTCATGTTGGCACCGCCGAGCACTCCCCCGTCGCCGTAGCTGACATCCCAGGACAGGTCCTGGGCGACCTTGAACTGGTAGGTGCCGGCGGGGATCTGGTCGGTGCTCCAGGTGAAGGTGCCGTCGCCGTCGGGGTCCTCCAGCCACGGCCTCATGCAGTCCGGCTGCCAGTCGCCCGGGCAGCCGAGGGCAGCCTGGTAGCTGCCCGGGGCGGTGAAGATCGGGCCCTGGGCGTCGCTGGTCACCCAGTGCGTCGCGTGGTCGTAGTAGAAGCTGACGTTGCCGCCCGGTGCCGTGTAGGAGATGTTGCTGCCGTTCTTGACGGCGTTCTCACCGTAGTTCTCGTCCCAGGACTTGTTGATGGCGGCCTTGTAGGCGTAGTTGCCGGCCGGGATCGTGGAGTAGGTGCCCTTCCAGATCTGGTCCTTGGGATCGAGGGTCAGCTGCGCCTCCGGGCAGTCCGGTGACCAGTCGGCCGCGCACCCCATCTCCGAGTTGTGGTCGCCGGCGACCGAGACGTTGTCCGGCTGGGTGACCGGGCCGACCCCACCGCCGCCGCCACCGGAGGGCTTGGGGTCCCCGACGGTGCCGTACGTGGACGTCGCCGAGATGTGGTTCGCGCTGTCCTTGGCGACGGCGCGGTACTCCAGCAGGGTTCCCTTCGGGTATGCCGTGACGTCCTGGTAGACCCCGTACGGCGCGTTGTCGTCGGTGCCGAGCGCGGTCCAGGCCGTCGTGCCGACCGGACGGACCAGGAAGCTGACCTGGGCGAAGGTGTTGGCCGGGATGGCGGCGCTGATCGCGGCCTGGGTGCCGCCGACGACGTCGCCGGCGCTGGGGCTGGTCAGGTAGACCGCCGGGGCGGACTTCGGCTTGTCCATCGGGCCGTTGGCCCGCCAGACCGAGACCGACTGGGCCGGCACGGTCACCGTGAGCCGGCCGTCGCCGGCCGACTTGACCTTGGCGTCGGTCCCGTAGATCGGGGCGAAGACCTGGTTGTGGCCGTAGGTCGCGAAGGTGGCCGACTTGGCGGTCGTCGCGTTGTTGAGGGCGACGACGTACTCGACCCGCTTGCCCTTGTCGATCCGGGACACGGCGAAGATGCCGGCCGAGCTGCTGGCGTAGCGGTGGATCTGGGCGCCGTCGGAGAGCGCGGCGTTGTTCGCGCGGATTGTCGCCAGGGTCGAGATGTGCTGGTACAGGGGCGCGCTCGTGTTGAAGCGGTCGAGCGAACCGGAGGGCCCGCCGAGCACCGGCTCGGTGGCGTACTGCGCGGTCCGGGTCGCGAACATGTCCTCGCGGGCGTCCTTGTCGCCGCCGGCTCCGATGAAGCCCTGCTCGTCGCCGTAGTAGGTGATCGGCTGGCCCCGGGTGAGGTACATGAGGTCGTCGGCGAGCTTGACCTTGGCCATCAGGTCGGCGTCGCTCGTGCTGGTGCCCTTGAGCATCATCGCCACCCGGCCCATGTCGTGGTTGCCGAGGAAGGTCGGCAGCTCATAGGCGTTGGAGTCGGTGTCGGTGTAGTAGTTGTCCTCGGCGTACAGGTCGCGCAGGTCGGTCCCGGTCTTGCCCTGTGCCCAGCTGACCGCCTGCGCCTGGAAGCCGAAGTCGAGCGTGGCCGGGAGCTTGCCGGTCGTCGTGTACTGGCTCATCAACGACGGGCGGGCGTCGTAGACCTCGCCGAACATGAAGAAGTCGGGGTTGCCGACCTTGTCCGCCTCGGCGAGCATCGCCGGGTTGAACTTCTGCCAGAACTCCATGTTGACGTGCTTGACGGTGTCGATCCGGAAGCCGTCGACGCCGAAGTCGACCCAGGCCTTGTAGATCGACTCCATGCCCTGCTCGACGCTCAGCTTCTCGGTGAACAGGTCGTCCAGGCCGCTGAAGTCGCCATAGGTGGCCGACTCCCCGGCATACGTGCTGTCGCCGCGGTTGTGGTAGTCGGTGAGGTCGTTGAGCCAGGCCGGCACCTTGACCTTCGCGTCGACGGTCGAGTGGTAGTAGGGCGTGTAGGGGAACGAGGTCGCCGGGTCCAGCGCGGGGAAGTCCGGCTTCTCGGCGTATGCCGCGTCGTCGAAGACGGTGCCGTCGGCGTCCTTGTAGGGACTGGTCGCCTTGTCGATGTAGTCGTAGGTCCCCTGCCGGTAGTCGATGACGTCGGCGGTGTGGTTGGTGACGATGTCGAAGAAGACCTTCATGCCCTTGCGGTGCGCGGCCGCGATGAGTGTCTTGAGCTCGGCGTTGGTGCCCAGGTGCGGGTCGATCTGGGTGAAGTCGGTGATCCAGTAGCCGTGGTACCCGGCGCTGGCGTTGTCGCCGGCGCCCTGGACGGGACGGTTCTTGAACGACGGGGTGAGCCAGATCGCCGTCGTGCCCAGACCCTTGATGTAGTCCAGCTTGCTGATCACGCCCTTGAGGTCACCACCGTGGTAGAAGCCCTTGTCGGTGGGGTCCAAGCCGGTGTCCAGGCGCCCACCGGTGAGACCGCCGCTGTCGTTGCCGGTGTCCCCGTTGGCGAAGCGGTCCGCCATCAGGAAGTAGTAGCGCTCCTTGGTCAGCGGCGCCCGCAGCGAGTCCTTCGCGTACGCCCTGTCGGCGGACGTTGCAGGGCCGGCCAGAGTAAGGGGGGTCAGGCCCACTTGGTGGGTCACGTCGTCGTAGGAGAACTCGACCCTGGCCGGTCCCTGAAGGACCAAGGGGATGTTGGCACCGTTGTCGACGCCCCCAGCACCGTAGTTCTCCTCCCAGCCGTGGTTGATCGCGACCTTGAACTCGTAGCTGCCGGCCGGGACGTCGAACACCCGGGTCCACATCGAGTCCGCACCCTCCTGGGCCAGGTCCGTTGCGGCACAGTCGGGTTGCCAGTCCGCGGAGCAGCCGAGCTCGGACTGCACCGAACCGGCGACGGTGACCGAGGTGGTGGCTGCCTGGGCTTCGGGAAGGAGGGCGATCGCCGGGGTGAGGGCGACCGCCAGCCCGGCGAGGCCGGCGACGAGACGGCGGGGGGCAGGCATGGACAGCTCCTTTGCTGAAGAGGGCTACCCGGAGGCTAGAGATGCAGACGGTCGCAGGGAAGGTGGTGGGGAGTTTCTTTAGCTCCGCTTTACCGTTACCTCCCGGTAGCGGTCAGCGGGCCCGCCGCACGCGGGCCTCGTCCCACACCGGCTGGTCGCTGGACCGCACTCGCCCGTCCGCACCGAAGACGAGGAACCGGTCGAACTGCCGGGCGAACCACCGGTCGTGGGTCACCGCGACCACCGTCCCCTCGAAGGCGTCGAGCGCGTCCTCCAGCGCCTCGGCGGAGTGCAGGTCGAGGTTGTCGGTCGGCTCGTCGAGCAGAAGCAGGGTCGCGCCGGACAGCTCGAGAAGCAGGATCTGGAAGCGTGCCTGCTGACCTCCGGAGAGGCTGTCGAAGGTCTGCTCGCTGGCGCGTGCCAGGCCGTAGCGGTCCAGGACCTTGGCAGCCTCCTCCCGCGGTCTCCCGGCACGGTGCTCGTCGCCGCGGTGCAGGATCTCCAGCAGGGTGCGGCCGTGCAGCGCCGGCTGGTCGTGGGTCTGGGCGAACCAGCCCGGACGGACCCGCGACCCGAGACGGCATACGCCGGTATGCAGCACCGGTGCGGGCCGCACGTCGCCGACCGGCCGGTGTTCCCGGTCCGGGTCGCTCCCGCCGCAGGCGAGCAGGCGCAGGAAGTGGGACTTGCCCGAACCGTTGCTGCCCAGCACCGCGACCCGCTCGCCGAACCACAGCTCGGCGTCAAAGGGCGCCATGAGGACCGGATCGGCCTGTCCCGCAACGGCCTTGTCGTTCCCGTCGTTCCCGTCGTTCCCGTCGACCTCACCGGCCGCCAGCTCGAGCCGCTCGCAGACGACGGCTCGCTTGGCCGTGCGGCCGCCGGTGAGCCGCATCCGGACGTTCTGCCGCAGCGGGATCTCCTCGGGTGGACCGATCTCCTCGAACTTGCGAAGCCGGGTCTGGGCGGCTCGGTACCGCGACGCCATCCCGTCGTTGTAGGTCGCCTTGATCTTGAGCATGGCGACGAGCTCCCTGAGCTTGACGTGCTCCTCGTCCCACCGCCGGCGCAGCTCGTCGAGCCGGGCGTTGCGGTCCTTGCGGGCCTGCTGGTACGTCGTGAACGGTCCGGGGTGGACCCACACCGAGCTGCCCGTGGCGTGCGGCTCGAGGGTGGCGACCCGCGTGGCGACCTGGGCGAGCAGCTCGCGGTCGTGGCTGATGAACAGCACCGTCTTGGGCGACTCGCGCAGCTGGTCCTCCAGCCATCGCTTGGCCGGCACGTCGAGGTAGTTGTCGGGTTCGTCCAGGACGAGCACCTCCTCGGGTCCCCGGAGCAGCGCCTCGAGGGCAAGCCGCTTCTGCTCACCACCGGACAGGGTCGAGACCCGCCGCCACTGGGCTCGGTCGAAGGGCACGCCGAGGGCCGAGACGGTGACGACGTCCCAGAGCGTCTCGTGGTCGTAGCCGCCGACGTCGGCCCAGTCGGCGAGGGCCTGCGCATACTCCATCTGGTCCGCCTCCGCGTCACGCTCCATCAGCGCCGTCTCGGCCCGGTCGATGGCCGCAGCCGCCTGCTGGATCCGTTGCGGCGCAACGGACACGAGCAGGTCGCGAACCGTCGTGTCGTCACGGATCGAGCCGATGAACTGACGCATCACGCCCAGTCCGCCGGACCGGGTGACCGCCCCGTCGGCGGCCAGGTCACCGCTGATGATCCGGGTGAGTGTCGTCTTCCCCGTGCCGTTGGGGCCGATGAGGGCCACCTTGGCGCCCTCGCCGACCCGGAAGGTCACCTCGTCGAGCAACGGCCGCCCGTCGGGCAGCACGAAGCCCACGTTGTTGAGGTCGAGATGTCCCACGGGCACTCATTGTCCCTGCTCCTCGCGCAGGAGCCCAGCGGATTTGTGCCCGACCAGCGAGGTCGTGCCGCTCCGGTGCGCTCCGGGTCCGCTCAGGTCCGCTCAGGTCCGCTCCGGACCGCTCCGGACGGAGATCGTGAAGTCCGTGGCGTTCACGGCGAAGAATTAGGTCCCGACCGCCCCGACCTTGATCCGCCCGCGCGAGGTCGCCACGACGGGGAACGCGACGGTGACGCTGCCGTCGTTGGGGTGCTCGAGGCGAGGGTGCGCGACCAGGTCCTGCCGCCCTTCTGGGAGGTGACCAGGAAGGGTCCGGCGTGCTGGTCGATGGTCGGCACCACGTCGTCATGGCCCACGCCGCCCCCGTTCGGGTCATCGTCACGGGCGGTAAGACGCAGGTGCAGGGCGGGTGTCGCCGAGCCGGCCGTGCCTACGTAGCCCTTGGTGGGCAGGAACTCCGAGTAGCAGCTCAGCGCGCGCAGACCCGGTTCATAAGGGTCACCTTCTCGGCGAAGGACGCGACGTTCGCCGGGATCGAGCCCCCGTAGTTGGACAGGCTCAACGAGGTGCCGCGCGTGTTGTATGCCGGGTCGACCTACCACGCGCGCTGGTCGACGGGGCCGCGGACCGAGGCGTGCAAGCCCATCGGAGTGAGGTCGAGAGCGACGCTCGTGCCGGCGTTGTCGAGCGAGCGGCCGGACCAGGTGGCCAGCTCGGGGTGCGCCGCCGCGAGCTGGTCCTCCATCACCGTCGTGCGGTGCACGGAGAACCGCTGTAACGTCCCGGACGGGGTGGGGACCTGGAAGACCTGCCTCGCGCCGCGGCGGCCGTCGGCTGGAGCCTGGGCCAGGGCCGTCCTGATCCCGGCCAGGTCGGCGTCGACGCGGAGTACTGCGCGGCGTCGACCCGGCGCTGTCCGCCGTCATCCGGGCGCTGGCGACCGCCGTGAACAACGGCCCGTCCCCGGAGGCGGCAAGCCGCCTGACCACCCCCGTCGTGTCCGGGCCTCCACCGCCCGGGCGGCAAGGTCTCCGTCCGCGGGGTAGATGACCTCCTCGAGGGACAGCCCGTGAGCAGGCATGACCTTGACCCGAGGGTCCCGTGTGCCCCCGCGCAGCACCTCGGCGGGGAAGCCCCGTGGTGCGCGTCCCTGCCCCACCGGCACGAGCACACCGACGAGCGCGCGGACCATGGAGTGGCAGAACGCGTCGGCCACGACCACCCCCTCCACCACCCCCGGCTGGACGCGCTCCCAACCGAGCTGGAGCAGGGTCCGGATCGTCGTGGCTCCGTCGCGACGCCTGCAGAAGGGGGCGAAGTCGTTCAGGCCCAACAGATCTCGTGCCGCCTCGTTCATCGCGGCCACGTCGAGCGGTCCGCCCCTGACCACCACCGTGTCACGCCGCCGGACCGGGTCCGCGCGCGCCGGGTCGTCGCAGATCCGGTAGCGGTAGCGCCGGCACAGCGCCGAGAAACGGGCGTCGAAACCGTCCGGAGCGATCACCGCGGACCGTACGACGACATCGGGTGGGAGCAACCCGTTCAGCCGGACGACCGCGGCGTGCTCCGGCATCCGGTTCGACCGGCCCGGGAGCCCGGCCCAGGCCACGGGGTCGATGTCCGCGTGCGCCACCTGGCCGCGCGCGTGGACCCCGGCATCGGTGCGGCCGGCCACCACCAGCCGTACCGGCTCCGCTGCCCGGAGAACCCTCGTCACCGCGGAGGACAGCTCCCCCTCGACGGTGCGCCGCCCGGGCTGCTGCGCCCAGCCGGAGAAGTCGGTCCCGTCGTAGCCGAGGTCGATGCGGATCCGGAGCGTCGCGGCGCCTAGGTCTGACACGCCCGCGAGCCTAACCGGCGGTCTCCTAGTCTTGCCCGCGTGAGTTCCGCCGCGGCCGTCACCGTCCCGACAGGGCCCGGTTCGGGGTGTCCGTCGCCTTCTTCGTCCAGGGACTCTTGTTCATCACCCTGACCACACACCTGCCCCAGACGACGGACCGGTTCTCGTTCACCGCCATCGACCTGTCACTCGTCCTGCTCGGCGTCGTGCTGCTCGCCGGCGTCGGTTCCGTCGTCGCCGAGTAGGTCGCGCGCCACGCCGACAGCGCCACCGCCCTGCGTGCCGGACTGGCCATGCTGGCGGTGGGCCTCGCCGGGTTCGCGCTGCTGCCCACCGCGGTCCTGGCCCTCGGCGTGGGCACGGTGTATGCACTGGGGCTGGGGATGGTCGACGCCGCCGGCAACATGCAGGCCGTCGCGCTCGAGCACCGGTACGACCGGCCCATCCTGCCGTCCTTCCACGCCTCCTGGACCGCCGGCGGCATCCTGGCGACGCTCCCGGCCCTGGCGACCGGTCATCTGGGCCCGACCGGGGCGGTCGCCCCCCTGGCCGTCGCCGCTCTGGTCGCCGTCACCGCCCCGATGCTCACCCACGACCGGGGTGAGGCCGCGACCAACCTCCTCGTCGCCTGGGTCCCGTGGCGCCGGATCGTCCCTGTCGGCCTGGCCCTCGTGCTGTTCTACATGGTCGACACCGCCTCCTCGACCTGGGGGCCGGTGTATCTCCAGCACGAGTTCGGGACGGAGCTGGCCGACGTGGCGGTCGCGACCCTCCCCTATCTCGTGGCGACCCTCGCGGCACGGGCCGCCGGCGACTGGGCGGTGGCCCGCTTCGGCGTCCTGGCTCCGTTGCGGGTGGGCGCGGTCCGCGCGTCCGCGGCCCTGGCCGTCATCGTCCTGGCACCGACGACGACCGTCGCGGTGGCCGGGTTCACCCTGCTCGGTCTGGGGGCCCGGTATCGTGGCTCCGCTCTCCTTCTCCGCGGCCGCCTCGATCGCCGGGGGTGCGACGACCGACCCGGAGGAGCGCCGCCGCCGGGTGGACGCCGTCATCGCCCGCTTCAACCAGTTCAACTACCTGGGGGCGCTGCTCGGTGGGTCGCCACCGGCCTGGTCGGCGCCGGCTCGCTGCGCATCGGCTTCGCTCTGCCGATGGTCCTCGTGCTGGGGATCTGGCCGCTGGCAAAGTCGTTCGCGGACCGGTGAGCGCCCGGCATACGGTGGGTCGATGGACCGTCCCGCCCTCACCGACGCCCTGAAGAACCGGGAGGTCGTCCTGGGTGCCTTCCTCGGAGCCGACGGACGCCTCGCAAGCATCCCGACCAGGCTGGGCAAGCGCCTCGTCGTGCTCGACCACATCGCCCAGGACTTCCAGATCGGGATCCGGTACCCCGAGGTCGAGGTCAACACCATGCTGCGCCGTTACCACGAGGACGTGGCTGCGCTGCGCCGGTACCTCGTCGAGAACGAGTTCCTCGAGCGGCGCGACGGTGTCTACTGGCGGTCCGGCGGCACGGTCGACGCGGGCTGAACCGCCCTGCGCCACGCCCCGGTCACCGGCCGTCGAGCAGTCGGACCAGGCGCGCGGCCGCGGTGTTCCGGTAGGACATCTCGACGAGCTCGCCCACCTCGTCCCAGTCCACCGGCGCGGTCCGGAAGTTCAGCCCGATCCAGCCGTAGGCGCCGACGTACCCGGGCACGAAGAACCGGTCGTCCGTGAGCAGCGCCACGCGCTCGTCGGGATCGGGCAGGAACACCACCGACTGCGCGAAGTCGTCGGCGTCGTGGTCCCCCTTCACGACGCCACCGAACATCGCGAACACCTTGACGGTGTAGAAGTTCGGGCGGCCGTGCGAGACCTTCTCGGCCGCCTCGGGCATGCCGAGCGCCACCGTGCGCAGCCGGCCGAGCAGCGGGTCGTCGTCGCGGTAGCGCAGCGGGTGGCTCACGGAGCCAACCTAGCGACCAGGCCTGCGCGCATGACCAGTCCCTCCATGACTGGTTACCGGACTGGATACCGTGCCGTAGGTGACGTGATCACCTCACCTACGGCACGGTATCCAGTCCGGTAACCGGCATCGGGACGAGCCGGAGACGACCGAGCGCCCCCCGACCCGGCGGTCGGGGGGCGCTCGGCGTGGGCAGTGCGGCCGGCGACCCAGGCTCGGCCGCCACCAGCTGTGCGGCTCAGGCTTCGTCAGTCTCGTCGTCGACGTGCTGCTTGGCGGCGCCACCAGCCGGCTCGAAACCGGCGGCTTCGGCGTCCTCGGCGGACCTGAACCAGAACTCGGCGACGGTCGCGTCGTACCACTGCGACCCCTCGACGTGGTACTTGCCGGAGTCGGCGTTGCCCTTGACGGTGTACTCCCCCGAGGGAGCCGCGCCGTCCTCGAGCGCTGCGGCGGCACCCTGCGGCAGGTCGGCAGCGGCCGCCGGTGACACGGCGGTGGTGCCGTCCGTGGCCTCGCCGTCCGTGGCCTCGTCGGTCTCGTCGGCCTCGACCGGCGCGACCGCCTCGGTGCCATCGGTCGGCTCGGTCCGGTCAGCCTTCTTGTCCGCCTTGCGGGCGTCCTTGGCCGCGCGCTTGGTGGCAGCCTCGGCTTCCCCGGCTGAGCCGGGACCCGACTTGACGGTCGCCTTCCTGGCCACCGGCTCGCGGACCAGCTCGATGACCACCATGGGGGCGTTGTCGCCCTTGCGGGGGGCGATCCGGGTGATCCGGGTGTAGCCGCCGGCTCGCTCGGCCACGTCGGGAGCGATCTCGACGAACAGGCGGTGGACGACGCCCTTGTCTCGGATGACGGTCATGACCCGGCGTCGGGCGTGCAGGTCACCACGCTTGGCGAAGGTGACGAGCCGCTCCGCGAGTGGGCGCAGCCGCTTGGCCCGGCCTTCGGTGGTGGTGATCCGGTCGTGCTCGAACAACGAGGTGGCCAGGTTGGCCAGCATCAGCCGCTCGTGGGCCGGACCGCCGCCGAGACGGGGGCCCTTGGTGGGGGTGGGCATGGGTTCTCCTAGAGACTACTGACCGCGCCGCATGACCTGCGGGTGGTCGGGTGCGGGTGGGTCAGAGCTGCTCGTCCTCGACGAAGGTCAGGTCGTCGTCGCCGAGGTCGTCGTCGTAGGTGTCGCCGTATGCCGCGAGGGCGCTCGGGTCGAACCCGGCCGGGCTGTCCTTGAGCGACAGCGACATGCCGTGCAGCTTGGCCTTGACCTCGTCGATCGACTTCTGCCCGAAGTTGCGGATGTCGAGCAGGTCGGCCTCGCTCCGGCTGACGAGCTCGCCGACGGTGTGGATGCCCTCACGCTTGAGGCAGTTGTAGGACCGGACGGTGAGGTCGAGGTCCTCGATCGGCAGGGCCAGGTCCGCCGCCAGGGCCGCGTCGGTCGGGGACGGGCCCATGTCGATGCCCTCGGCCTCGACGTTGAGCTCGCGGACCAGCCCGAACAGCTCCACCAGGGTCTTGCCGGCGGAGGCCATGGCGTCGCGGGGGGCCATCGAGCGCTTGGTCTCCACGTCCAGGACCAGCTTGTCGAAGTCGGTGCGCTGCTCCACGCGGGTCGCCTCGACCTGGTAGCGGACGGCGAGGACCGGGCTGTAGATGGAGTCCACCGGGATCCGGCCGATCTCCTGGTCGCCGGCCTTGTTCTGCTGGGCCGAGACGTAGCCGCGACCGCGCTCGACGGTCAGCTCCATCTCCAGCTTGCCCTTGTC
>JAICMC010000144.1 GCA_025929465.1 Nostocoides sp.
AGGTCGGGGGAGTCCGACCCCTCGCCACGAATGCCCACGGACGACGTCGCCCTGGCGGTCGAGCAGATGCACCGCCTGTGGAGCGAGCTGGAGGACCGCGAGCACGCCGCGGCGCTCCCGACGACCGGTGCCCCTGACGGCGGGATGGCTTGGATGGTGCACCGCTGGGCGTCCGGCCAGCGGCTGGACGCGGTGCTGCGCGGGCAGGACATGGCGGCCGGGGACTTCGTCCGCCGGTGCAAGCAGATCGTCGACCTGCTGGGCCAGCTGGCCGACGCGGCGCCTGACGAGCCGTTGCGCCGGACCGCCCGCACCGCGGTCGACCTCGTCCTGCGCGGAGTGGTCGCCGCGGACCGCCTGGACTGAGACGGTCAGCCCCTCGGGGCGGTGGCAGGGGTGACGGTCAGATGCCGAGGGCGTTCAGGACCCGGTTGACGTTGTTGGTGAGGCCGAACTCGCTGGCCAGCCTGCTCATCAGCGCCGCGTCGACGACCCGGGTCGGCACGGCGAGGTCGATCGAGGGGACCGGCGCGTCCCTGGCTACCTGGACCACACGCGGTGCCCTGTCGAGGTAGGCGCTGCCTGCCTCCAGCCGGGCCCGCTGGGCGCCCCTGATGGCCGGGTCGCCGGAGTCGACCGCGGCGCGAAGGCCGTCCAGCGAGCCGTATGCCGCGATCAGCTTGGCCGCCGTCTTCTCCCCGATCCCGGCCACACCCGGCAGGCCGTCGCTCGTGTCACCGCGCAGGACCGACATGTCGCGGTAGGCGTCGCCGCCGGCCACGGCGTACGTGGCGCGGAGGAAGGCTTCGTCGACCCGTTGGGCGTCGCGCACCCCGGAGCGGGCGGTGTAGAGGACCGAGATCTGATGGGCGTCGTCGACGAGCTGGAACAGGTCCCGGTCCCCGGTGACGACGTCGACCGGCATACGACCCCTGTACAGGTGCGCGAAGGTGCCGATGACGTCGTCGGCCTCGTAGCCGTCGGACCCCACCCGGGCGATCCCGAGCGCCGCGAGCATGTCGACGATGACCGGGACCTGCGGCGCCAGGTCGTCCGGCACCTCCTCCCTGACCGGCTCGGCCTGGCGGCCGCCCCCGTCGGGGGCCCAAGCGACACCGGCCGAGGGATGGGCCTGGTCGGGCACCTCGGTGTCGGCCACGGGGGAGGGCGCGCTCGCGACCCGGTGCGCCTTGTAGCTGGGGATCGCCTCCACCCGGAACGCCGGACGCCAGTCGTTGTCCCAGCACGCGACCAGGTGCGTCGGCCGGTGCGCCGAGACGAGCGTCGCGATCATGTCGAGGAACCCGCGGACGGCGTTGTTGGGCGGCGCGCTCGGGTCGTCCCGCTGGTCGGGGACGCCGTAGAAGGCACGGAAGTACAGACTGGCGCTGTCCAGCAGCATCAACCGGGTCGACATGACATCCATCGTTGCAGGTGGCCTCGCACATAGGCTGTCCGGTGTGGAAGAGACGGACCGCAGGATCGTCGCGCAGCTCGCTGCCGACGGCCGGATGAGCTACACCGATCTCGGCAAGGCGCTGGGCATGTCGACGTCGGCCGTCCACCAGCGGGTCCGACGGCTGGAGGAGCGCGGTGTCCTCAAGGGCTATGCCGCCCGCGTCGACCACGCACAGGTCGGCCTGCCCCTCACCGCCTTCATCTCGATCACCCCCCTGGACCCGGCCGCTCCGGACGACATCCCCGAGCGGCTGCGCAACGTGGTCGAGATCGAGGCCTGCTACTCGGTGGCCGGCGACGAGAGCTACATCCTCAAGGTCCGGGTGGCGACCCCGGGCGACCTCGAGGAGCTCATCGCGCGGGTGCGCGGCTCGGCCAACGTGGCCACCCGCACGACGGTCGTGCTGTCCACCCCCTGGGAGTGAGGCACGAGCCGCTAGAACCGGGCGATGGAGGCGTATGCCGCGCCGGTGGCAGCCAGCAGGTCGGCCGGGGCCAGCCCCAGGTCCAGGCCGCGACGCCCGCCGGAGACGTAGACCGTGTCCCAGGACGACGCCGAGCGGTCCAGCACGGTCGGCAGCGGCTTCTTCTGCCCGATGGGGGAGATCCCGCCGACGACGTACCCGGTCGTCCGCGCCGCCGCCGCCGGATCGGCCATCGCGACCTTCTTGCAGCCCAGCGCCGTGGCCATCGCCTTCAGGTCGAGGCTGGCGGCCACCGGGACGATCCCGACCGCCAGCCCGGCACCGGTGTCGACGAGCAGCGTCTTGAACACCTGCGACGGCGGTAGGCCGAGCCGCGTCGCCGCCTCCAGTCCGTACGATGGAGCGGAGGGATCGTGGTCGTAGGTGTGCACCGAGAACCGGATCCCGGCCCTTGTGAGGCTCACGCTGGCCGGGGTCCCGGCGGGGTCCCTACGCGGCATACCCGTAACGCTAGGACACGACGGGGTCGGTCACCAATCCGATTCTCGGGGTCCTCCGAATACCACAATGACAGGTGAGTCCGCCCATGGCAGACCAGCACAGCCCGACCGACGGGAGCAGCATGAACAGCGTCAGAGCGGTGTCCGACGCGACACCGGACGACGCCGCCCCGGATCGGCTGGCGACGCTCTTGCGGGCCTGCGGTCGGGGCGACGAGCGGGCCTTCGCCGACCTCTACGACGCGGTCGCCCACCGGGTCCACGGACTGACGTTGCGTGTGGTCCGCGACCCGGCCCAGGCCGAGGAGGTCACCCAGGAGGCGATGATCGAGGTGTGGCGCCAGTCGGCACGCTTCCACCCCGAGCTCGGCAGCCCGATGGGATGGATCCTCACGATCGCCCACCGTCGGGCCGTGGACCGGGTGCGGTCCGCCGAGGCCTCCTCCCGGCGGGAGACGGTCTACCACCAGAGCACGTCCGACATCCCGCACGACAGCACGGCCGAGTCGGCGCAGGCCTCCCTGGAGGGACGGCGCGTCCGCAACGCTCTGGCGACCTTGACCGACACCCAGCGGGGTGCGCTCGAGCTCGCCTACTTCGGTGGCTACACCCACTCGGAGGTGGCCACCCTCCTCGACGTCCCCCTCGGGACGGCGAAAACCCGAATTCGAGATGGCCTCATTCGACTTCGCGACGCACTGGGAGTCCAGGCATGAGCATCCACACGCTGTCCGGCGCCTACGCCGTCCACGCTCTTGACCCGCAGGAGGAGAGCGCCTTCGAGGAACACCTCGCGGGATGCCCCGACTGCCGCACCGAGGTCGCCGAGATGCGGGCCGCTGCCACCTCCCTGGCCTCGCTGGAGTCGGTGCCCCCTCCGGCCGAGCTGCGCAGCCGGGTGCTCAGCGAGATCCGTCAGGTCCGCCCGCTCCCGCCGCTCACCCGGGCGTCGACCACCCCTGCCGTACCGGTGGCCCCGACCACGTCGACCTCGCCGACGGCTCCGACCACTCCGACCTCGCCGGCCACTCCGTCCGTCCCGCCGGGCCAGGCCCCGCCGGCCGAGTCGGCAGCGGCGGGTGAGGACAACGTCATCCCGTTCCGGCGACGCCTCACAGGTCGGGTGGTCTCCGGACTGGTGGCCGCCGCCGTGCTCATCGGCGGCGGCGTCACCGTGGCCACCCATCCGTGGGACCGCGGCAGCACGACCGTCGTCGCGATCGCCGACCAGGTGCTGCGCGCCCCCGACGCCAAGCAGACGACGGTCAGCGTCGGGTCGGCCAAGCTCACCGTGGTCCGCTCGGCCGCTGTCGGCCGCACCGTGGTGCAGTCCCAGGGCATGGCGCCCGCCCCGGACGGCAAGGTCTACGAGGTCTGGCTGCAGACGCCCGGCAAGCAGATGGTCAAGGCCGGCTTCATGGCTGGTGGCACCGACCAGACCGTACTCCTGGACGGCGACTCGCGTTCGTCGATCGCCCTGGGCGTCACCGTCGAACCTGCCGGCGGCTCGGACCAGCCGACGTCCCGGCCGATCGCCCTCATCTCCCTCCCGAGTCAGGCCTGACCATGGGTGTCCCGACCGAGCGGCCCCGTGCTGCCGTGGTGGGCAGTGGCGTCGCTGGCCTCGTCGCGGCCTACGTGCTCTCCGCCGACCATGACGTGACCCTGTACGAGGCGGACGAACGACTCGGTGGCCATGCCGACACCCACGACGTGGACGTCGAGGGCCGGGTGCTCGGCGTCGACACCGGCTTCATCGTGCACAACGACCGGACCTACCCGACCCTCCTTCGGCTCTTCGACGACCTGGGCGTGCGGACCCAGGAGTCGGAGATGAGCATGTCCGTCCGCGACGACGCTCGCGGACTGGAGTATGCCGGTGCGCTGGGCCTGTCCGGGCTGTTCCCCGGGACGGCGAACCTGCGGGACCGGGACTACCTGCGGATGCTCGGTGAGGTGCCGCGCTTCCACCGGGCGGCGCGTGCCACCCTTGCCGCAGGCGACGGCGACGTCGGCCAGACGACCAGTGACCAGACCGTCGGCGAGTTCGTCGCGGAACGCGGCTTCTCGGCGTACTTCCAGGAGGAGTTCCTCGTCCCGCTCATCGCAGCCGTCTGGTCCTGCGAGCCGTCCGGTGCGCTGGACTACCCGGCCCGCTACCTCTTCCGGTTCCTCGACCACCACGGCATGCTCGGCGTCCTCGGTTCGCCCACCTGGCGGACCGTGACGGGCGGGTCGGCGCAGTACGTCCGACGGGTCGCCAAGAACCTCGCTGACGTGCGCACCTGCGCACCGGTCACGACCGTGTCCGAACACGACGGCGGTGTCCACGTCACCAGCCTGTCCCGCACCGAGACCTACGCCAGGGTGGTCATCGCGACGCACCCCGACCAGGCGCTGGCGATGCTGGCCGACCCGACTGCCCTGCATACCGAGCTTCTCGGTGCGATCCCCTACTCCCGCAACGTGGCCCAGCTGCACACGGACGAGCGGCTGCTGCCGCGCAACCCCCGGGCCAGGGCCTCGTGGAACTTCCAGCACCGCGACGACCGGGGCAAGCCGGTCCTGGTCACCTACGACCTGACCCGGCTGCAGCGACTGGACAGCGGTGACCGGCGGATGCTCGTCACCCTCGGGGGCGCCGATGTCGTCGACCCGGGCTCGGTGCTCGCGACGATGGACTACGCCCATCCGCAGTACTCCCCGACCTCGGTCGCGGCACGGAGCAGGCTGCGCGAGCTGGACACCGACCGGGTCGCCTTCGCCGGCGCCTACCACGGCTGGGGCTTCCACGAGGACGGCGCCCGCTCCGGCCGGGAGGCCGCCGAGCGGCTCGGCGGGCGGTGGCCGGAGCGCGCTGCCGGCCCGGCCCGCACCCCGGCTCTGTACGAGACGCGGATCTCGCACGCCCGGACCGAGCCGGTCGGGCACTCGTTCACCCACCGCAGCCACACCTGGCTCGTCGACCTGGACGAGCTGCCGACCTACCGCGGCCGGCAGGCTCCGCTCCGGCTGCTCGCCGGGTTCCGTGCGGCGGACCACATCGGCGACCCGTCGAGGTCCCTGCGGGAGAACGTGGACGCCTACCTGGCCGAGCAGGGTATCGACCTGGCCGGCGGGCGGATCCAGATGCTGGCCAGTCCCCGGGTCCTCGGCTACGTCTTCAACCCCATCTCGGTGTACTGGTGCTTCGACGCGCAGGCCGCCCTGGCAGCCGTCGTGCTGGAGGTCCACAACACCTACGGCCAGCGCCACGCCTACCTCGTCCACACCGACGAGCGCGGACGGGCCAAGGTCGACAAACAGCTCTACGTCTCGCCGTTCAACGACACGAGCGGGACGTATGCCGTGCAGGCGCCGGTTCCTGGAGACCGCCTCGGGGTGAGCGTCACCCTGCACCGGGCCGGCCATGCCCCCTTCGTCGCAACCCTGTCCGGCCGAGCCCTGCCCGCCGATGCACGCACCGTCCTGCGCACCTCGCTGCGCCAGCCGCTGACCCCCCTGGTCACCTCAGCACGGATCCGCCGCCATGGGATCCAGCTGTGGCGACGCGGCCTACCCGTCCAGCCCCGCCCGAAAGAGAGTCCCCAGCCGTGAGCACCATCTCCATCGTCCCGCGCGGTCACGCGTTGCACGTCGACCCGATCCGTTGGCCCGACCTGGCTCCGGCGCGGGCCGGCGCCGCCCGGGCGATCCGGGCCAGGATCGCTGTCGCGCTCTTCGAGCGCGCCGTGTCCTCCGTCGCGGTCCGGGTGAGCTTCCCGGACGGCCGCGTCGTCGGTGGCGGCGGATCGGACAGCCCGGTCATGACCCTCAACCGGCCCCGCGCCTTCTTCGAGCGTCTCGGCGCCGACGGCCTGATCGGCTTCGGCGAGTCCTACATGGCGGGGGACTGGGACGCCGAGGACCTCGGTGGCTTCCTGACCGAGCTGTGCCGGCGCCTGGCCACCCTCGTCCCCGCACCGCTGCAGACGCTGCGCGCGGCATACGTCGCCCGGCGCCCGCGGACCGAGAAGAACACGGTCACCCAGAGCCAGGGCAACATCGCCCGGCACTACGACCTGTCCAACGACCTGTTCGCGCTGTTCCTCGATGAGACGATGACCTACAGCTCGGCCCTGTTCGAGCCGGCCACGCTGCCCCCGGGCGAGCGGTCCACGGCGGACCTGGCCGGCGCGCAGGGTGCCAAGATCGACCGTCTCCTGGACGGTGCGTCGGTCGGCGCCGCGAGCCGGGTCCTGGAGATCGGGACGGGCTGGGGTGAGCTGGCGATCCGGGCCGCACGCCGCGGGGCGGCGGTCCGGTCGGTGACGCTGTCCCAGGAGCAGCAGGCGCTGGCCCGCCAGCGCGTCGCCGAGGCCGGCGTCGCCGACCGGGTGTCGGTCGACCTGCTCGACTACCGCCAGGTCGTCGGGGAGTACGACGCCATCGTCAGCGTCGAGATGATCGAGGCCGTCGGTCACGAGTACTGGCCGACCTACTTCGCCACGATCGACGGTCTGCTCGCTCCCGGCGGCCGGGTGGCCATCCAGGCGATCACCATGCCGCACGACCGGATGCTGGCGACCAGGGAGACGTGGACGTGGGTCCACAAGTACATCTTCCCGGGCGGCTTCCTGCCCTCGACCGAGGCGATCGAGCAGGTCACCCGGGACCACACCACCCTGCGGGTCCGTGAGCGCCTCTCGATAGGGCTGCACTACGCCGAGACCCTGCGGTTGTGGGACGAGGCGTTCCTCGCCGCTCGGGAGCAGGTTCTGGCGCTCGGCTTCGACGACGTCTTCACCCGGA
>JAICMC010000120.1 GCA_025929465.1 Nostocoides sp.
AGGAGCCGGAGACGAGCTGCCCGCTCTCGCCGTCATAGACGAGCGTCTCGCACAGCGCTTGGCCCGCGCCCTGGGCGATGCCGCCATGGATCTGTCCCTTCAAGAGCAGCGGGTTGACGACGCGGCCGACATCAGGATCCTGCGCTACTGCGTCGTCCACGACTGCGGTCCGATGATCAACCCGATGATCGTGGAGGGGCAGGTGCACGGCGGCGTTGCGCAGGGCGTCGGCGGCGCGCTGTACGAGCGGATGGTCTACGACGAGGCCGGTCAGCTGCTCAACGCCTCGTTCATGGACTTCCTCATGCCGTATGCCAGCGAGGTCCCGTTCATCGAGACCGACCACCTGCAGACGCCTTCGCCGCTCAACCCGCTCGGCATCAAGGGTGCCGGCGAGGCCGGGTGCATCCCGGTCTCGGCTGTCATCGCCTCGGCCCTGGAGGACGCCGAGGGCTTCCCCATCACGTCGATGCCGATCAGTCCCGCCGAGCTGTGGGAGCTGCGTCGGCGGCATACCGATCCCGTTGCAGCACAAGGAGCAGACTCATGAAGGTCACCGGGTCCCACACGTTCGTCGCGACCGTGGACCAGGTCTGGGCCGCCGTGAACGACCCGGCCGTCCTGGCTCGCACGCTGCCCGGGTGCGAGACGCTGACCCAGGTCGACGCCGACACCTATGCGATGCGCGTCACGGCGGGGGTCGCCGCGATCAAGGGAACCTACGAGGGGACGGTGGCCCTGGCCGACAAGCAGCCCCCCACGTCGTTGCGGATGACCGCCCGGGGAGCCGGGGCACCGGGCACCGTCTCCGCCGACGTGCGCGTCACGCTGGCCGAGTCGGTCTACGGCGGAACCCAGCTCGCCTACGACGCCGACGCGGTCGTCGGCGGGGTGATCGGCGGGGTGGGGCAACGGATGCTCATGGGCGTCACCCGCAGGACGGCCACCGAGTTCTTCAAGGCGATCGACGCCGACATCGCCGGCACCGCGGCCGACGAGGTCCGGCGACCCGCGACGGCACCGGCTCTGGCGTCACCCGGATCCGGTGCCGTGTATGCGGGTGCTCCTGCCGGGCCGGCCCTCGGCGGTGCCCGGGGCGAGCCGGCGTTCGTTCGTGGCCTGGTGACCGGCGGCGTCCTCGTGCTCGTCGGCGTGGTGGTCGGCTGGGCCGTCGGGGGACGATGATGGAGCAGGACACGGCATACCGGATCGAGGCAGGGCGATGAGGGCATTCACGGCAGCGGCGGTCCAGATCGCGCCGGCACCCGGGCCGCTCACCGCCGCGTCGGTGGCGGCGAACCTGGCCACCTGCGTGGACTTCACGCGTCGGTGCGTCCAGTCCACGGGTGCCGACCTCGTGGTGCTGCCGGAGTCGGCGACGACCGGCTTCACACCGGGTGTCCCCAAGGAGGCGCTCTGGGAGCTGGTGTCCACCCTGCCGGGCGCGATGACCGAGCCGTTGCAGGACCTGGCCCGCGAGTTGGGGGTGCACCTCTGTCTGGGCACCTACGAGCGTGGGCCGTCCCCGGCGGTGGTCTACAACTCCGCCGCCCTCATCGGCCCGACGGGCGAGGTGCTCGGGGTCTACCGCAAGACGCACCCGTTCTGCTCCGAGATCGTCACCGGAGGCGGGTGGGTCACCCCCGGCGACACGGTGACCGTCGTCGACACCGACCTCGGCCGGATCGGCATGATCATCTGCTTCGACGGCGACTACCCCGAGCTGACCCGGATCCAGGCCGTCCAGGGCGCCGAGGTGATCCTGCGGCCCTCGGCGCTGCTCCGGTCGGCCGACATCTGGGAGCTCACCTCCCGGGCACGGGCCTATGACAACCACGTCTACGTCGTCGGGGCCAACGCCGTCGGCGTCGACCCGGCGGGCGTCCTCTACTTCGGCAACAGCCACATCGTCACCCCGATAGCCGAGATCGTCGCCAGGGCGGCCACCCAGGAGGGCTGGGTGTCGGCCCGGCTCGACCCGGCGACCGCGCTCGCGTCACTGACGCCGGGCTCCAACATCGGGCAGCGGTTCGACCACCTGCGAGACCGGAACCTGGACCTCATCCGCACCTACAAGGACGACCTCGAGCGCCCTGCCCGCACGTCCTTCCCGCACGCTTGAGGCCCTCCTTTGCGAGGTCACGTCTCGCCGTATGCCGGGGATCCGCGACGGCGAGCGCGGCCGCCCCTCGACCTGGTCGGACCAGTGGTCGGACTAGTGGGTGAGGGCGAGCCTGGCCAGCCGGCCCTGTTCCCCGGACGCGTAGCAGGCCCACGGCACGCACTCGACCGCGTCGAACGAGCCGGTGTCGAACGTCGCGTAGGTCCGGCCGCCGTCGTGGCTCACGTCCGACCCGGTGGGTCCGACCGCGAGGACGGTGCCGCGCCAGCCGTCGACCCAGCTGGACCCGGAGCGGTAGCCGCCGAGCCCGGTGGCGGCGTTCCAGGTCCGCCCGAAGTCGCTCGTCCAGGCCGCGTTGGAGACGGCCGCGTCCGGGACGTTGAAGTCGCCGCCCACCGCGACGCCGCCGCGCCCGGCACCGAAGGACAGCGAGAAGATGCCGCCCGTGCCGGCGACCCCGGCCACCGGCGAGCTCTGCACGGTCCAGTGCCGGCCGCCGTCGGTGGAGCGGAAGACCCGGGCCGGGTCGACGCCGCCGCTGGCGATGAACAGGTCGCCGCGCGCGTCGTGCTGGATGCAGGTCCCGCTCGCGGCGAACCCGGCCTCGCCGTCGAGCGCCGGCGGCATACCAGCGGTCGGCAGGACGGTCCAGGAGTGACCTCCGTCCTTGGTCCGGATGACCCGGAACTTGCCGTCGACCGGGTCCGAGACGATGTAGCCGACCCGCTTGCTGGTGAACGTCAGGCAGTCGTAGAACGCCGCCGGATCGGTGTTCTGCAGGCTCATGGTCCAGGTCTTCCCGCCGTCTTCGGTGACGTAGGCGCGCATCGCGTCAGGGGTGTCCCCGATCGACACCGCCACGGCGTGCCAGGCGCTGCTGGCGTAGAGGCTGCGGAACTGCAGGTCGGTCGTGTCGGCCGGCCCGACCGACCTGACGTGCCGGCCGCCGTCGACCGACCGGAGCACCGTCCCCTCCGTGCCGCTGGCCCAGACCACCTGGTCCGACACCGGGGACAGTCCCCGCAGGCGAGCGGTCGCGGTCGGGGTCGGAAGCAGCTTCCAGGTCAGTCCGTATGCCGGTCCGTGCCGGTCGGGGCTTGTCGCGGCGGATGGCGAAGCGGGTGACGCGGTGGCCGGTGCGGCGCAGAGCAGGGCGGTGGCGAGGGCGGCGCAGGCCGCGATCGCGCTGGCGAGACGGGAGGGGGAGGTCATGGTCACACCTTGGCACCACCGGGGGACGCCGTCACGGGGTGCGACGAAGGAATTTTCGCGCGGCCCGGCTCAGAGCTCAGCTGGTCGTCGACGGGGCCGGTATCGCCGGCGACGGGTTGGTTGCGCGGGCACCAGCCTTGGGAAGGGTGACGTCGCAGACCTTCGCCGCGGAGACGATCTGCTGACGTAGCGCCTTGCGCTGGTCTGCGCTCAACGGTCCGACCGGGCGCGTGAGATCGGCCTTCTTCAGGCACTGCTGCTGGGTCGAGCTCAGGCCGTTCCACCAGGCCTGGACCTTGGCCTTGCGCGCCCCGGTGGGGACCTCGATGCCGCAGGTCTTCGCGGCGGCATGGAGCTGCTCCTGGATGGCGGCCTTCTCGGCGTCGGATCGGGGACCGATGGGGCGGCTGATGCTCGCCTTGTCCATGCAGGCTCGCTGGGTCGCATCCAGCCGGGCGAACCAGCGCCAGCCCAGGGCGGGAGGCGTGGGGGTCGCGGCCGTGTCGAGGCCGGAGACGGCGGAGACCGCGGCGACGGGGTCGCTGGCCGGCGCGGCGTTGGAGGTGGCGGCGATTCCGCCGACGAGGGCAGCCGCGCCGAGCGCGGTGGCGGCGAGGGCCGCGGGCAGGAGAGCCATGGTCAGTCCTTCGGGTCAGGCGACCCTCCGTCGGGGTCGCTCGTCGTCCAGCCTGTCGACGCGACCTCGTGTCCGTTGTGGCGCTTCCTCGCGGTTTGCTGCGGACGGCTCGTCCACCTGGTCGATCTTCGGACAAGACGAGGACCCCCCAGTCGGTGTGTCCTAGCGTTCGGGCATGCGACTGCGCACCCTGGTCCCGCTTCTGACGGCGGCACTGGCGTTCTCGACCGCCCTGCCGGCCCACGCGTTCGACGACACCTGGACGAAGATGGCCTCCGGGACCCTGGGGGGTGTCAGCGGGCTCGCGGTCGCGGACAGCGGCTGGGTGATCGTCCGGGACAACAAGCTGCCCGGCCAGAACCGCGTGGCCCTCCTCGACGACACAGGGCTGGTGACCCCGCTCTCCTGGCCCGGCACGGCCCCCCAGGACCTGGAGTCCATCGCGCCGGTGCCGGGCTCGGCCGGTGAGTACGCCACCTTGACGAGCAAGGGCGCCGGGCAGCTCATCTCGATCAGCGGGACCACGTTGTCGGTCCTGCGGACCTTCACCGTCCCCAAGGGGACGTCCAACATCGAGGCGTTCGCACTCCTGCCCGTGGCGTCGACCACGGTGGCGCTCTGGGCGACACGAGGCGCGACGACCGGGCCGGCCAGGCTGTTCGGTGCGTCGTTCGACCCCGCCACGGGTGCCTTCGGACGCACCACCGCCGTCTCGGTGACCGTGCCCTACCCGACCAGGAACGTGCGCCAGATCAGCGACCTCACCCTGAGCGGCAACCGGGTCATCTCCGCGGCCTCGTCCGACGGCGGCGTGAACGGCCCCTTCGACTCGGCGGTCTACGACCTCGGCACGGTGTCGTCGTCCGGGGCCACGGTGGTACTGACCATGCACGCCCCGACGATGCTGGCCACCTACCCCGGCCACAAGGCCGAGGGGGTCGCCTGCGCCGGGGCCTCCGGCCTGGTCGGCTCCGACGACGAGAAGCAGGGCGGCTGGGTCCGGACCGACAGCATCTGCGGCTGACCCGCGGCTCAGGCGGGTCCTCAGGAACTTCCGAGGAACTCTCCAGCCCGGTCGGTGACGCGGTTGACAGACTGGGCGGTATGCCGCCCGCTCCCCTCTCCCCGGCCGCGCGGGTCCTCGTCGTCGACGACGAGGAGAACATCTCCTACCTGGTCGCCTCCGCCCTGCGGCTGGAGGGGCTGGAGGTGACCACGGTGGCCACCGGCGCCGACGCGGTGGCGACGGCTCCGGCATACGGTCCGCATGCGGTCGTCCTGGACCTGATGCTCCCCGACATGGACGGGTTCGAGGTCATGCGCCGGCTGCGGTCCGAAGGCGTCTCGGCGCCCATCCTGTTCCTCTCGGCCCGGTCGGACACCAGCGACCGGGTGCGGGGGCTGACGACCGGCGGCGAGGACTACATCGTCAAGCCGTTCGCCGTCGAGGAGCTCGTGGCCCGTGTCGGGCTCGCCCTTCGCCGCTCCGGCGCGACCTCGCCCCCAGGACGCCTGCAGGTCGCTGACCTCGTCCTCGACGAGGACGCCCACCGGGTCTGGCGGGGCGAGCAGGAGGCCCAGCTGACGGCCACCGAGTTCACCCTGCTGCGCTGTCTCATGGCAGCCGCCGGCCGGGTGGTCACCCGGGCCCAGATCCTCGACCACGTGTGGCAGTACGACTTCTCGGGCGAGACCGCGATCGTGGAGTCGTTCGTCTCGACCCTGCGCAAGAAGGTCGACCCCGGCACGCCCGACGGGCCACCGCGCCTCATCCACACCATCCGCGGAGTCGGGTACACCATCCGCGAACCGGGCCGATCACGATGAGCCCCTGGTGAGCCGGTCGTGACGCTGCAGCGCCGGCTCGTCGTCGCCAGCCTGCTCCTCGCCGCAACGATCCTCGTGGCTGGCCTCACCATCCTGGGCGCTCAGCGGCACTACGGGATCGCGGCCCTGGACCGGCAGCTGAGCGACCTGGCCAAGAACCCCAAGGCGGTCGTCGCCCTCGCCGCTCGCGCCGACAGCCGTCCCGGGCTCACCGAGGCGCTCGGCGACGTCTACGTCGGCCGGCTCACCGCCAACGGCCGGCTGGTCACCGTCCTGGCGCCGACGAGCGACCCCGGCCTGGTCCCCGCACTGCGGGCCGGCGACACGCTCACCACGCCGGTCGGGCGCTCCACGGTGGCCGGGGACGCACGACAGGTGCGGGTCGTCGCGATCCCGCTCAGCGGCGGGGGGCGGGCCGTGATCGCCGTCCCCACGACGACCGCCGACGCGGCGACCGCGCGGCTCGCGCGCACCCTCCTGCTCGCCGCGCTGGCGATCGCCCTCGTGCTCGGGCTCATCCTCTGGTGGGTGGCTCGCCTCGGCCTGCGTCCCATCGAGCAGATGACCGTCGCGGCCGACGCGATCGCGGCGGGCGACACCGCCCGCCGCGTCCCCCCCGGCCCACCTGGGACCGAGGCCGCCCGGCTGGGGGTCGCCCTCAACGCGAGGCTCGACACCACGAGGGCGGGCGAGGAGCGGATGCGACGGTTCGTCGCCGACGCGTCGCACGAGCTGCGGACGCCCTTGACGACGCTTCGCGGCTACTCCGGGCTGCACGCCCGCGACGCCGAGGTCGGCGACGCGATGCGCCGGATCAACGCCGAGTCGACCCGGATGAGCGGGCTGGTCGACGACCTGCTCACCCTCACCTCGCTGGACGCCGCGCGCCTCACCCTCAGGTCGGTCGACCTCGTGGGGCTGCTCGGCGACGTGGCGGCCGACCTGCAGGTCACGGCGCCCGAACGGGTCGTCTCCGTGGAGGCACCGGCCCGCCTGGTCGTCGAGGGCGACGCCGAACGGCTCCAGCAGGCCGTCCTCGCCCTGGCCACGAACGCCATCCGGCACACCCCGGCGGATGCGCGGATCACGTTGCGCGCCCTGGCCACCGGGACCGGCGGACGCATCGAGGTCGTCGACGACGGCCCGGGCATCCCGGCCGAGCACCTCCCACATCTCTTCGACCGGTTCTACCGGGCGGACCCCGGGCGGAGCGGCATACGGGGCAGTGGTCTGGGACTGGCCGTCGTCGCAGCCATCGCGCAGGCGCACGGCGGCTCGTATGCGGTGCGCTCGGCTCCCGGCTCGGGCAGCACGTTCACCCTCGACCTGCCGGGAACGGTGGCGGGGTGACCGGCGGCCGGCCGGTGTTCGTGCTCCACGAGCACGACCGCCCGCGACACCATTTCGACCTTCGGCTGGAGGAGGACGGTGTGCTCCGGTCATGGGCGGTCCCTCGCGGGATGCCGGTGGACGCCGCCCACGACCGGCTCGCGGTTCCAGTGGCCGACCACGACCTCGACCACGCCGCCTACGAGGACCGGACCAAGCGGATCGCCGACACCGGGTGGTGGGAGCTGGAGGACCGCGACGAGCGGCGATCCGTCTTCGTCCTGCACGGACGCGGTGGTGCCAGCCGGTACGCGCTGGTCACGACCGGCCAGGGCGCACTGCTCCATCTGACCAAGGACCAGCCGCGGGGTGCGGGCTGACCCCTACGCTCGACCCTGACCGGCACGACCCTGACCGGCACGACCCCGACCGGCACGACCCCGACCGGCACGACCCCGACCGGCACGACCCGCCCCGCGAGCCGAGGAGCAGACATGGCGATCACCGACTTCGAGCGCTACCCGCTGACCTTCGGACCGAGCCCGGTCCACCGCCTCGACCGGCTCACCGCGCACCTGGGCGGCGCGGAGGTCTGGGCCAAGCGCGAGGACGTCAACAGCGGGCTGGCGTTCGGCGGCAACAAGACCCGCAAGCTGGAGTACATCGTCCCGGACGTCCTCGCCCAGGGCGCCGACACGCTGGTGTCGATCGGCGGCTACCAGTCCAACCACACCCGCCAGGTCGCGGCCGTCGCCGCCAGGCTCGGGCTCAAGTGTCGCCTGGTGCAGGAGAGGTGGGTCGACTGGGACGACCCGGTCAACGACCGGGTCGGCAACATCCTGCTGTCCCGGATCATGGGAGCCGACGCACGGCTCGACCCCGCCGGCTTCGACATCGGCATCCGCTCGTCCTGGGAGGACGCCCTTCGCGAGGTCTCCGAGTCTGGTGGCACGCCCTACGGGATCCCGGCCGGCGCGTCCGAACACCCGCTCGGCGGCTTGGGGTTCGCCAACTGGGCACACGAGGTCGCGACGCAGGAGTCCACCCTGGGCGTCTTCTTCGACACGATCGTCGTCTGCACCGTGACCGGCTCGACGCACGCCGGGATGATCGCCGGGTTCGCGGACCTGCTCGACGCGGGCGGGCCACGGCGGCGGGTCATCGGCATCGATGCCTCGGCCACGCTGGACAGGACACGCGACCAGGTGGCCCGGATCGCGCGGCACACGGCCTCGCTCATCGGGCTGCAGCGCGATCTGCGCGACGCCGAGATCGAGGTGCTCGAGGGGTGGGCGGGAGACCGTTACGGCATCCCGGTCGACTCGACGGTCGAGGCGATCCTGCTGTCCGGGCGGCTCGAGGGGATGATCATCGACCCGGTCTACGAAGGCAAGTCGATGGCCGGGCTGATCGACCTCGTGACGTCCGGCGAGATCCCACGATCCTCGACGGTGCTGTATGCCCACCTCGGTGGACAGCCGGCGCTCAACGCCTACAGCGGCATCTTCGGGTTCTGAGGCGTATGCCGCAGTGCGCCCTCGCACGCACCACCCCGCGGGGCCCACCTGCACGGAGTTGTTGCCAACGTCTCGGCGATGCCTGTGTCAAGGGCCATTGAGATCTGCCCAGGGGCGCACAGGTTCCCCTTGCCCCCAGCGAGACTCCACCACCGGTGCGCGCACCGTCGGACCGTCTGCCTCCTCCAGAGTGAGTTCGACTGCCCTGCAACCGAACTCATGTGTCTGGTAGTAGACATATGTTCGATTACCGGGTAGGCTGGGGGCATGTCTTCGGTGCTGGTTCTGGACCCGTCGGCCGCTCGGGCGGCGGCGGCGGAGCTGTATGCCGCGGCGCGTCCGGCGGTGTCGATGGCCGGGATG
>JAICMC010000045.1 GCA_025929465.1 Nostocoides sp.
CGGAACCGGTTGGCGACGAAGGCGGCGTCGGTGTAGGCCGCGTTCGCCGCCGGGTTCGCCCCGGTGCCGTGGTAGTCCGAGAAGGCGGCCGTCTGGTTGACGAACACCGGTCCGGTGAGGTTCTCGGACAGTGCGACCCCACCGGAGGCCGCGGCCTCGCGGGCGGCCACCAGCACCGGCTCCGACGTCGAGTAGACCGATCCCGTCATCGCCCCGTGCTCGCGGATCGTGTCGGCGAACTGGGCCAGCGACTGCTCGGTCGACGCGGTCCCGATGAGGAAGGACACCGGCCCGAAGCGCTCCTGGGCGTAGACGTCCTCGCGGGACACGTCGACCGCGACGATCCCTGGGGCGCGAACCACGGCATCGGCGTATGCCGGGTGCTGCACCGGCCGCGAGTCGCGCACCAGGGTGCCCCCCGCCTCCGCGGCGAGCGCCGCCACGCCTGTGGCGTTGGCGCGTACCCCGTCGTTGACGGTGGCGCCGAGCAGCTCGACGGCCTTGGCGTCGTCGCCGGTCAACCGCTCCACCGCCGCGGACAACCGGGCACCGAAGTCCGCCAGCGACAGGTGTCCCTCGTCGGTGTCCACCCCGTCGCGCGGGAGGTAGATGTTCTGCGGTGTCGTGCACATCTGGCCGGAGTACAGGGTGAGCGAGAACGCCAGGTTGCCCAGCGCGCCGCGCAGGTCGCCCACGGAGTCCACGACGACCGAGTTGACGCCCGCCATCTCGGCGTAGACCGACTTGCCGAGCCCCCCTGCCTCGCGCTCGAGCCACCCGCCGAAGCCCGGGCCGCCGGTGTAGTCGATGAGCGCCACCTCCGGTCGCAGGGCCAGCTCCGCACCGAGCACGCCGCCGTCCGGGTCCGCCGCCAGCTGGACCAGGGCCGGGTCGAACCCGGCCTCGGCGAGCACCTCGCGGCACACCGACACCGAGATGGCCAACGGCAGGGTCGCCCGGGGGTGCGGCTTGACGACGACCGGGTTCCCCGTCGCCAGCGACGCGAACAGGCCCGGATAGGCGTTCCACGTCGGGAAGGTGTTGCACCCGATGACCAGCCCCACCCCGCGCGGCACGATCCGGTAGTCCTTCTGCATGCGGATCGGCCCGTCCCGACCGGGCTTCTCCCACACCACCGACGCAGGCACCCGCTCCTGCTCGACGAGCGCGGCGACGACCGCCTCCAGGGCCCGGTCCTGCGCGTGCGGCCCACCGGCCTGGAAGGACATGACGAACGGCTGGCCGCTCGTGTGCATGACCGCGTTGGCCAGCTCGAAGGACCGCTTGTTGATCCGGTCGACGATCTCCACGCAGACCGCGGCGCGCACTCGGGCACCGGCGTCGCGCCAGGTGGGCATCGCCGCCAGCGCCCCGGCCAGGCCCGCCTCGACGTCCAGCCTCGGGTAGGCCACGCCGAGCCGCGGTCCGTACGGGGAGACCTCGTCGCCCACCGTCGTCCCGTCGGTCGGCTGGCCCGCGAGACCGGCATACGGCGCGTCCAGCAGCGCCTCGTATGCCGCGAGCCCGGCCTCGGCCGCGCCCTCCCCGTAGACGCGCGGAGAGGGCGACTCGGGGTAACGCGAGTAGTAGGTGCGGCCGGCGAGCGCGGCGGAGGCCTCGTCGAGGACGGGCCCGTGGGCGGCGAGCAGGTCCACGGTGGTCGGGTGGGTGGGCGTCGTTGCCGTGGTCACCCCGCCATCGTAGGACGGCCGCCGCAGGGGGCCACCGGGGCCGTGGAGTGGGAGGCTGGCCCGGTGAGCGACCTGGACTTCGTGCGACGGATGTGGGCCGAGGACGGCGCCTCGCGCGGTCTGGGGATGGTCCTGGAGACGCTGGAGGAGGGCCGGGCCGTGGTCCGTATGCCGGTCCGCCCGGACATGGTCAACGGTCACCGGATCGTCCACGGCGGCTTGGTGTTCACCCTGGCCGACTCCACGTTCGCCCTGGTGTGCAACGGCGTCGGGCGGACCACGGTCGCCGCGGGCGCGGACATCACCTTCGTCGCCTCGGCGACCGAGGGGGACGTGCTGCGTGCGGAGGGCGTCGAGCGGGCGGCCTACGGACGTTCCGGGCTCACCGACGTGCAGGTCCGCCGGGAGTCCGACGGTGCGGTCGTCGCAGAGTTCCGCGGCCGTTCCCGGACGGTCGGCCGCTGACCGCAGCGGTCGGGCGAAGCTCAGCGGTCGGCCGCTGACCACAGCGGTCAGGCGAGCGGGGCCAGCCGGCGCCGGGGCGCCGAGACGATCGGCGGCACCTTGCCGGCCACCCGGCGGGTCGCCGACCCGAGCGGACCACGCACCGCGACCTGCAGCCTGCGGCGGCGCTCGTCGGCCGGGCTCAGCGTGCGGGGTGCGCCCGGTGGACGGCGGTAGACCAACGCGTGCAGGCCGCCACCCCACCGGGTGTCCTCGACCCCACGTCCGTCCCAGCGTGCGGCGAGGCTCCACCCGCGGTGTCCGGCGAGGTAGTCACCGTGCACCTGCTGGATCTTGGGCCGGGTCGCGTCGGCGACGAAGACGAGTGCCTCGTCGGCGAGGAGCGGCTCGATGACGGCGAGCGCGAGGTGGTGCGCGGTCCCGCTCGCGGGGCCGTCGTAGTAGTAGACGCCGACGGGCCGGTCCACCACTCCCGGTCGGGTGAGGGTGCGGAACGAGTCACCCTCGACGACGTGGGTGTCTGCGTGGGCGGCATACCGTTCGATGGTCCGGTCCAGGTCGGCACGGGTGGCGGCGCCGCCGTGGTCGGCCGGGCCGAAGGACTCCAGGGCGTAGAACCGCTTGTCGCTCACGTCCTGCGTGGCCGCCACGAACGAACGGCCCCACCGGGCGCCGACCTCCAGGTAGCACTCCGCCTCCGGCATGAGCTGGGCGGCCAGGTTGAGCATGGCCAGCGCGTTGACGGCGGTCGTGCCCGGCACCTCAGCGGCCAGGTCGGCCCACTGGGGGTGGACCGGCTCGGCGCTGCGGGGGTCCGCGGGGAATGCCTCGTCGAGCCGGGAGAAGAACTTCGTCGTGTCCATCCAACGTCCTTCCGTCGCTGTCCCCGGTGCCTCGCCGGCGTCGGCCGGGGCCCGGGGCCGGTCGCGGCCACAATAGCCCGCGCGTGCTGCGGTCGGCCTGTCGACATCCTGAGAGTCTCCCGCGAGCCCGCTCGGCGGCATACGGTGTTCCCCATGCGTGTTCTCGTGTCGGGCGGAGCCGGCTACATCGGCTCCCACACCGTCGTCCAGCTCGTCGCGGCCGGACATGACGTCGTCGTCGTCGACTCCTTCGCCAACTCCAAGCCGACCGTGATGAACCGGCTCGAGGCGCTGACCGGGCGGGTCGTCCAGCTGCACTCCTTCGACCTCACCGACCGCGACAAGACCGAGCACCTCTTCGAGGCCGAGCGGTTCGACGCGGTCATCCACTTCGCCGGGCTGAAGGCGGTGGGCGAGTCGGTCGACAAGCCGCTGGAGTACTACGAGAACAACCTGGACTCCACGTTCTCCCTCATCCGGGCGATGCGCAGGCACGGGGTCCCGAACCTGGTGTTCTCCTCCTCGGCGACGGTCTACGGGGAGCGGTCCGAGCCGCCGTACCGCGAGGACTACGAGCCGATCGAGGCCACCTCCCCGTACGGGCGCACCAAGGTGTTCAACGAGCACGTCCTGCGCGACGTCGCCGCCGGGTCGGACGGCTTCAAGGTCGCGGTCCTGCGCTACTTCAACCCGGTGGGCGCGCACCCCTCCGGCACGATCGGCGAGGACCCGAGCGGCATACCGAACAACCTGATGCCGTTCATCGCCCAGGTCGCGGTCGGCCGTCGCGAGCGGCTGACCGTCCACGGCGACGACTACCCGACCGACGACGGGACGTGCGAGCGCGACTACATCCACGTCGAGGACCTCGCCGCCGGGCACATCGCCGCCCTGCACTGGATGGCGTCCCACGACCGGGCGGTGTCGACCTGGAACCTGGGCACCGGGCAGGGGACCTCGGTCCTGGAGATGGTCGCGGCGTTCTCCCGGGCCATCGGGCGGCAGGTCCCGTATGCCGTGGGCCCGCGACGCGCCGGCGACCAGCCGCGCTCGTGGGCGGACCCGACGCTGGCCCACACCGAGCTGGGCTGGCGGGCGGTCAAGACCGTCGACGACATGTGCGCCGACAGCTGGCGGTGGCAGAGCGCCAACCCGCACGGCTACCCCGACGTCTGAGCGGCAGCCGCTGCGCCGCCGCACCGTCCCGGACCGTCCCGGACCATCCCGAGCGAGGGCGAACGGGGCGCTGTCCGACACACCGGAGAAGGCTCAGCAGGTCGACGTCGTGGGCGCCTCGGCTGGGGGGCACCCCCCGCGCGGCACGACGTCGAGGGCCTTGGTGAGCACCCGTCGCAGGGCGAGGCTGTCCGGCTCACCGAGGACCTGCGCCCAGTCCGACTCGATCTCGGCGAACAGCCGGCCGACCAGGCGTTGGGCGCGGATCCCCTTGTCGGTCAACGAGACGACCCGGGCGCGATGGTCGTCGGGGTCGATCTCGACGTGCACATAGCCGCTCGCGTGCAGGTGGGTGATCTGCTGGCTGATCGCCTGCTTGGAGACGTCGCACCGCCCGACGATGTGCGAGGCGCGCAGCGGCCCTCCGGCCAGGTGGCGCAGGACGTTGCGGGAGTGCGCGAGGGACAACGCGGAGAACTCCGACTCCCTGATCCGGCAGTCGAACTCGGCGATGAACGCCGCCTCGGTCCGCCCGAGCAGAGCCACGAGCGGCACCGGCTCCGAGGCGGGTACCGGCCCGTCTGATCCGATGACCTCCATCAGCCGAGCCTACCCATTCGTCAAGTGCTTGACAATCCGGACCAGACGGCCTAGGGCCCAGTCAAGGACTTGACCATTGTCGTGCGGGGCCACCGCTCACCTCCTCCCGCCCAAGGACCACCACGCCCATGAACCTGCTCGTCCTCGTCGGCAGCACCCGCCCCGGCTCGTTCAACGCCCAGCTCGCCGACCTGGCCGTCGCCGACCTACCGGCCGGCACGGTGACCGGTTCGACCGCCTCCACCCGCTCCCGTTCTACGAGAAGCACACCGACGCCCCCATCGCCGGCAAGCCGGTAGCCGTCCTCGCGGCGACCGCCTCGCCGGGGGGCGCCAGCGGTGCCCGCGCCGGCGCCGTCGAGTGCCTCACCCTCGCCCTCGCCATGCCGTTCGCGGACGCCATCGGCGTCGGCTCGGCGCACCAGGGCCTCGTCGACGGCCGGCTCACGGACGAAGGACTGACCGCCGCGATCCACGCGCTCGTGGGCCACCTCGTCCGGGTGCCCGTCGCCGCCTGAACCGGCCACGCCCGAACGGCTGTCGGCCGACCCGAGGAGCGGCTCGGCTGGACCGAGCGCCACCCCCGGAACCCGATGGCTGGGGGATGGGCGAGGATGGGCCGCATGCCGTCCGCGTCCGCATCGCAGCCTGCGACGCGCCCCGGACGCGTCGTCGTCATGGGCGCCGGCGCGATCGGCTGCTGGGTCGGGGGGATGCTTGCCCGAACCGCTGACGTCACGCTCGTCGGACGCCCCGCGGTGCTCGACCCGATCCGGGAGCACGGACTGGCCATCCAGGCACCGGGCCTGCCGACCCGGACCCTGCCCGCCGACGCGCTGGCCCTGTCCAGCGACCCGGCGACGGTCGCCGGCGCGGACGTCGTCCTCGTCGCGGTCAAGTCGCGCGACACGGTCTCGGCCGCCGCCGCCATCGGCGAGCACCTGGGGTGGGGCACGGTCGTCATCAGCCTGCAGAACGGGCTGCACAACACCGGCCGGTTGCGTGAGTCGCTCGTGGACCACCGGGTCCACGTCCTCGCGGGCATGGTCGAGTTCAACGTCGTCCGAACCGGGCCGGCGTCCTACCGGCGGGCCACCTCCGGAGACCTCTACGTCGAGACCGACCCCGCGCTCAGCGGCTTCCTCTCGACGGCCGACGCCGCCGGGGTCCGGATCCGCCCCCGCACCGACATCGACGCGGTCCAGCACGCCAAGCTCCTGCTCAACCTCAACAACGCCGTCGTCGCCCTGTCCGGTCGGACCCTGCGCGAGGAGCTGGGCCAGCGCGACTACCGCCGCGTCCTCGCCGCCTGCCAGGAGGAGTCGCTCGCCGTCTACGCCGCCATCGGGGTGACCCCCGCTCGGCTCACCCCGGTCAGCCCGGCAGCCACGGTCCGGATGCTGCGAGCCCCCGATCCGGTCTTCCGGGTGGCCGCCCGCACCAGCCTGCGCGTCGACCCCGCCGCCCGCTCCTCGATGGCCGACGACCTCGCGGCGGGTCGGCCCACGGAGATCGAGGAGCTGCAGGGTGAGATCGCCCGGCTCGGGCGGGCACACGGCATACCGACCCCCGCCTGTGACGCGGTCTGCCGGCTGCTCGCGCAGGCCGAGCGGGCCGGACCGGACCGGCCTCGGCGCTGGAGCGGCCCCGAGCTGCTCGACGAGGTCCTCGGCGGCGGCCATGGGTGACCCCGTGCCGTTGCCGAGCGTCGTCCTCGTCGCCGGGACCGGTCCGGGCGTCGGGCTCACGGTCACCACGGCCGCGCTGGCGACCGTGCTGCAGGAGCGCACCGAGCTGGCCGTGGCCAAGCTCGTCCAGACCGGCGTCGCCGACTGGGAGGTCGGTGACGTCGACCGGATCCGCGCGTCGGTCAAGGCAGTCCACGTGCACGAGGGCGTGCGGCTGCGCATCCCGCGGCCGCCGGTGACCGCCGCCGGGCGCGCCGGATTCGCCCTGCCGCGGGTGGCCGAGCACGTCAGGGACATCGCCCTGCTCGCCGAGCGGGCCGGTCTGGTCCTCGTCGAGGGGACGGGGGGGATCATGACCCAGCTGGACACCCGGCGCGGCACCCTCCTCGACGTGGCAACCGCGCTGCGCTACAAGGGGTTCAGCATCGGCTTCATCCTCGCGGCCCGGGCGACCGCGGCCGACCTCACCACGGCGGCGCTCACGCGGGAGGTGCTGCGCCAGCGCGGCCTGCCGTTCATCGGCGTGGTGCTGACCCACTGGCCGTCCGCCGGTGACCTCGACGAGTCGACCCTCGACCTGCTCCAGGAGCTCCCCGACGTGGCGGGCGTCCCCGTCCTCGGCCGGATACCCGAGCGGCCCTTCTCGTTCGTGCCCGCGGCGTTCGCGCAGGCACGAACCTGGCTGGACCTGGAGTGAACCGGCCCCAGCCGGCCGGCGAGCAACCGGCATACGGGACGGACCGGCCCTACCGGGTCGCCGTCGTCTGCACCGGGAACATCTGCCGGTCGCCGATGGGCGAGCTGCTCCTGCGCGAGGCCTTCGACGAAGCCGGCCTGGGCGGCCTGGTCGCCGTCGACTCGGGCGGCACGACGTCCTGGGAGGCCGGCAGCCCGGCCGACCGGCGCACCCTGGCCGTGCTCCGGCGCAACGGACACCCCGACGTCGGCGGGTCCCGGCACCGGGCCCGGCAGGTGGACCGCTCCTGGCTGGTCGACCGCGACCTGGTCCTCGCCGCCGACTCCGGGCACGTCCGTGACCTGCTCCGCCTCGCCCGGACCGAGCAGGAGCGGGCCAAGGTGCGCCTCCTGCGCTCCTTCGACCCGGCCGCGGCGGCGGCCGGAGACCTGGACATGGACGACCCCTGGTACGGACCCGACGACGCGTTCGACCAGACGTATGCCGAGATCCGGGCCGCCCTGCCGGGGGTCGTGGCGCACGTGCGGGCAGCCATCGGCTGATCAGCCGACATGGGTGGCCACCATGACAAATGTCACGGGACCAAGGCCGGCCGGGGTGTCACCATGAACCGTCCCGGGGGACGGGACGGACACCGCACGACCTGGGGGCCGTGCCGAAGGAGGACCCGTGAGCAGCTCTGCCCGTCGTTCGGCGATCGTCATCGCCACAGTCGCCGCCGCCAGTGCCATCGCCGCCTCGCCGGCGCTCGCCCAGCCCGCGGGCCCGTCCACCGGCTCCGGGGACGCAGCCGCCGCCGCAGCACAGGCCGGGCCGCGACAGGTCGCCTCGATCAGCAGCGACGCGCGGCAGCTGGCCGTGGATCCCACCCGCAACACCCTGTACGGGGCCGAGGCCAACGGGCGGGTGCAGTTCATCGACGGTCGCACCCGCACCCTCACCGGCGGGTCGGGACCGGTCGGTGACCTCGGACCGGATGCCGTCGCGGTCGACCCTGCGCACAACTGGGTCTTCGCCACCGGCGTGAGCAGTGGCAGCCTCTACCGGATCGTCGGTGGCACCGACATCGTGGACAGCTCGGCGCCCGAAGCAGCCACCTACCAGGGGATGGCGGTCAACACCCGCACCGACGCCGTCTACGTCGGCAACGACAACATGGTCGAGGCCGTCAACGGCCGGACCCTGCTCCACCGCGGCTCGACCGCCCTGCCGGGCGGGGAGTTCGACTATGTCGACGACCTCGCGGTCAACCCCGCGTCCGACCGGCTCTACGTCACCGACCGGACAGCCGTCCACGTCCTGGACGGCCGGACGCTTCGGCTGCTGCACAGCGTCACCCTGCCCGACGGCGCCGACCAGGTCGCCGTGAACGCCGCCACGGGGCGCGTCTACGTCACCGGGTTCTCCGGTGTCTCGGTGCTCTCGGCCACCGGCACGCTGCTGGCGTCGGTGCACGTGCAGGCCACCCCGTTCGACGTCGCCGTCAACGTCGCGAAGAACCGGGTCTACGTGACCAGCGCCAACGACGGGGCTGCCCATGGCTACCTCACCGAGATCGACGGGGCCACCGACAGCCTGGTCGGCAGGGCGCTCGTCCAGGGGCCGGCCGGCTACGTCACGGTCGACTCCCGAACCGACACGACGTTCGTCCAGGCCTTCCCGACCTACCGGACAGCGCCGCGAATCCTGGTGTTCCGCGGCTGACCACGGCCGGCCGGCGCAGTCTGTAAGGATTGCGCCCATGGTCTCGCTGGCGGACGCCGCCCCACCCATCGCGCTCGGTGCCCTCGACGGTCGCTACCGCTCCGTCGTCGCCCCCCTCGTGGACCACCTCTCCGAACCGGCGCTCAACCGCGCCAGGGTCCGGGTCGAGGTCGAGTGGCTCATCCACCTCACCGACCTGCAGGTGGTCCCCGGGGTCCGTCGCCTGACCGCTGCCGAGTCCGCCCGGCTGCGAGCGGTCGTCGACACCTTCGGGCCGGCCGAGATCGCCGAGCTGGCCGCCACCGAGCGAGTCACCCAGCACGACGTCAAGGCGGTGGAGTACTTCCTCAAGGAGCGGCTGACCCGGATCGCCCCGGAGGGTGCCGACGCGGGGCTGGGCGAGCTCATCCACTTCTGCTGCACGAGCGAGGACATCAACAACCTGGCGTACGCCCTGATGGTCCAGGGCGCGATCCGGCAGGTCTGGCTGCCCAGGGCGCGCGCGGCATACGACCAGGTCGTGGCGATGGCGCGGGACCTGGCCGACGTGCCCCTCCTCGCCCACACCCACGGCCAGCCCGCGACCCCGACCACCCTCGGCAAGGAGCTGGCCGTGCTGGCTCACCGCCTCGGCCGGCAGGTGCGGCGGATCGAGGCGGCGGAGTACCTCGGCAAGCTGAACGGCGCGACCGGCACCTACGGCGCCCACCTCGCGGCGGTTCCCGGTGCCGACTGGCAGACCATCTCGCGGACCTTCGTCGAGCGGCTGGGGCTCACCTGGAACCCGCTCACGACCCAGATCGAGAGCCACGACTGGCAGGCCGAGCTGTATGCCGACCTCGCCCGGTTCAACCGCGTCCTGCACAACCTGTGCACCGACGTCTGGACCTACATCTCGCTCGGGTACTTCGCCCAGGTGCGAGGCCAGGGCACGGTCGGCTCCTCGACCATGCCGCACAAGGTCAACCCGATCCGCTTCGAGAACGCCGAGGCCAACCTGGAGGTGTCCACGGCGCTGCTCGACGTCCTCGCCGCGACGCTCGTGCAGAGCCGGCTGCAGCGTGACCTCACCGACTCCTCGATGCAGCGCAACATCGGCTCCGCCCTCGGGCACGCGATCCTGGCGCTGGACAACGTCGGCCGCGGGCTGGCCGGGCTCGACGCCGTCCCGTCCGCCATGGCCGCCGACCTGGACGACAACTGGGAGGTGCTCGGTGAGCCGATCCAGTCGGCGATGCGGGCCCTTGGCGCCCAGGGCGTCCCAGGTATGGAGGAGCCCTACGAGCGGCTCAAGGAGCTGACCCGCGGTCGCCGGATCGGACGAGCCGAGCTCGTCGAGTTCGTCCACGGTCTGGGCCTGCCGGCCGACGTCGAGGCCCGGCTGGCGGCGATGACCCCCGCCTCCTACGTCGGGCTCGCTCCGGCGCTCGTCGCCCACCTCGACGACTGACCCGGACCCCGAGACCGCGCGCTCCGGAATACCCCATAGGGGTATGCTGTTGTGAAGGTGACAACGACGATGGGAGCCACCATGACGGGCTACAGCGGGAGCAGGGACGACTACCTCAAGCGACTTCGGCGGATCGAGGGACAGGTCCGCGGGATCGCCCGGATGGTCCAGGACGACGTCTACTGCATCGACATCCTCACCCAGGTCAGCGCGGCCACCAAGGCCCTGCAAGCGGTCAGCCTCGGCCTCCTCGAGGACCACGTGGGGCACTGCGTCGTCGACGCGGCCCGCGAGTCCGACGCGGCAGCGGCGGCCAAGGTCCGCGAGGCCTCCGAGGCCATCGCCCGTCTCGTCCGGAGCTGAGAAGGAACCATGACAACCACCCCCACCGCCCACGCCAACCGGGTCGACCTGACCATCACCGGCATGACCTGCGCCTCGTGCGCGGCGCGCGTCGAGCGCACGCTCAACCGGCTCGAGGGCGTCGAGGCGAGCGTCAACCTCGCCACCGAGAAGGCGGCCGTCTCGTATGCCGGTCCGCTCACGCCCGAGGACCTGCTCGCCGCGGTGGCGACGACCGGCTACGGGGCGAGCGTCATCCCCGATCCCCGCACCGCACCCCGTCCGCCGACACGAGCAGACACCTCCCCGGTCGACCCCGGCAGCGCCGACCACATGGACCACGACGTCGCGCCGGCCACCGCGCTTCGACGACGGGCCGTCATCTCCGGGCTGCTGTCCCTCCCGGTGGTGCTCCTCGCGATGGTCCCCGCCTTCGGCACCCCCGCCGGCCGCTGGGTCCAGCTGGCCCTGGCCACCCCGGTCGTCGTCTGGGCGGCCTGGCCGTTCCACCGGGCAGCAGCGACCAATGCGCGCCACCTCGCCTCGACGATGGACACGCTGGTGTCGATCGGGGTCCTCGCGGCATACGGCTGGTCGGTCGTCACCCTGCTCACCGGCGGCGGGCACGCCCACCTGTACTTCGAGACGGCCGCCGTGGTCACCACGTTCCTGCTCCTCGGGCGGTGGCTCGAGGCGCGTGCCAAGGGACAGAGCAGGGGTGCGCTGCTCGCCCTGATGAACCTCGGGGCCAAGGACGTCGCCGTGCGACGCATCGACGCCGCGACCCGGTCGACGACCCAGGTCCGCATCCCGATCGACGACCTCCGGGTGGGCGAGCACTTCGTCGTCCGGCCGGGCGAGAAGATCGCCACGGACGGGCGCGTCCTGGAGGGCCGGTCGGCGGTCGACACCTCGATGGTGACCGGAGAGTCGGTGCCCGTCGACGTCGGTCCGGGCGACCCGGTCACCGGCGGGACGGTCAACGCGGGCGGTCTGCTCGTCGTCGAGGCCGGTGCCGTCGGCGCCGACACCACCCTGGCCGCCATGACCCGGCTCGTGGAGCAGGCCCAGACCGGCAAGGCCACCGTCCAGCGCCTGGCCGACCGGGTGTCCAGCGTCTTCGTCCCCGTTGTCCTGGCGCTCGCCCTGCTGACCTTCGTCGGCTGGTGGATCGGCACTGGTGACCCGGCCCGGGCGCTCGGCGTCGCGGTCGCCGTCCTCGTCATCGCCTGCCCTTGCGCCCTCGGCCTGGCGACACCGACCGCCCTCCTCGTCGGCACCGGTCGGGCGGCACAGCTCGGCATCCTCGTCAAGGGGCCCCAGGTCCTGGAGGACACCCGACGGATCGACACCATCGTCCTGGACAAGACCGGCACGATCACCTCCGGAGAGCCACGCCTCACCGACGTCACCACCCACGGGCGACTCACCCAGACCGCCGCCCTGCAAGCCGCGGCAGCCGTCGAGTCCGGGTCCGAGCACCCCATCGCCCGCGCCATCCTCGCCGCCGCGACGCAACGCGGCCTGAGCATTCCGGCGGTCACCGGCTTCCGGGCACTGGCCGGAGCCGGTGCGGTGGCCACGATCAAGGGCACCGAGGTCGTCGTCGGCAAGGCTGCCCTCTTCGAGGACGTCCCGACCGAGCTCACCGAACGGATCGGGTCCAGCACGGGCACCACGGTCCTCGTCGGCTGGGGCCGGACCGCGCGCGCCCTGCTCACCGTCACCGACGTGGTCCGCCCCAGCTCCCGCCACGCCGTCGCCGAGCTCACCAGGGCCGGCCTGACCGCATACCTCCTCACCGGCGACAACGCCCGGACCGGCCACCAGGCCGCCACCGAGGTGGGGATCCCGGCCGACCGGGTGATCGCCGACGTGGCGCCGCAGGACAAGCACGCGGTCATCGCCCGTCTCCAGGAGCAGGGACGGGTCGTCGCCATGGTCGGCGACGGCGTCAACGACGCCGCGGCGCTGGCCCAGGCCGACCTCGGGCTGGCCATGGGCAGCGGCACCGACGTGGCGATGGAGAGCGCCGACATCGTGCTGATGCGCTCGGACCTGACCGCCGTGGGCCAGGCGATCGACGTCTCCCGGGCGACGCTGCGGACGATCAAGCAGAACCTGGTGTGGGCGTTCGGCTACAACATCGCCGCGATCCCCCTCGCCATGGCCGGGCTGCTCACCCCGATGGTGGCCGGCGCGGCGATGGCGCTGTCCAGCGTGCTGGTGGTGACCAACAGCCTCCGGCTGCGCCGCTACGGTCGTCCCTGACCGGGACAGGCCAGGCGGGGCGGCCCCGGGTTCAGATGGTGATCTGCCCCTCGGGCGTCTCGAAGGTCACCGACAACAGGCCCGGTGTGCCGTGCGGGGCGACGAAGGACAGGTCGATCGACGGGGACACCGACTTGGGGTCGACGCCGAGCCACTCGTTGATCCGCTCCGGGTCTCCGGCGATCTGCAGCTGCCGGAGCCGGGTGTGCGTCTCTCCGGACACCGACGGGTGCGGGCAACCCCGACCCCACTGGACGTAGAACGGCAGCTGCGGGTCGGCCTGTAGGCCCTTGACCCCGAGCTGGCGCCAGTGCAGCTCGACCCCGTCGGGCCGGGTGCGGTTGCCGTCGACGGCGTCGCGACCGACGCGGCCCTCCTGCTTGGTCATGTCGTGGACGGCGATGACCCAGCCGAGCCAGCCGCCGCCGGCCTCGGACCGGGCCCGGACCACCTGGCCGAACGGGGCCCTGTAGGACGCTGGGTGGTCGAGCACCTCGACCACCTCGACGTAGCGGTCGTGCCGCAGCGGGAGGATGACGTTGCGCGTCCCGAACCGCGGGTGGTTCCCCCCGTCGACCGGGCGGACCCCGATCAGCTTGCCCAGGCGCTCCGCCGTAGCCGCCACCCCGTCGTGCTCAGCTGCGTACACCACATGGTCAACTCGCATGCGTCCCATCGTGGCACACGCCATGGGGTGCTCCGGACCGCGGGTCTTGGTCAGTCCGTTCGGCCCACGGAGCGCTGCCGCACGGCCTCGTAGAGGACGACCGCTGCCGACGTGGACACGTTGAGGGAGTCGGCCAGACCCACCATGGGAATGCGTATTCGCTGGTCAGCGGCCTGCAGGACGGCCTGGGTCAGACCGAGCTTCTCGGTGCCCACGGCGAGCGCCACCCCACCGGTCAGATCGGCCGACGTGTGCAGCACCTGCGTGTCAGGCGTGGTCGCCACGAGCCGCAGGCCCTGGGCCACCAGCCAGGGCAGCACCTCGGCCAGGGTTCCGCTCGCGACCGGGACGGAGAACACCGTCCCCTTGCTGGCCCGCACGACGTTGGGGTTGCCCCAGTCGGTGACCGGGTCGACGGCGACGACCGCGGCGGCTCCTGCCGCATCCGCGGTCCGCAGCATGGCTCCCAGGTTGCCCGGCTTCTCGATCCCCTCGGCGAGCAGGACGAGCGACCCGGGGGCCACGTCCAGTGCGGTGACCGGCCGGTCCGGCTGGGGCACCTCGGCGAGGAACCCGTCCGGCCCTTCCCGGTATGCCGTCCGCTCGAAGGCCGCCCGGGACACCCGGACCGTCTCGATCCCCGAGATGCGGCACTCGCGCACCAGACGCAGCCGGGTCGCCTCCTGCGACATCAGGTCGGGGCAGTGGTAGACCGCGCGCGGCCACACACCGGCCGCCAACGCCAGGGAGAGCTCCTCGAAGCCCTCGACGAGCGTCGTGCCCGACAGCTCCCGCGCCCGGCGCCGGCGCAGGGCGACCAGCCCCCTGAGCCGGGCGTTGGTGGGCGAGGTGATCTGCAGGTCGGTCATGGCGGCATACAGCATCGCAGGTACGCCCTGCGCCACGATCGGACACAATGACCGGCATGGACCCGAACGCCGCCCAAGGGGCAGAACACTTCACCGTCCGCCAGAAGCTGACCATGATGGTCAACCGCTACGAGATCAGGGCGGCCGACGCGGGGTGGACCGAGGGGGAGCCGGTCGCCGTCGCCCAGCAGAAGCGGATGGCCTTCAAGGAGCAGGTCACCTTCTACGCCGACGCGGCGCGCAGCCAACCCGTGTTCTCGTTCAAGGCCCGCCAGCGGCTGGACCTCGGCGCGACCTACGACGTGCTCGACGCCGGCAGCGCGCCGATCGGCTGGTTCCGCAAGGACTTCGGCAGGTCGCTGCTCCGCTCGACGTGGCACGTCGGCACCCCCGACGGCCTCGAGGCCGTGGGTACCGAACGCAACCGGAACATCGCGGTGCTGCGCCGGGTCTGGGGCTTCATCCCGGTCGTGGGCGACATCCCGGTCCCGTTCCTCTTCCACTTCGACTTCGTCGCGGCCGACGGCGCCGTCGTGCTGTCCTCGGTCCGCAAGCGGTCGATCCGGGACCGCTACGAGGTGACGGTGCCGCGTCAGCCCAACGGCTGGCAGCTGGACTGGCGGGTCGCGATGGCCATGGCGGTCGCCCTGGACGCCCTCCAGTCCCGCTGAGCCCGGTCAGCGGGACAACGAGCGCAGGACCGTCACCAACCCGTCCTCGTCGACCGGCCCGGTGACCTCGTCGGCCGCCGCCTTGACCTCGTCGGGGGCGTTGCCCATCGCCACACCCCGGGCCGCCCACCGGAGCATCTCGATGTCGTTGCGCTGGTCGCCGACGGCGATGGTGTGGGCCGGCTCGACGCGCAGGCGGCGCCGGACCAGCTCGAGCGCGGAGCCCTTGGAGACACCCTCCGGGGCGATGTCCAGCCACGCCGAGAACCCGATGGCGTAGTTGACGCCGTGCAGGCCGATCCGTTCGGCGAGCTTCAGGAAGTCCTCGCTCGTCCCGCCCGGCGCGCGGAAGGTGACCCGCGTCGCGGGCTCGGCGACGAGCTCGTCCCAGGGCACGACGCGCTGGTCGCCCATCAGCTCGCCGTCGGGGAACGGGGCGTTGACCTTGAACCCGATCCCGAGCTCCTCCACGGCGATGACCGCACCCGGCCAGGCGTCCCGGAGCAGGGACAGGGCCGGGCCCGGGTCGAAGGTCACCGCATCGGTCACCTCGAAGCCGGTGTCCAGCGCCGGGTCCAGCCGCAGGGTGAC
>JAICMC010000079.1 GCA_025929465.1 Nostocoides sp.
ACCGAGAGATCGGCGCCCTGCCGCCGAGCGCCAAGGCCGAGGCCGGCAAGCGGGTCGGCCGGGCACGAGCCCTGGTCAGCCAGGCGTATGCCGCGCGGAGGGCTGCGTTGGAGGCCGAGCGCGACGAGCGGATCCTCCTCGAGGAGGCGGTCGACGTCACCTTGCCGACGGGCCGTCGACCGATGGGCCATCGCCACCCGACCGAGCTGATGAGCCAGCGGATCGCCGACCTGTTCGTCGGGATGGGGTGGGAGATCGCCGAAGGGCCCGAGGTCGAGGCCGAGTGGTTCAACTTCGACGCGCTGAACTTCGACGCCGACCACCCGGCGCGGCAGATGCAGGACACGTTCTACATCCAGCCGCCCGACGGCGGCCTCGTGCTGCGCACACACACCTCTCCGGTGCAGGCCCGCGCCCTGCTCGAGCGGGGCGTGCCGGTCTACATCGCCTGCATCGGGCGGGTCTACCGGACCGACGAGCTCGACGCGACGCACATGCCGGCCTTCCACCAGGTCGAGGGGCTCGCGGTCGACGAGGGGCTGACGATGGCCCACCTGAAGGGAACGCTGGACCGGATGGCGAGCGAGCTGTTCGGCGACGGCATCACCACCCGCCTCCGGCCGTCCTACTTCCCGTTCACCGAGCCCAGTGCGGAGATGGACCTGCGCTGCTTCGTCTGCCGCGGCAAGGACCCCGGCTGCCGGGCGTGCAAGGGCACCGGCTGGATCGAGTGGGGTGGCTGCGGCATGGTCAACCGCAACGTCCTGACCGCCTGCGGCGTCGACCCGGACCGGTACACCGGGTTCGCGTTCGGGATGGGCATCGACCGAGCCCTGATGTTCCGCACAGGGGTCGCGGACATGCGCGAGATGATCGAGGGTGACGTGCGCTTCGGGGCACCGTTCGGGATGGAGATCTGATGCGGGTTCCGGTCGACTGGCTGCGCGAGTACGTCGCCGTGCCCGCCGAGGCGCGTGCAGCCGACATCGCCGCCTCGCTGGTGCGCGTCGGTCTGGAGGAGGAGGGGCTGCACGGTGCCGACATCACCGGTCCGCTCGTCGTCGGCCGTGTCCTGAGCAAGCAGCCCGAGCCGCAGAAGAACGGAAGGACGATCAACTGGTGCATGGTCGACGTCGGGTCGGCCAACGGCACCGGCGACCCGCAGGGGATCGTCTGCGGCGCCCACAACTTCGAGCCGGGCGACCTCGTGGCGGTCATCCTGCCCGGAGGTGTGCTGCCCGGGGGGTTCGCGATCTCCGCTCGCAGGACGTACGGCCACGTCTCGGCCGGGATGATCTGCTCGGTCCGAGAGCTCGGGATCGGGCAGGACCACGACGGCATCCTCGTGCTGACCGACCGCTCCGACGCCGCGTCGCTGACACCAGGCCAGGACGCGATCGCACTGCTCGGGCTGGACCGCGAGACCGTCGAGGTCAACGTCACGCCCGACCGCGGCTACTGCTTCTCGGTCAGGGGCATCGCCCGCGAGTACGCGCACGCCACCGGCGCGGCCTTCACCGACCCGGCTCTGGCGCTGTCGGCTGCCGCTCCCGCGGCCAATGCCAGCGGGTATGCCGTGCAGCTGGCCGACGAGACCCCGATCCGCGGCCGAGCAGGCTGCGACCGGTACGTCGCCCGCGTCGTGCGGGGCATCGACCTGTCCGCGCCGACGCCGCCGTGGCTCGCGACGCGGCTCACCGAGGCGGGCATGAGGCCGATCTCGCTGCCGGTCGACGTGACGAACTACGTCATGCTCGCGCTGGGGCAGCCGCTGCACGCCTTCGACGTGGCGCGCCTGTCCGGTCCGGTCGTGGTCCGTCGCGCCCGCACCGGAGAGACGCTGAGGACCCTCGACGGCCAGACCCGCACCCTGGCTGCCGAGGACCTGCTCATCACCGACGGCGGCGAGAAGGGCATCGCCATCGCCGGCGTCATGGGTGGCCAGGAGACCGAGGTCACCGTCTCGACGACCGACGTGCTCATCGAGGCGGCCCACTTCGACCCGGTGTCGATCGCCCGCTCGGCCCGTCGTCACAAGCTGCCCTCGGAGGCGTCCAAGCGGTTCGAGCGGGGCGTCGACCCCCAGGTGGCGGCTGCCGCCGCGCAGCTGGCCGTCGACCTGCTCGTCGAGCACGGCGGGGGAGTGGCCGACGCGGGGGTCACGGACGTCGCGACGGTGACCGCCCGGAGCGTCATCGCCCTCGACCCAGGGCTGCCCAGCCGGCTCGTCGGCGTCGACTACAGCGCCACCGACGTCAGCGACGTCCTGCACGAGATCGGTTGCGAGGTCGACCAGTCCGCGTCGCCGTGGTCGGTCACGCCACCGTCCTGGCGACCTGACCTCGCGAACGGCCCAGACCTGGCCGAGGAGGTGGCGCGGATCAAGGGATACGACCGGATCCCCTCGATCCTGCCCACCCCACCCGGTGGACGCGGCCTCACCCACGGTCAGCGGGCGCGTCGGATCATCGCCGACGTCCTTGCGGCACAGGGGTTGTCGGAGGTCTGGAGCGCCCCGTTCGTCAGCGACCAACGGCATGACGCACTCGGCTATCCGGTGCACGCAGCCCGAGCGCGCACGGTGACGATCGCCAACCCGTTGTCCGACGAGGCACCGCTCATGCGGATCTCGGTCCTCTCGACGCTCGTTGACGCCCTGCGGCGCAACGTCGCTCGGGGCGCCAAGGACGTGGGCCTCTTCGAGCTGGGCCTCGTCGTGGCGCTCGAGGGTCCGCAGCAGACGGCTCCCACCGCCGGCGTCGGCCTCCGCCCGTCGGACGAGGTGCTCGCGGCGATCAGGGCCGCAGTGCCGCCCCAGCCGCGGCACGTCGGGATCCTGCTCACCGGCGACCGGGACCGTGCGGGCTGGTGGGGCCCCGGCCGGGCCGCCGATCTCACCGACGTCCTCGCCCTGGCGCGGGCCGTGGCGACCGCCCTCGCGATCCAGCTCGAGGTCGCTGCCGACGACCCCATGCCGTTCCACCCCGGCCGGTGCGCACGGCTCTCGCTGGCCGACGGCACGCTCGTGGGTCACGTGGGGGAGCTGCACCCGAAGGTGACGGCCGCACTCGGCATACCGGGGCGGACGGTGGCCGGCGAGCTGGACGTCGATGTCCTCATCGCCGCCAGCGACCACGCTGTGCAGTCGACCCCGATCTCGGTCGCCCCGGTGGCTCACCAGGATGTCGCGGTCGTCGTCGATGCGGCCGTGACGGCCGCGTCGGTCGAGGCGGCGCTGCGCACGGGCGCCGGCGAGCTGCTGGAGTCGATCGAGCTCTTCGACGTCTACGTCGGGGACCAGGTCGGCGCGGGCAGGAAGTCGCTCGCCTACCGGCTCGTCGTCCGGGCAGCCGACCGGACCCTGCGTACCGAGGAGGTCAGCGCGGTGCGCGACGCCGCGGTGTCCGCGGCGACGGCTGCGGTGGGCGCCACCCAGCGCTGAGCCCTCTGCTCGCCGAGCGGAAAGGTGCCGGCTCCAGTAGCCTCGTCCTGTCCGCCTCCAGCCTGTGGAGCGTTGACGTGTTTGCCGTTGTGTCGTCGCGGAGCCGTCGAGCATGGCCCTGCGAGGCAGTCCGCCGCGTCCGGGGCGCGGCCTCCGGGGCCACGTGGTCCCAGCACGAAGCCTGGGGCGACGGGCAGCGCCCCTGGACGCGAACTCTGGACAGGGACGGGTGAATGAGCGCACAGGACGACTTCGTCAGGAACAACCTCGACATCCTGCAGCAGATGCAGCTGGACGGGATCGACGGCGAGGACCTCATCGCCTGGCAGGGCAAGATCGATGTCGTCAAGAACGAGTACGACAGGGCGCGGGCCATCGAGAAGGACGAGGGGCGCGACGCTGCGGACCGCAAGGCCGCCAAGGACCGGGCCGACGCCATCGCCAAGGCGGGGCCGGCGATCACCAAGAGCGTGATCTCGGCGATCAAGGCCTTCAGCAAGGGCGACGCGGTGAACGGCGCCGCCGAGATCATGGACATCTGCGCGTCGCTCGCCCCGCTCATCAGCACCTTCCTCAGCGCTGCCGGCCCCGAGGGCGCCCTCATCGGGGCGTTCTTCTCCATCATCGGTCAGATCCTGCGCTGCTTCGGGCCCAAGGAGGACTCCGACGTCGCCAAGCTGCAGAAGTTCATCAAGAACCTCGAGGCCCAGACCAAGCTGGAGAACATCAAGGCGGTCCACGACGAGGTGCTCACCTATGCCGTCACCCTGACCCAGCAGGCGACCCTCCTGCAGGCGTTGCTCTCCAAGCCGCTGGAGACCCATGAGGACTTCCTTGAGTTCGACGAAGAGCTGCAGGCGAGCACCATCGTGGTGGCGGACAGGGGCGCACACAACAGCGTGGCCGACTTCGAGGCCTGGAAGGTGCTGGAGTACCTCCAGGAGCCCGCAAACCATGACGACGCACTGTGGCCCGCCGTGCTCGGCATCTGCTGCAAGACGTACGCCGACCTGGTGAGCACGACGATGACGATCACCGCGATGACCAGGTCCGACGACCTGGCAGCCCGGATGGCGCTGGTCTCACCGACGTCACGAAGCGCGCTCTCGCGGGAGGACAAGCACGACCTGGAGCGCGACCTGGTTCTCCTGATCGCCTATGGCAAGGCGCGGATGCGGGAGTACCAGGCCGTCAACGCCCGGATGCTGCGGGCCCTGAAGGGAGTGACCACGGTGGCGCAGGCCTGGGGGTTCCACGCCTGCATCGCCGACAACTATGCGCTGAAGTTCGCCAGCGGCCCCAAGAAGGTCAAGGCCGGCTCCTGGAACGACGCGAGCGACCGCAACTACTACCACCGACTGATGCTCGTCCAGGACGCGACCCAGACCATCACCGGCGGTCAGGTGTCCTCGGAGTACAACTTCAAGCCGGCCCACCACTGCTTCGTGCTCAAGACCACGAGCAGCTCCTACCCCGGATCCCACCACTGGGTCGACCACCTCTGGGTCCACAGCGACACGCTGGACGTCGACCGCTACCGCAACGTCCTGGACGGCTTCTCACCCGCGTTCACCGACATCTGGGCGTGCGGTCAGACCGACAAGGGCCTGGACGTCTTCGCGGGCACCGCCGAGGGCGCCGGCGCGCCGGGCAGCGTCACGAAGTTCGTCCTCGGCGCTGAGGACGGGTACAACAAGGCCGACCTCGTCCGGGTGGACTGGTGGCCCCAGACGAAGTGGGCCGTCGGGTCGATCGCCGCGGTCAGCGGACCGGTGGCCCCGCTCGGCGACCCCGACGCCGCAGCCATCCCGACCGGCTGGGGCGACACCATGCTCTACGCGTCGATGCGCGACTCCACGCAGATCTACCTCAACACCGGGAACAAGGACTACTACCTGCCCGGCGTGCCCGGCTGGGGACCGTGCACCGGCATCACGGTCGACCAGAGCTACCTGTGGCTCTACCAGCCGTACGGCTTCGCCGTCGCCACGCACGCGTCGGTCCTGGCTCATCTGCGGGGCAAGCGACGGGAGCCGCGGTGGGTCGACTTCCCTTCTCTGGGGGACGCGTTGCTCGGGGAGCACCTCGGCATGGGCGATGGCGCCAAGGACGTCTTCTACAACGGCTCTCATGTGGAGTCCAAGCCCCCGTTGCAAGGCCTCACCTCGCTCAGCCCCTGCGAGGACGGGACGCTGCTCGCCGCGGTCGTCCACCGGGACATCGAGCACGACACCCGCAGGTTCCCGTACGACTGGTACTACGTCACCGACATCCGGACGATCCAGACGGCTCCCTACGAGATCGATGTCGCCAAGGGGACCGTGTCGGTGGGCTCCTGGAAGCAGATCCCGGGGGCTGCTCGGCAGGTGCAGAAGCTGCCGATGCCGGGCTACACGCTCTTCGCGAACCTGATGGCGAACCTCTCGGCGAAGCTCAGGTAGTCCGTCGGCCATCACCTGACCTGGTGCATGAGTCTGCTGAGTTATGTATAGTCATGCAGCATGGTCAGGGTGGCGGTCGCCGGTGCCAGCGGGTACGCCGGTGGTGAGCTCGTCCGGCTCCTCCTCGGGCATCCCGACGTCGAGATCGGCGCCCTCACGGCCTCCAGCAACGCCGGCGAGCGGCTCGGCTCGGTCCACCCGAACCTGACGCCGCTGGCCGACCGGGTGCTGGACCGGACGACCCTCGGCGTGCTGTCCGGCCACGACGTCGTCTTCCTGGCCCTGCCGCACGGGCATTCCGCGGCGCTGGCGGCCCAGCTGCCTGAGGACGTGGTCGTGATCGACTGTGGCGCCGACTTCCGGCTGGTCGACGGCTCGGCATGGCAGGCCTTCTACGACACGCCGTATGCCGGTCACTGGCCGTACGGGCTGCCCGAGCTGACCATCGGCGGGGGACGGCAGCGCGCCCGGCTGACCGGTGCCCGCCACATCGCGGTCCCCGGGTGCTACCCGACCGCGGTCAGCCTCGCCCTCGCCCCGGGCCTCGCCGCCGGCGTCATCGCTCCCGACGACATCACCGTCGTGGCGGCCTCCGGGACCTCTGGAGCCGGCCGGTCGCTCACGCCGCACCTGCTCGGGAGCGAGGTCATGGGCGCCATGTCGCCCTACGGCGTCGGGGGGGTCCACCGGCACACGCCCGAGATCGAGCAGAACCTCGGTGCTGCGGCCGGGACCCCGGTGACCGTGTCGTTCACGCCGACCCTCGCGCCCATGCCCCGCGGCATCCTCGCGACGTGCACCGCCAAGGTCGTCCCCGGGACCGGTGCGGCCGCCGTCCGCGAGGCCTGGGACGCGGCATACGCCGATGAGCCGTTCGTCCACCTGCTGCCCGAGGGGCAGTGGCCGAGCACGGGCGCCGTCCTGGGTTCCAACGCGGTCCACCTCCAGGTGGTCCTCGACGAGCGCGTCGGCCGCGTCGTCGTCGTCAGCGCCGTCGACAACCTCACCAAGGGCACCGCCGGCGCAGCCGTGCAGTGCCTCAACCTCGCCCTCGGCCTGCCGGAGACCAAGGGACTGCCCGTGGCAGGAGTCGCTCCGTGAACACCCCACGCCGTCCCTCCCTCCGCCGGGCCACGCAGACCGCGGGAGCCTGCCCGGCCGCGTCGCAGGGGCCCCGTTCATGAGTGTCACCGCAGCACGAGGTTTCCGGGCCGCTGGCGTCACTGCGGGGCTCAAGGCATCCGGCACCCCTGACGTCGCCCTCGTCGTCAACGACGGACCGGACCACCACGCCGCCGCGGTCTTCACGAGCAACCGGGTCGAGGCGGCGCCGGTGACGTGGTCGCGTCAGGTCGTCTCCGACGGGCGGGCCGACGCGGTCTTCCTCAACTCCGGAGGCGCCAACGCGTGCACCGGTGCGCAGGGGTTCGCCGACACCCACCGCACCGCCGAACACGTCGCCGCCGTGCTCGGCGCGTCGGCCGGCGACGTCGTCGTCTGCTCGACCGGGCTGATCGGCGAGCTGCTGCCCATGGACAAGATCCTCGCCGGCGCAGACGCTGCGGTCCACGCGCTCGAGGAGGACGGCGGTGCCGCAGCAGCCATCGCGATCAGGACGACCGACACGGTCCACAAGGAGGCCGACTTCGCCGGCGACGGATGGACGGTCGGCGGGATGGCCAAGGGGGCCGGGATGCTCGCGCCCGCCCTGGCCACCATGCTCGTCGTCGTCACGACCGACGCGGTCGCTGCGCCGGCCGACCTGGACCGCGCGCTCCGTGCGGCCACCGCCGCCACCTTCGACCGGATCGACTCCGACGGGTGCCAGTCGACCAACGACACCGTGCTGCTGATGGCCTCCGGAGCATCCGGGACCACCCCCACCTCCGACGCGCTCATCGACGGCGTCACCGCGGTCTGTGCGGACCTCGCCCGGCAGCTGGTCGCCGACGCCGAGGGTGCCCGCCACGACATCGCCATCCAGATCCGGTCCGCCGCGACCGAGGCCGACGCCCTCGAGGTCGCGCGGGCGATCGCCCGCAACAACCTGTTCAAGTGCGCCGTCTTCGGCAACGACCCCCACTGGGGACGGGTCCTGGCGGCGGTGGGCACGACGAGCGCGGCGTTCGACCCCAGGACGCTGGACGTGGAGATGAACGGCATCCGGGTGTGCGTGGGCGCGGGAGTCGGGGCCGACCGCTCGCTCGTCGACCTGTCCGGGCGAGAGGTGCACCTGGTCGTGGACCTGCATGCCGGCGAGGTGACGGCGACGGTGTGGACCAACGACCTGACCCACGACTACGTCCACGAGAACTCGGCGTACAGCACATGAGCAGCCCCAACCCACTGCGCGGACACCTCGACGCCGCAGCCCTGCGAGTGGCCCAGGGCAAGGCCCAGACGCTCGTGGAGGCCCTGCCGTGGCTCGAGCGCTTCCGCGGCGCCCTCGTCGTCATCAAGTACGGCGGCAACGCCATGGTCGACGACGGGCTCAAGGCGGCCTTCGCCCAGGACGTCGCCTTCCTGCGGTATGCCGGCCTGCGACCGGTCGTCGTCCACGGCGGCGGACCGCAGATCGCCGCCATGCTCACCCGGCTCGGCCTGACCAGCGAGTTCCGCGGCGGCCTGCGGGTGACCACGCCCGAGGTCATGGACGTGGTGCGGATGGTCCTCACCGGCCAGGTGGGGCGCGAGCTCGTGGGCCTGCTCAACAGGCACGGTCCGATCGCCGTGGGCATCTCGGGGGAGGACGCGGGTCTGTTCGGCGCCCGTCGCCGTGGGCTGCTCGTCGACGGTCTGGACGTCGACCTCGGCCTGGTCGGCGACGTGGTGAGCGTCGACCCGTCCGCCGTCCAGGACATCCTGGACGCCGGCCGGGTCCCGGTGGTGTCGACCGTCGCGCCGGACCTGGACGTCGACGGCCAGGTCCTCAACGTCAACGCGGACACGGCCGCCGCGGCCCTCGCGGTCGCACTCCGGGCGCACAAGCTCGTGGTCCTGACCGACGTCGAGGGGGTGTACGCCGACTGGCCGGACCGGGACTCGCTGCTGTCCAGGCTCCCGCTGGACGGGGCCAGGGCGCTGTTGACGCGAGTGGACGAGGGCATGATCCCCAAGCTCGAGGCCTGCATCCGCGCCGTGGAGCACGGCGTCGCCCAGGCCCACGTGATCGACGGACGACAGGCGCACTCGCTGCTCCTCGAGGTGTTCACCTCGGAGGGCATCGGCACCCTCATCGAGAAGGACCCCGCATGACCTCGACCCAGAGCTCCGACGGCTACCTCGACCGCTACCAGGAGGCCGTCCTCGGCGTCTTCGGCCGACCCGCCCTGGTCATCGACCACGGTCGCGGGTGCCACGTCTGGGACGTCGACGGCCGGCGCTACCTGGACCTGCTCGGCGGGATCGCCGTCAACGCTCTCGGGCACGGTCACCCGGCGCTCGTCGCGGCCGTGTCCAAACAGGTCGCGGAGGTTGTCCACGTCTCCAACTTCTTCACCACACCGGGCCAGATCGCCCTTGCCGAGCGGCTGCTGGACATCGCCGGGGCGCCGGCGGGGTCCAAGGTGTTCTTCGCCAACAGCGGGACCGAGGCGGTCGAGGCGGCGATCAAGCTCGCGCGGCGCACCGGCCGGACCGGCATCGTCGCCGCAGAGGGGGCCTTCCACGGCCGGACGACCGGTGCGCTCGCCCTCACCCACAAGCCCGCCTACCGCGAGCCCTTCGCGCCGCTCCTGCCCGGCGTCACCCACGTGCCGTATGCCGACGTGGAGGCGCTGCGGGCGGCCGTCGGACCGGACACGGCGGCCGTCGTCCTCGAACCCATCCAGGGTGAGGCGGGCGTCGTCGCCGCCGCCACGGCATACCTGCAGGCGGCCAGGGAGGTGACCGCGGCGGCGGGGGCCCTGCTGGTCATCGACGAGGTCCAGACCGGGATCGGCCGGACCGGCCAGTGGTTCGCCTACCAGGAGTCGGGAGTCCTCCCCGACGCGGTGACCGTCGCCAAGGGTCTCGGCGGGGGAGTGCCGATCGGCGCCCTGCTCACCATGGGACCCGCCGTCTCCGGACTGCTCCAGGCCGGCCAGCACGGCACGACGTTCGGCGGCAACCCGCTGGCCGCGGCGGCGGCCCTCGCGGTTCTGGACACCATCGGCGAACAGGGCCTGATGGCGCATGCCGTCGTTGTCGGCGACCACCTCGCGGCCGCGGTGGCTGGCCTCGGGCACCCGCTCGTCAGCACGGTCCGGGGGCGTGGACTCCTGCGCGCCATCGTCCTCACCGAGGCCATCGCGCCGCTCGTCGCGAGCCTCGCCCGGGAGGCCGGGTTCATCATCAACCCCGTTGCGCCGCAAGCCATCCGGTTGGCCCCACCGCTGATCGTCACGACCGAGGAGATCGACACCTTCGTGGCCGTGCTCCCTGCCCTGCTCGACGCCGCGCACGCGGCCCTGACCGCCTCGGAGCCCTCATGACCCTGCGCCACTTCCTCGCCGACGACGACCTGAGCCCGGCCGAGCAGGAAGCCGTCCTCGACCGAGCCCTGGCGCTCAAGGCCGACCCCTTCAGCGACCGCTGCCTCGCGGGTCCGCAGGTCGTCGCCGTGCTGTTCGACAAGCCGACCCTGCGGACCCTCGTGTCGTTCGCCACCGGCATCGCGCACCTCGGCGGGCAGCCGCTCGTCGTCGACGGCAACCTGGCCCAGGTCGGCGTCCGGGAGTCGATCGCCGACGTGACCCGGGTGCTGACCCGACAGGCGGCGGCGATCGTGTGGCGGACCTTCGGTCAGGACCGCATCGTGGAGATGGCCCGATACGCGACGGTCCCGGTCGTCAACGCCCTGACCGACGACTACCACCCCTGCCAGGTCCTCGCGGACCTGCTGACCATCCGGGAGCACAAGGGGACGCTCGCCGGGCGCACCCTGGCCTACCTCGGGGACGGCGCCAACAACATGGCGCACTCCTACCTCCTCGGCGGTGCCCTCGCCGGGATGCACGTCCGGGTCGGGACGCCTGCCGGGTACCAGCCCCGGTCCGACATCCTGGCCCGTGCCGCGGCGATCGCTGCCGGGACCGGCGGTTCGGTCGAGGTCACCGACGACCCGGTGGCCGCCGTCACCGGTGCCGACGCCGTCGCCACCGACACCTGGGTCTCGATGGGGCAGGAGGCCGAGAGCGGAGCCCGCAGGGGCGGCGGGAGCCCCTTCGCCCCGTATGCCGTCACGCCCGACCTGATGGCCAGCGCGCCCTCGGCCGTGTTCCTGCACTGCCTTCCGGCGTACCGTGGCTCGGAGGTCGATGCGGCCGTCATCGACGGACCACAGTCAGTCGTCTGGGACGAGGCCGAGAACCGGCTGCACGCCCAGAAGGCTGTCCTGTCCTTCCTTCTCGACCGCTCCGGGACCCGCCCATGACGGTCTCCCCGACGCGTGGGGCCCGCCAGCAGCGGATCGCCCAGATCCTCGGCCAGCGCGCCGTCCGCTCGCAGACCGAGCTGCTCGACCTGCTGGCCGCGGACGGCATCGAGGTCACCCAGGCCACCCTCTCCCGGGACCTCGTCGAGGTCGGTGCCGAGAAGGTCCGGGTCGGCAAGAGCCTGGTCTACGCGGTGCCCGGGGAGGGCGGCGACCGGACGGTGCGGGTTGCTCCGGACGACGCCTCGATCTCCGCACGGCTCGCGCAGCGCTGCCACGAGCTGCTCGTCTCGGCCGACCACAGCCAGAACCTCGTCGTGCTGCGGACGCCGCCGGGTGCTGCCAGCTTCCTGGCCTCCGCGATCGACCACAGCAGCCTGCGCGGTGTGCTCGGGACCATCGCCGGCGACGACACGATCATGGTCATCACCGCCGGCGGCGCCGCGAGCCGGGCCACGGTCGACCGCCTGATGACGCTGGCTCGGAAGGACAACGGATGACCGCTTCGACGCAACCCGCGCCACCGCCCCGGGGGGAGCGGGTCAGCCTCTGGGGCGGCCGGTTCGCCGGTGGTCCCGCCGACGCGCTGGCCGCACTGTCCAGGTCCACGCACTTCGACTGGCGGCTCGCGGCATACGACATCGCGGGATCCCGCGCCCACGCCCGGGTCCTGCACGCAGCCGGGCTGCTCGACGAGCCAACCCTGGGCGAGATGCTCCGGGCCCTGGACCAGCT
>JAICMC010000027.1 GCA_025929465.1 Nostocoides sp.
GCGGCCTCGTTGATCTCGAACAGCCCCAGGTCGCTGCCACCCTGGATGGACAGCAGCACGCCGTGGGCTCCGTCGATGCTTGCCTCGAGCAGCGGGCTGGAGATGGCCAGCTCGGCAGCCTGGACGGCGCGGTCCTCGCCGCGTGCCGATCCGATGCCCATCAGCGCCGACCCGGCACCCTGCATGACGGACTTGACATCGGCGAAGTCCAGGTTGATCAGGCCCGGTGTCGTGATCAGGTCGGTGATCCCCTGGACGCCGGAGAGCAGGACCTGGTCGGCACTGCGGAACGCGTCGAGCATGGACACGCCGCGGTCACTGATCGACAGCAGCCTGTCGTTGGGGATGACGATGAGGGTGTCGACCTCCTCACGCAGGCCGCCGATGCCGGACTCGGCCTGGTTGGCCCGGCGGCGACCCTCGAAGGTGAAGGGCCGGGTGACCACACCGATCGTCAGCGCTCCCAGGCCCCGGGCGATCCGCGCCACCACCGGCGCGCCGCCGGTGCCCGTGCCGCCGCCCTCACCAGCCGTCACGAACACCATGTCGGCGCCCTTGAGCACTTCCTCGATCTCCTCGGCGTGGTCCTCGGCCGCCCGCTTTCCGACCTCGGGGTCGGCACCCGCGCCGAGGCCGCGGGTCAGCTCGCGACCGACGTCGAGCTTGACGTCGGCGTCGCTCATGAGCAACGCCTGGGCGTCGGTGTTGATCGCGATGAACTCGACGCCCTTGAGTCCGACCTCGATCATCCGGTTGATGGCGTTGACGCCACCGCCGCCGATGCCGACGACCTTGATGACGGCGAGGTAGTTCTGGGGTGATGCCACGGTGGCGCCTCTCGTGTGGTGCAGGTGATGGAGCGAGATGAGTGGTTCGGCGAACCGACCCAACCCTTGAGGTCGAGTTGACGGTCAGGGTTGTCGGTCACGCTGCTACGACGCTAGGCGTTCGCGTCGCGGCAAGCAACGACAGGATAGGCGTGTCGGCAGGTTTCGGACGCCGATCGTCCGGCCCTCAACCACGCCTGCCCCATGGGGCACAACTGTCTCAGCGACCCCGGGTCAACGACTCACCGGGGTCTGCGGGGCCGAGACGTCGATGAGCGCCGGGCGGGACCGCAGCAGGGTCGTGACGATACGCACCTTGAGCTCCTCCTGGCCGGCCCCGCCCCACACCACCTGGGTGCGGCCGACGGTGAAGGTGACCAGGTTGGCGCTGCCGACCTCGAGGTCGGTCACCGCGCGGGCCAGGTCCGGCGGCAGCGCACCGACCACGCTCAGCGCGGCGGCGAGGGCGCCGGGCGTGACTCCCGACGCCGCCGTGGCTGTCACGAGGGGGACCCCCGACGGGCGGCTCGTCACGACGCCGAACCGCACCCCACCGGAGTCGACGACCTCCAGCTGACCCTGAGGGTTGCGCAGGACGAGCGCCGGGATGCGGGGGGCAGCCTTGATGGTCAGCGTGCCCGGCCAGGACCGCAGCACCTTGACCTCTGCGATGTCCTTCACGGAGAGCACCTGCCGTGCCACCGCGCCGGTGTCGACTCGCGCCAGTGGCCTGCCCATCTGGTCGGCGCCCAGCGCTCGAACCGCCGGGGCCTCCGACGCCGGCAGCCCCTCGACGGCGACCTGCCGGACCGACAGCAGCGTGGAGAACCACACGGTCCACCCGAGCAGGACCACCAGACCCCCGGCCAGGACGCCGAGCGCCAGCCGGCGCCACGGCCGGCGGCGCACCCGCCTCGCCCGGTCCTCGAAGCGGCCTCGCGCCGACGGCACGCCGCGTCTGTCGGTGGTGAGGTTGGTCACGGTTGCCTCCCGAGGGCGTCGATGATCCGCGGGCCGAGCGCGGTGACGTCACCGGCGCCCACGACGAGGACGAGGTCGCCGGGCGCAGCGCGGCGAACCACCGCGTCGACGACCCGCGAACGGTCAGTCTCGACCTCGACCTGAACGTTGGGGTTGCACGCACGCACGGCCGCGACGATCAGCTCGCTCGTCACCCCTGCCATCGGCTGCTCCCGGGCCCCGTAGATCGGCAGGACGACGACATCGGCCGCCGCGGCCAGACCTGCCCCGAAGCCGTCGGCGAAGTCTCGGGTGCGCGAGTACAGGTGCGGCTGGAACACGACGTGCACCCGGTCGGTGCCCACCAGGTCGGCTGCCGTCCGCACCAGGGCCGCCACCTTGCCGGCGTTGTGGGCGTAGTCGTCGACGACGGTCACCCCGCGGACGGTGCCGAGCACCTCGAACCGTCGGCGGGCGCCGGTGAAGTCCCTCAGACCCGCGAGCACCGCGTCGGCATCCTCGCCCAGCCCCAGCACCGCCGCGGTATACGCCGCCGCCGCGTTCTGCAGGTTGTGCCGGCCGGGCATGGCCACGGTCAGCCGGCGCCCGACGCCGTCCGGGCCGGTGACCGTGGCGGCGGCGCTGAAGCCTCGCTCGTCGCGAACCGCCTCGCGCGCATCGCCGAGCACGACATCAGCCGCCGGGTCGAACCCGTAGGTGACCACCCGTCGCCCGGCGGCGGCATCCCGCGCGGCCAGGGTGAGCGACCCGGTGTCGTCGTGACACGCCACGAGCAGCCCGCCGTCGGCGCGGGACGCGACGAAGGCGTCGTAGGCGCGCTCGACCTCCTCGAAGGTTCCGTAGAAGTCGAGGTGGTCGGGTTGGACGTTCGTCACGACCGCCACCTCCGGCCGATAGACCAGGAACGACCCGTCACTCTCGTCCGCCTCGATGACGAAGGCCTCTCCCGTACCGATCCGCGCGTTCGTCCCCGGTCCGGGCAGGTCGCTGCCCGAGGCGAACGACGGGTCGGCGCCGGCGGCCAGGAGGGCGACCGCGATCATCGAGGTCGTCGTCGTCTTGCCGTTGGCCCCGGCGACAGCAACCCGCCGGAACCCCTGAGCCGCGACGGCCAGCGCCTGGGCCCGGTGCAGGACCGGCAGCCCACGCGCGCGGGCGCGGGCGAGTTCGGGGTTGGTGTCCGGGACCGCCGAGGACACCACGACGGTGTCGGCCTCGTCGACGAGGGCGCCGTCGTGACCGACCGTGACGCGGGCGCCCTCGGCCGCCAGCGCCCGCAGCGTGGCGGAGTCCCTGGCGTCCGACCCCGACACGCGCACGCCTCGGGCCAGCAGCAGTCGGGCGACGGCCGACATCCCCGAGCCGCCGATGGCGATGAGGTGCACCCGGCCCAGGGCGTCCAGCGACGGCAGCGGCGCACCGACGTCGAAGCGTGCTGCGGGCCAGTGCTCAGCCACGGTGCACACCGCTGGCGTACGCCAGGTCGACGAGGTCGGCCAGGTGCTCGTCCCCGTGTGCGTCGCCCACGGACGACGCGGCGCGCGCCATCTGGACCAACCCCTCCTCGTCGCGCAGGAGCGGGACGAGCCGGTGGTCGATCCAGGCCGGTGTGAGGTCGGCGTCGTCGACGAGCAGCCCTCCCCCGGCGGCCACGACGTCCTGGGCGTTGAGCCGCTGCTCGCCGTTGCCGATCGGCAGGGGCACGTAGACCGCAGGCAGCCCGACAGCGGTCAGCTCGCACACCGTGTTGGCGCCGGCGCGGGCCACGACCAGGTCCGCGACGGCATACGCGAGATCCATCCGATCGGCATACGGGACGACGACGTACGGCGCTCCCCCGCCCGAAGGAACCTCGAGCTCCTTGCCCCGGCCGGTGACGTGCAGGATCTGGATGCCGGCTGCCCGAAGCTCGCCGACCCGCTGTGCGAAGGCGCTGTTGAGGCGCTGGGCCCCCAACGAACCGCCGGTGACCAGGACGGTCGGCAGTCCGTCGGCCAGGCCGTATGCCGCCAGGCCCTCGGCGCGGCTGGCACGGCGGTCCAGGGTGGAGATCTCGCGTCGAAGGGGCATTCCCACGACGGTGGCATGCGCCAGCGAGGTCGAGGCGAAGGTGGTGCCGACGAACCGGGTCAGCCGCGCCCCGACCCGGTTGGCGATGCCGGGCCGGGCGTTCTGCTCGTGGACGACGACCGGTATGCCGCGCCGCCGGGCGGCCAGGTAGGCCGGCGTCGACACATAGCCGCCGAAGCCCACGACGACCTCGGCGTGGCTGGCCGTGATGGCCTCGTCAGCGGCGCGGACTGCGTCGCGCAGGAGGAGCGGGAGGCGGGCCAGGGCGGCGCTGGGGCGCCGCGGCAGCGGGACCTTGGGGACGGTCAGCAGCGGGTAGCCGCGTGCGGGCACCAGGCGGGCCTCCAGTCCCTCGGCCGTGCCGAGCGCGCTGATCGCGATCTCCGGGTCGCGGCGGCGCAGACAGTCCGCGAGGGCCAGCAGCGGGGAGACGTGACCGGCCGTCCCGCCACCGGCGAGGAGCACCGAGGCCGGTGAGCCGGTCCCCATCAGGAGCGCCCGCGACCGCGCCCACGGGCCGGCACGATGGCGACCGTCCGCCGGACCACCGAGGCGCGCGCGGACAGCGCTTCCCGGCAGCCTGGTTCGGCGCGGGCGAAGGAGATCAGCACGCCGAGCGCCAGCATCGTCGTGATGAGCGAGGACCCGCCTGAGGACACGAGCGGCAGCGGCACGCCGATGACGGGGAGCAGCCCGATGACCGATCCGATGTTGATCATCGCCTGGATGACGATCCAGGCCATGATCCCCGCCGACACGATCCGGACGAAGTCGTCGGTCGTCCGGGTGACCAGCCGGAAGCAGGCGAACGCGAGCACGCTGAACAGGCCGAGGATCACCAGGGTCCCGGGCAGGCCGAGCTCCTCGCCGATGATCGCGAAGATGAAGTCGTTGTGCGGCTCGGACAGATATCGCCACTTCTCCCGGCTGGCGCCGAGGCCGAGACCGAACCAGCCCCCGTCGGCCAGCGCGAAGCGACCGTGGATCGGCTGCCGGGCCGCGCCGTGGATGTCGGTGTTGCGCCCGAGCCACACGTCGAACCGGCCCAGCCGGTTGCTGCTCGTCAGGACGAAGACGGTGACCACGGCGGCGGCCCCGGCGAAGGCGACGGCGAAGAACCTGCCGGGCACGCCTGCGGTGTAGAGCATCCCGCCGACGAGGGCGCCCATGATGAGCGCCGTGCCGAGGTCGTGACCGACGAGGACGAGCCCCACGGCGACGGCGACGATCGGCACGAGGAAAGGCACGAGGATCACGCTGAGCCGGTTGAGCCGGTGCCTGCGGGCGGCCAGCACGAGCCCGCCGACGAGGACCAGGCCGACCTTGATCAGCTCCGAGGGCTGGATGGTGACCGGCCCGGCCTTGATCCAGTTGGCGTTGCCGTTGACCGCGACGCCGATGCCGGGGACGAAGACGAGCAGCTGCAGGCCGATCGCGCCGAGGAGCGCCGGGAAGGCCAGCCGCCGCCACGCTGTGACGCCGAACCGGCTGGCCACGAGCAGGGCCACGGTGCCCATGACGGCGAAGACCGCCTGGCTCTGGAAGATCGTGTAGGCCGAGGAGGACTTGGTGTCCTCCAGGGACATGACCGAGGACGCGGAGAGGACCATGACCAGCCCGATGGCGACGAGGGCGGCCGTGACGGCGAGGAGCAGGTAGTACGTCGCGGTCGGTGAGTCGAGCCGCCGGGCCCACACGGCCAGCCGCTCGCGCGCCGCCCCGGCTTCCCCGGAGGCTGCGTGGCTCGTCATCGATCAGTCCTCGGCGGGCCCGGCGTGCCCGGCGTGCCGCAGCACCGCTGCCGCGAAGGCGTCTCCGCGGGCCCCGTAGTCGGTGAACATGTCCATAGAGGCTGCCGCGGGCGCGAGCAGCACCACGTCACCGGGCTCAGCCAGACCTGCGGCGCGAGACACGACGACGTCCATCGCCCCAGTGTCGGTCTGTTCGAGGTCGACGACGGGGACATCGGGTGCGTGTCGGGCAAGTGCCTCGGCGATCCGGGCCCGGTCGCGGCCGATGAGCACGACTCCACGCAGCCGTCCGGCGACCGCCTCGACGAGGGGCTCGATGTCGGCCCCCTTGAGCAGACCTCCGGCCACCCAGACGACGTGCTCGTATGCCGTGAGGCTGGCCCGGGCCGCGTGCGGGTTGGTCGCCTTGGAGTCGTCGACGAAGCGAACCCCGGCGACCGTCGCGACCTCGGCGATCCGGTGCGGGTCGGGCCGGAAGGCGCGCAGTCCCTCCCGCACGGCGGCGGCGGGGACTCCGTGCGCGCGAGCGAGCGCGGACGCGGACAACGCGTCGGCCACCACGTGGGGGGCCACCGACTGCGTACCACCGCGCAGGTCGGCCAGGGTGCACAGCTCCGCAGCGCTCGTGCGGCGCTCCTCGACGAACGCCCGGTCGGCCAGGACGTCGTCGACCAGTCCGAGCATCGAGGGCCCCGGCACCCCGAGGGTGAACCCGATGGCGCGGCAGCCCTCCTGCACCACCGCGCCCTCGACGAGGTGCATGGTCTGCTCGTCCTGGACGTTGTAGACGCAGGCGATCTCGGTGTTGGCGTAGACCTTGCCCTTGGCGCGGGCGTACTCCTCCAGCGAGCCGTGCCAGTCGACGTGGTCCGGCGCGATGTTGAGGCAGACCGAGGCCCGCGGCGCGAGCGAGCTGGACCAGTGCAGCTGGAAGCTGGACAGCTCGACGGCGATGACGTCGTAGGGCTGGGGGTGCAGGACGGCCTCGATGATCGGAGTGCCGACGTTGCCCGCGGACGTGGCCCGCAGGCCCGCGGCGCGCAGGATCGACTCGACCATGCGCACGGTCGTCGTCTTGCCGTTGGTGCCCGTGACGCTCAGCCACGGTGCGGCGCCGGTGGCCGCCCGCATCCGCCAGGCGAGCTCGACCTCGCCCCAGACCGGGACGCCGGACGCGGCGGCTTCGGCAAGCAGGGGCTGGGTGGGCGGCCAGCCCGGCGAGGTGACCACGAGATCGGGGACCGGGCCGGGCGGCATCCGGTCCGAGGAGCCCGGTCCGAGCACCAGTCGCGCGCCGAGGATGTCCAGGATCTCGGCGCGCTCGGCCGCTGTCGAGCGCTCGGCCGGTGCTGCGCCGTCGACCACGGTCACCTTCGCACCGCGCTCGAGGAGGGCGTCGGCGGCCGCGAAGCCACTCACCCCGACACCGCCGACGACCACCCGCAACCCGGACCAGTCCGCGTCGCGGTGGGTGAGCCCGGCAAGCCGCTCCGTCGTCATTGGCCGCCCACCACCCATTCGGCGTAGAACAGACCCAGTGCGAGGGCGACAAACAGCCCGGCGATGATCCAGAACCGGATGACGATGGTGACCTCCTGCCACCCGAGCAGCTCGAAGTGATGCTGAAGCGGTGCCATCCGGAAGACGCGTCTGCCGGTCGTCTTGAACGAGGCGACCTGGATGATGACCGAGAGCGTGATCGTCACGAACAGACCGCCGAGGACGACCATGAGCAGCTCGGTGCGGGTGGTGATCGCCATCCCGGCGATGGCGCCGCCGAGGGCCAGCGAGCCGGTGTCGCCCATGAAGATCTTGGCGGGGGCGGCGTTCCACCAGAGGAACCCGAAGCAGGCGCCCATGACGCAGGCCGCGACGACCGCCAGGTCGTGCGGGTCACGGACCTCGTAGCACTTGGTGCTCGGCACCCGCTGGCAGGACTGGTTGAACTCCCAGATCCCGATGAGCACGTATGCGGCGAAGACCATCGTGCTCGCGCCCGTCGCCAGGCCGTCGAGGCCGTCGGTGAGGTTCACCCCGTTGCTGGCGCCGGAGATCATGATGTTCGCCCAGATGATGAACAGGATCAACCCCAGGATGGTCCCGGCGAAGGCCAGGTCGAGGCGGGTGTCGCGCACGAACGAGACGTGCGTCGAGGCGGGGGTCCGGAAGTTGGCGTTGGGGAACTGGAGCGCGAGGATCGCGAAGAGAACCGCCACGAGCGCCTGCCCGGCGAGCTTCTGCCCCGATCGCAGGCCCAGGCTGCGCTGGTGGGAGATCTTGAGGAAGTCGTCGAGGAATCCGACCAGGCCCAGGCCACCCATGAGGAACAGGACGAGCATCCCGCTCCACGTCAGGGGGGTGAGGGTGACCAGGTGAGCCATCCCGTATGCCGCGAAGGTGGCGCCGATGATGACCGCGCCGCCCATCGTCGGCGTGCCTCGTTTGGTGTGGTGCGAGGTGGGTCCGTCGTCACGGATGAACTGGCCATAGCCCTTGCGGACGAGGTACTTGATGAACGCTGGGGTCCCGAACAGGCCGGTCACGAGCGAGACGACCGCGCCGATGAGAACGGCCTTCACTCGCTCACTGCCTCGTGGCTCGAGGACACCTCGGGGTTCTCCGATCCGTTCGCGATCCGCTCTCCGAGCCACCGTAGTCCCGCGTCGCGGCTGGACTTGAGCAACACGACGTCACCGGAGCGAACCTCGTTGTCCAGCAGTGCGTAGGCCGCGTCGGCGTCGGCAACCCGGCGGACGTTCGTAGTGCCTCCTCCGGCCCGGGCCTCGGCCTGTGCGCCGGTCGCCATCGCGGACGCGAGGTCTCCCACGACGATCAGCTCGTCGACCCCGCAGCGCACCGCCTCGTGGCCGATCTGGGCATGGTCGGACTCGGTCTCGTCGCCGAGCTCGAGCATGGCTCCGAGCACGGCCCACCGGCGGCCGGGCACGCGCATCGCCCGGACCGCCTGCAGCGCCGCCCGCATCGAGTCGGGGTTGGCGTTGTAGGCGTCGTTGACGACCACCACCCCGTCGGGTCTGCGGGTCACCTCCATCCGCCAACGGCTGGCCGGACGTGCGGCCGACAGTCGGCGTGCGACGTCGTCCAGGTCGACGCCGCAGGCCAGGGCGACGGCCGCGACCGCGAGCGCGTTGCCGACGTGGTGGCGGCCGACGAGTCCGAGTCGCACCGGCGCCACACCCTCGGCGGTCACCAACCGGAAGCGGGCCCTGCCCTCGTCGTCGAGCGCGACGTCCTCGGCCCGGACGGCGGCGTCGTCGGCCTCGCCGACGAGGACGACCGTGGCAGCGGTCCGACCGGCCATGGCGCGGACGGCCTGGTCGTCGGCGTTGAGCACCGCCACCCCGTCGTCCGGCAGGGCCTGGACCAGCTCGGCCTTGGCGGTGGCGATCGCCTCGCGGGAGCCGAACTCGCCGACGTGGGCCAGCCCGACGTTGAGGACGACGCCGATCCGGGGTGGGGCGATCTGGGTCAGGTAGCGGATGTGACCGATCCCGCGAGCGCCCATCTCGACGATGAGGAAGCGGGTCGAGGCGGTGACCCGGCAGACGGTCAGCGGCACGCCCACCTCGGAGTTGAGCGACCCGACCGGCGCGACGGTCTCACCCGAGCCCCGGAGCACGTCCGCGAGCAGGTCCTTGCTGCTCGTCTTGCCCGACGAGCCGGTGATGCCGATCACGACGAGGTCGGGCGAGACGTCCACGAGGTGCCGGGCCAGGGCGACGAAGGCGCGCTGCTCGTCCTCGACGACGATGCACGGGAGTCCGTCCACGGGCCGGGTCACCAGGGCGGCCACGGCGCCTGCTGCGGCCGCTGCGTGGACGAACTGGTGGCCGTCCATGGCTGATCCGACCCTCGCGACGTAGAGGCTGCCGGGGCCGGCCTCCCGGGAGTCGGTGACGACCGGCCCGTCGACGACGACGGACTCGGCGTCGACGATGTCGGTGCCGGTCAGGCGGCCGCCGGTGACGGCGGCCACCCGGGCCAGGGACAACGCGATCACGACGGCAGCCCCTCAGGTCGCTCGCCGACCGTGGGGAACGGTCCGAGGGCCTCGTCGAGCGCGGCCCGCAGGGCGGTTCGGTCGTCGAACGGGTGGACGACCCCGTCCACCTCCTGACCGGTCTCGTGCCCCTTGCCCACGACGGCGACCGTGGCACCCGGCCCACTGGCCACCGCACGCTGGACGGCCCGCCTGATGGCCTCGCCCCGGTCGGCCACCTCCTCCAGGGTCGCCCTGCCGGCCTCGCCCGCACCGGCGAGGACCGCTGCACGGATGGCGGCCGGCTGCTCACCGCGCGGGTTGTCGTCGGTGACGATGACGACATCGGCGCGGTCGGCCGCGGCCCGGCCCATCGCCGCTCGCTTGCCGCGGTCACGGTCGCCGCCAGCGCCGAGGACGACGACGAGGGTTCCGGCGGTGGCGGGTCGAAGAGCGGCCAGCGCGGCCTCGACCGCCTCCGGGGTGTGCGCATAGTCGACGACCGCCAGCGGAGCCGCGTCATCCGTTGCGCCGGTGGGCTGGACCCGCTCCATCCGGCCCGGCACGTGCGGATCGGCGAGGATCCCCTCTCGACGTCGACGCTGGAACGTCCCAGAGCGAGGAGGGCCAGCGCGGCCATCGCCGTGTTGACCCGGTTGAACTCACCGGGCAGGGCGGAGCGAAGGTGCAGGACAGGTCCCGGACCGGAGAGCGTGAACGCAGCGATGTCGGAGCCGTCGGGCGTCAGCCGCCAGTCGGCGTCGACGTCGGGGTGTGAGGTCATGGTCGTGACAGGGACCTCGGACATCTGGACCAGCTCGCGGCCCCAGTGGTCGTCGACGCAGACGATGCCCCGGCGGCTGCGCCGCAAGGTGAAGAGGGACGCCTTGACCTCGAAGTAGTCGCGCATCGTGAGGTGGAAGTCCAGGTGGTCCTGGGACAGGTTGGTGAACAGGGCCACGTCGTAGACCACACCGTCGACGCGGTGCAGGGCCAGGGCGTGGCTGGAGACCTCCATGACGCAGGTGTGCAGGCCGCGCTCGGCCATCACAGCGAGGAGGGCGTGCAGGTCGGGGGCCTCCGGGGTGGTCCGCACGCTGGGGATCCGCTCCGCGCCGACCCGGGTCTCGACGGTGCCGATCAGGCCGGTCTGCTCACCCAGCGCGTCCAGGGCGGAGCTGATCAGGTGTGCCACCGTCGTCTTGCCGTTGGTGCCGGTCACGCCGACGAGCACCATGCCCGGGTGGGCGGTGCCGTAGACGCCGCTGGCCAGCGCACCGAGGACACCGCGTGGGTCGTCGACGACGACGACCGGCACGTCCAGGCCGCAACCACGCACGAGGTCCAGTCCGGGTGGGTCGGTGAGCACCGCGACGGCCCCGGCCGCAACGGCTGACTCCGCGAACGAGGCCCCGTGCGCCCGGGCGCCCGGCAGGGCGGCATACAGGTCGCCCTCGCGCACCCCTCGAGAGTCCAGGGTGACCCCGCTCACCGCGGTGCTGCCGTCTCCGTGCAGAGCCGCCGCGGCGAGGTCGGGGACACGAGCAAGCAGCTCGTGGAGCTGCTGGGAGCGGGCAGGGGTGGGCCGGGGAAACGACATCGGTGTGCGAGCCTACCCGCCGGCCACCGGCTGCTTGTCCCGCAGCACGGTGGGGTCGTCGGCCGCCGGCGGACCGTCCAGCTTGATCCGCAGCTCGGGGGCCCTCGTGCCCGTCGGGGGGATCTTCAGCTCCTGCAGGGCGTAGGTCATGACGTCGTGGAACACCGGCGCCGCGACGACCCCGCCCGCGTTGCCCTTGACGGGCCGTTGCAGGATGACGGCGACGACGATCTGGGGCTTGTCGGCCGGCGCGTAGCCGATGAAGCTGGCCGTCAGTCCCTGGTAGACCCCGTGCGCGTTCTTCCCGGTCCCGACCGTCACCGTGCGGTTGGCGGTGCCGGTCTTGCCGGCCACCCGGTAGCCGGCGATCTGGGCGGCCGGAGCGGTGCCCTGGTCACTCACGACACCCTCGAGCATCTGGGAGAGGCTGGAGGCGACGGACGGCGACACGACCCGGACGCCGGCGGGTGCCGGCTTGGGGATGAGCGTGCCGGAGTCGTCGGCGACGGCCTGCACCAGGGTGGGCGGCATCCGGAGGCCGCCGTTGGCGATCGTCTGGTAGACGCCGGCCGCCTGGATGGCGGTGACCGACAGGCCCTGCCCGAACATGACCGTGTAGCGCTGGGTGCCGTTCCAGTCGGCGCTGGGGGTGACCAGCCCCGGGGACTCGCCGGGGAACTGCGAGCCCGACCTGGCGCCGAGCCCGAACTTGCGCATGTAGCCGTAGAGGACCGACGGCGACACCGTCTCGCCGATGAGCATCGTGCCCATGTTGCTGGACTGGGCCAGCGCACCGGCAACGGTCCGGTACTCGGTGCCGTGCGACTCCGCGTCGTGGAAGTCGGAGTCCGAGCGGTGCATCGTGCTGGGGATGACGACCGGGGTCATCGGCGTGACCGTCCCCTCGGACAGCGCCGAGGCCATCGTGATGACCTTCTGGGTGGAACCGGGCTCGAACACGTCGGTGAAGGCCGTGTTGGACAGGCTCCCGGTCGCCGTGCCCACGTTGTTGGGGTCGAACGTCGGGTACGACGCCACCGCCAGCAGCCGTCCGCTCTTGACGTCCTGGACGACGACCGTCCCGGAGAGGGCCTGGGTCTTCTGCACCTCCTGGGCAAGGGCGTTCTGGGCATACCACTGGATGTTGGAGTTGATCGTCAGCTGGACGTCGTGGCCCGGGACGGCCGGGGTGATCGACGTGTGGCCGTCGGGGATGGCCCCGCCGCCGGCGGCCTGCTCGTAGGTCTCCGAGCCCGGCGTGCCGGCCAGGGCGTTGTTCTCGAGCAGCTCGATGCCGCCGCCGGGCTTCTTGCCCGCGTCGATGAGGAAGCCGACGAGCGAGGCAGCCGTGGTGGACTGCGGGTAGCTCCGCTCGGCGCTGCGGTCGTCCTTGGCGACGCCGATGCCGGGCACCCCCAGGGCGGCCACCCGGCGCCAGGTGAGCGCGTTGACGTCCTTGACGAGCACGTTGTAGATCAGGTTGCCCGTCATGAGAGGGACGAGCTGGCCCACGGGCACCTTGACGATGGGCGACAGGGCCGAGGCGGCCCGGGACACGGCCACGGGCGAGGTCGCGGGATCACAGGTCGGCTTGCCGGTCCCGTAGGTGCACACCGCTCGCTGGTTGACGCTGATCGTCAGCCGCTCCTGGCTCGATGCCAGGACGGCGCCGTCGGCGTCGAGGATCCGCCCGCGCATGGCGGGGATGAGCTGGTTGTTGACCAGCCGCTCGTGCAGCGCCTCGGCCGAGACCCCGGAGGCGTTCAGACCCTGGACCCAGAACAGCTGGGCTCCGAAGATGCTGAAGACGAACAGCGCGGCGACGAGCATGGCGCGCATCCGGCGCCGCGGGTTGCCGACCTTGCTGCGTGGGCCCGGCCTGCGCGACGGGCGCCTCGGCCCACCCGGTCCGGGCCGCGCCGGTGAGCGGGAGCCCTCGGTCCCGCGCGGGCGGCCCGAGGGCGCGGCCGACCGAGCGCCGGTCCGGGGGGCCGATGTCCTCGCCTGGGCCGGCGCCCCCTGTCGGGCCGGGCCTCGTCGGGTCGGCGGGCTCGACGTCGGGGGCATGGGCCTGCGGGGGGTCACGGTGGGTCTACCTCGTGGTCGCGGGGGTACGGATCGGGCGCGTCGTGGTGGGGGTCGTGGCTGGCTTGGCGGGTTTGAGGACTGGCGTCGTCGTCGTGGTCCTGGTCGTCGTCGTGTGCGTCTTGGCGTCGACCGTGGTCACCGTGGTGACCACCACCCCGTTCGGCTTGGTCGTCACCACGGTCGTCGTCGTCACCGCTCCCTTGTGCACCACCGTCGTGGTGGGCTTGACGGGTGCCGGCTTGGGCGTGGGGCGTACGGGGACCGGCGACGTGATCACCGTAAATCCGGGGACCTTCACGGCCGGCTTCGCCACGCCGAGGACCTTGCCGGACGACAGGTCGAGGAAGGCGGCCGTCGACGAGGGCACCATGCCGAGGCGCAGGGCACGCTGCGCCAGCGCGGCCGGCGCGCTCTGGACGTCGATGTCGTGCTGGAGCGACTCCTGGGTGTCGGCGAGCTGTCCGGTCCGGCCCTGCAGGTCGTCGAGCACGAACGCCCCCTTGGCCATCGAGGTGTTGAGCACGAGCACGGTGAGGAAGCCGCTCACCAGGACGGCCAGGCAGAAGGCGGCGAACATCCCACCCCGCGGCCGGTCGACGGTGCCGCGGATGACCCGCAGGGCACCTCGACGCGGCGCACGGGTCTGGGGGTGCGGCCGGCCCGCGACGCGTGCGGTGGCAGTCAGCTGGCTCATCGGGTGGGTCCCTTCGTGGTGGTGCGGATGCGTTCGACGGCTCGCAGGCGGACAGAGGCAGACCGGGGGTTGGCGCTCTGCTCGACGGCGTCGGCGAGCTCTGCGCCTCGGGTGAGTGCCCGCAGGTAGGCCGCGTGGTGGGGCAGCTCGACCGGTAGCCCTGCCGGGGTGGAGCTGGTCAGCCCTGCGGCGAACGCCTGCTTGGTGATCCTGTCCTCCAGCGAGTGGTAGGACAGGACGGCGAGCCGCCCGCCGACGGTGAGCCGTCCCAGCGCTGTCTGGACGGCGCGCGACCACACCGACAGCTCTGCGTTGACCTCGATCCGCAGGGCCTGGAAGGTGCGCTTGGCCGGGTTGCCGCCGGTCCGCTGGCTCTGCGCCGGCACGGTCCGGCGGAGCAGGTCGACCAGCCGGGCCGAGGTCTCGAACGGCGCCACCGTCCGCTCCCGGGCGATCGCTGCCGCGATCTTGCGGGCGAACCGCTCCTCGCCGTAGTCGCGCAGCACCCGCTCCAGGTCGTGCGCCGGATAGCTGTTGAGGACCTCGGCGGCGGTGGTCCCGGTGGTCTGGTCCATCCGCATGTCCAGTGGGACGTCCTGGCTGTAGGCGAAACCCCGGTCGGCCTCGTCCAGCTGGAGGGAGGAGACCCCGAGGTCGAACAGGCCCGCGTCGTATGCCGGGTGCCGGAGGTCGTCCAGGACGTCACCGACCTCGTCGTACACGGCGTGCACGAGGTGCAGGCGCCCGGCATACCGAGCCAGGCGGGCGCCGGCGAGCTGCAGCGCCTCGGAGTCCCGGTCGATGCCCACGACCGTCGCCTCGGGGAAGCGCTGGAGGACGGCCTCGGCATGACCGCCCATGCCCAGGGTCCCGTCGACATAGACCGCCCCCGCCCTGTCGAGGGCGGGGGCGAGCAGGTCGAGCACCCGGTCGCGGAGCACCGGGACGTGCCGCTCGGCGGCCGCTCCGCGTGGGGTCATCGCGCTGGTCCTTCTGCGTGCTGGTGGTCTGGCTGCTCGGCTGGGCGGGTCTGGTCGGACGGGTCTGGCTGGGCGGGCCCTGCGGGCTGGTCCCCATCCGCACCGCGCCCGGCACGGGGGAAGTCGTGTCGGGATCGGGCGGCTGGAGGCCGGACGGCAGGGTCGGTGCTCGGTGGTCGGTGGTCAGAAGAGGCCCGGGACGACCTCCTCGGACTGCTCGGAGTAGGACTGCTCGTGGGCGGCGAGGTACTCCTCCCACCGGGTGGAGTCCCACACCTCGATCCGTGAGGCCTGCCCGATGACGGTGCAGTCGCGGTCCAGGCCGGCGTACTGGCGAAGCGGGGCGGGGATGGTGATCCGGCCCTGCTTGTCGGGGATCTCGTCCGAGGCGCCGGACAGGAAGACCCGGATGTGGTCCCGAGCGGTCTTGCTCGTGACGGGCGTGGACTGCATGGCGGTGGCGACGGTGACGAACTCGTCCATCGGGTAGATGAGCAGGCACCGTTCCTGACCTCGGGTCACCACCAGGCCCGGCGCGAGCCGCTCGCGGAACTTGGCCGGAAGGAACAGCCGGCCCTTGTCGTCCAGGCGTGGGGTGTGCGTCCCGAGGAACACCGCCGCTCACCTCCACCCATCGATCCGGCCGTGACGCGGCTCCTGTCTGATCCGCGTTGCCCCACTTTACCCCACCTGCGCCCTCCTACAGGTGCCCGACGCCAGAGTTTTGGTCAGGATCTGGTCATTCCTGCAGGTCAGCACCGGTGGTGCGAAGTGGAGGGAAATCCCACTCCCAGTCCGGCTCGGTCCGATGGGGCTACCGCCGGACCGTCCCGACCCCCAGCGAAGCGCCGTCCCACCGACTCGCCTCCGGGGGTTGTGGAGCGACGTGGGAGCCCGCTGCCGTGGGTCAGCCGGCTGCCTTGGGGCCGCGCCTCCGGGCGCAGATGTGGGATCGTTGGCTCAGTCCCGCCCGCAGGTGCAGTTCGTGAGGCAAGATCGATGGGCGGGGGCCCGCGGCATACGCGATGCCAGCGGCCCTCACGACAGGAGGCAGGCGCGGTGGACCCGTTCGAGCAGCAGATCCGGGGGGCGACCTTCGACCTGGGCGACCGTGCGGTCGAGCCGCCGCGAGTGCCCAACCTGGATGAGGTGCTGGAGGTCGCTGCGCGGCTGGCCGGAGCGATGAACTCGGTCATCGAGGGCAAGAAGGGGGTCGTCCGGATCGCCATCACGGTGCTGCTCGCCGAGGGGCACCTGCTCGTCGAGGACGTGCCTGGCGTCGGCAAGACGATGCTGGCCAAGACCCTGGCGCGCTCGATCGACTGCTCGGTCCGGCGCATCCAGTTCACGCCGGACCTGCTCCCCAGCGACATCACCGGCGTGAGCGTCTACAACCAGGACATCCGGTCCTTCGAGTTCCGCCCGGGTGCCATCTTCGCCAACGTCGTCGTCGGCGACGAGATCAACCGGGCCTCGCCCAAGACCCAGTCGGCCCTGCTGGAGTCCATGGAGGAGGGGCAGGTGACCGTCGACGGCACGACGTACCAGCTGCAACATCCGTTCATGGTGCTGGCGACCCAGAACCCCATCGAGATGGAGGGCACCTACCCGCTCCCGGAGGCCCAGCGCGACCGTTTCATGGCGCGGATCTCGATGGGCTACCCGGCGGGTCACAGTGAGGTCGACCTCCTGCTCCACCACGGCGGGCGGTCCCCGCTGGAGGACCTGCGGCCCATCACGGACGCCGCGACGGTCAGCGGCATGATCCACGCCGTCCGCACCGTGCACGCGTCCCCGTCCATCGCCCAGTACGTCGTCGACCTGGCCGTCGCCACCCGGGAGAGCCCGGCCCTGCGCCTGGGCGCCTCACCCCGCGCAGGCCTGCACCTGCTCCGGGCCAGCCGCGCCCATGCCGCCCTGGCCGGACGCGACCACGTGCTGCCCGACGACGTCCAGGCCATGGTCGTCCCCGTCCTGGCCCACCGGCTGCACCCGACCGGGGAGACCCAGATGGCCCGCCGCTCCACGGCCGACGTCCTGACCGACCTGCTGCAACGGGTGCGCGTCCCGGCGCCCCGCACCTGACCTGGGACCCCGGCTGTGGGACGGCTCACCGACTTCCTCACCACGCGTGGCAAGGCGTTCCTCGCCGCGGGTCTGGTCATGCTCCTCGCGGGCCTGGCCCTCGGGGTCGTCGACCTGACCCGGATCGGTGTGCTCACCATGGCGATGCCGCTCATCGCTGCAGCACTCACCCGTCGGCACCGGCTCGCCCTCGTCGTCGACCGCCAGGTGACACCGGGGCGGGTGCACATCGACGAGCCGTGCCTGGTGACCCTCGCGGTGCAGAACCCGGACCGGCAGCGGACCCCGCTCATCATGGCCGAGGAGTTCGTCGACTACCCGCTCGGTGACCGTCCCCGGTTCGTCATCCCCCCCATGCGCGACGGCGAGCGCCGGCTGATGCGGTACACGGTCCGGTCCCACACGCGGGGGCGGCACCGGCTCGGCCCGCTCGGGATCCGGGTCCGCGACCCGTTCGGCCTCACGACCCGGACCGCGGCCCACAGCGGCCACACCGAGATCGTCGTCCTCCCCCGTGTCGTTGCGCTGTCGCCGGCGCGGGCCAAGGGGTCCGAGCTGGGGGCTGAAGGCAGCATCCCGCACATGGTCGCTCTGCACGGTGAGGACGACGTGTCCATCCGTGAGTACCGCGACGGCGACGACCTGAGGCGCATCCACTGGCCCGCGACGGCGCGCACGGGCGAGCTCATGGTGCGTCAGGAGGACCGCCCCGCGACCCGTCGCGCCACGGTCCTGCTCGACACCCGGGCCAGCGGCCACCTGGGTCACGGCTCCTCGGCCAGCTTCGAGTGGTCGGTCACCGCGGCGGCCTCGGTCGTCTGTCACCTCCTGGACCTCGGGTATGCCGTGCACCTGCTCACCGCCCAGCCCCGGTCCGAGGCGCACGTGCACCAGGACGTGACGCTGGACGCCGCCCTGGACACCCTGGCCGAGGCCGCCCCCACCCCTGATGAGTCCTTTGCCGACGTCCTGCGCTCGGCCAGTGCCGTCACGGCAGCCGGCGGGCTGGTCGTCGCGGTGACCTCGGCCATGGACGAGGGGACCGCGCGCGCGACGTCCGCGCTGCGCCAACCCGGCTCCAACGCCCTCGCCTTCGTCATGGAGCCCGGCAGGACCCGACGGGCGACCTCGGGACAGGGCACCGAACGGGCCGCGGCCACGACGGCGGCGCTGCTCGGTGCCGGCTGGTCGGTGCTGCAGGTGACGCCGGACCAGCCCTTGGCCGAGGCCTGGCGGCTGCTCAGCGGCGGCGAGCGACTGGTCGTCGCCTCGTGAGGCGCGCCCGGCCGGTCGACGCGGCCCTGGCAGCCCTGGCGACGGCGTGCGCCCTGCTGCCGCTCACCAGCCTGTTCGCACCGATCGACTTCATCCGGCCCTGCCTGCTCATGCTGGTCGTGGTGGCCACGACCGGTGCACTGGTCCGAGGCGCGACACCGCTGCGCTGGCCGGTGCCGCTCGTCCAGGCGGTCGCCGGCCTGCTCCTCGCCTCCTGGCTCGATGGTCGTGGCCACCTCTGGCACGGCCTGCCCACCCTGGACATGTTCCGCGGCTGGTCCCACCTGCTCGCCGACGCCCTGGGAACGATCCAGAGCTACTCCGCGCCGGCTCCGGCGACCCGCGGCGTCGTCCTGGGCATCACCCTGATCTTCGCGGTGGCGGCCATCGTCGTGGACGCCATCGGGGTGACCCGGCGCTCGCCGGCCGCCGCCGGGCTGCCGCTGCTCACCGCCTACCTGCTCTCGGCCGCCAACTCCGGCACCGGCCTGGCCGTCGGGTACTTCGTCTTCGCGGCGGGCTTCTGGGTGCTGCTCGTCGGCCGGCAGGGCACCTCGGCCTTCCGCGGGTGGGGCACCCCCATCCCCCTGGACGGCGCCGAGCGGCGGACCACCGAGGACGCACTCGCGCTGCGCTTCGTCTCCTCCGGACGCCGGCTGGCGGTCGCCTCGCTGGCGCTGGCGGTCATCCTGCCCATGGTGCTCCCCCACCTGCCGGCCCGCTTCCTGCTCTCGGGCCTCGGCCGGGCGCCGAACGGTGTCGGCGTCGGCGGCACGAGCCGGCTGAACAGCAGCGTGGACATATCCCGAAGCCTGCGCAGCCAGAGCGACGGGGTGATCCTGCGCTACCGGAGCAACGGCGGTGCCGTCGACCCGCTCCGGGTCGGGGTCCTCACCGGCTACCGCGACGGGGAGTGGACGGACACCGAGACCGACCAGGACACGTCCCGGCTGGCCGACCCGCCCCTGGGCGTCGCGGGCGGGGTGGTCCTCTCGACCGTCCAGATCACGGTGACGGGCAACCGGATCGACCCGCCGCAGCTTGCTGCGCCGGCACCGGCCGTCGCGGCGGACCTGGGCAGGGTGCAGTGGTCGGCCACTCTCGACGGCAGCATCCGGCCCGACCGTCGCCCGGACAAGTACACGATCCGCTACGTGCGGGTGCAGCCGACCGAGCAGCAGCTGCAGAACGCCCAGACCGACCCGGTCGGCCTCGCCGACGCCGGCGTCACCGACACCGACCTGACCGTCGAGGAGTCGGCCCGTCCCACCCTGGACGCCATCCTGGACAAGGTCGTGCCTCGGGGATCGAGCGCCATCGACACGGCCCGGGCCATCCAGGCGTACCTGCGCAGCCCCGCGTTCTCCTACAACCTCAACCTGCTGCCCGCGATCCCCGAGGACGGCGACGACCCGCTCGTCACCTTCCTGCGGACCAAGCAGGGGTACTGCATCCAGTTCGCGACGGCGATGATCATGATGGCCCGCGACCGTGGCATACCCGCCCGGATGGCGATCGGCTATCTGCCCGGGCACCTCGAGCCGGACACGTCGTGGACGGTCCGCGGCACCGACGCGCACGCCTGGCCCGAGCTGTGGTTCCCGGGCCTGGGCTGGCTGCGCTTCGAGCCGACCCCGAGCGGTCGGTCGGGTGCCGCGCCCATCTACACCTCCGCGCCGCTGCCCACCGGGCCGTCCGACGCGCCGACCACCGCCCCCAGCGCAGCCACGAGCACACCCTCTGCGAGCCCTCGCACCAAGGACAACCAGGCGGACAACCCCGGCGGCCTTGCGCCCGCGGTGTCGACGCCTGCCCGGCTGTGGCACGGCCTGGTCACCCTGCCGGCCTGGGCCTGGCTGCTCCTGGTCCTCGGCCTCGGCGCCGTGGGCTCACTCGCCCTACCGACCGCCGCCGAGTTCCGGCGACGACGGGCGGTGGCCGAAGCCCCCGACGACGCGGCTGTCGCCGAGGCGCACTGGCAGAGCTTCCTTCGCCAGATCGACGACCTGGGCGTGCGCCCACCTGTCGGCAGCACGCCGCGGCAGACCGGCCGGTTCGTGACCGTGAGCGCCCACCTGGAGCCTGCGGACGTCGAGCGGATGCGGACCGTCGTGAGCACCATCGAACGGGCCCGGTATGCCGCGCCCGGGACGGCCGTGGGAGATCTCGCCGGACCAGCGCACCACGTCGTCACCAGCGTCACGCGCACCCGGCCCCGGCTGCAGCGGCTGCGCGCGTTCCTCAACCCCACCGACGGACGGCGGCAGGTGCATGACGTGGTCGCCGGGGCCCTGGACGCCCCCCGGCGCGCCTGGTCGCGGCTGCGCGCGCCGTCCGTGCGCCGGCGCGACCGCCCCGGACCGGATCAGTCCAGGTAGTCCCGCAGCGCCTGGCTGCGGCTCGGGTGGCGCAGCTTGCTCATCGTCTTGGACTCGATCTGACGGATGCGCTCCCGGGTCACGCCGTAGACCTTGCCGATCTCGTCCAGCGTCTTGGGTTGACCGTCGGTGAGCCCGAAGCGCATCGAGACCACCCCGGCCTCGCGCTCGGACAGCGTGTCTAGAACCGAGTGCAGCTGCTCCTGCAGAAGCGTGAAGCTCACGGCGTCGGCGGGCACA
>JAICMC010000177.1 GCA_025929465.1 Nostocoides sp.
CTCGCCTTGATGCATGCCGAGCGGTCGCCGTCGAACTCGGCGAGGTCGTCGGCATGCAACGGCAGCGACTCGATCAGGTACTTCGAGAAAATGTCTTGCGCCGCCTCGGCATCGGGCCGCTCGATCTTGATCTTCACGTCCAGCCGACCGGGGCGCAGGATGGCCGGGTCGATCATGTCCTCCCGGTTGGAGGCGCCGATGACGATGACGTTCTCCAGTCCCTCGACGCCGTCGATCTCGGCGAGCAGCTGCGGCACGATCGTCGTCTCGACGTCGGAGGAGACGCCGGAGCCGCGGGTGCGGAACAGGCTCTCCATCTCGTCGAAGAAGACGACGACGGGGTTGCCCTCGTTGGCCTTCTCCCGGGCCCGCTGGAAGATCAGCCGGATGTGCCGCTCGGTCTCGCCGACGTACTTGTTGAGCAGCTCGGGGCCCTTGATGTTGAGGAAGTAGGACTTGGCGAGCGGGGTGCCCTGCTTCTCGGCCACCTTGCGCGCCAGGGACGCCGCGACGGCCTTGGCGATCATCGTCTTGCCGCACCCGGGGGGGCCGTAGAGGAGCACGCCCTTGGGTGGCTTGAGATGGTGCTCGATGTACAGGTCGGGGTGCAGGTAGGGCAGCTCGATCGAGTCGCGGATGACCTCGATCTGGCCGCGGAGACCGCCGATGTCCTCGTAGGAGATGTCGGGGACCTCCTCCAGGACCAGGTCGGCGACCTCGGACTTGGGGATCCGCTCGAACACGAAGCCGGAACGGCTCTCCATGGTCAGGGCGTCGCCGACGCGGACCGGCCCGTCGAGCAGCTGCTCGGCCAGGCGGCAGACCCGCTCCTCGTCGCCCCGGGAGATGACCAGGACCCGGTCGCCGTCCAGGACCTCCTTGACGAGCACGACGTCGCCGACCCGCTCGTAGCCGTGGACGCTCATCACGTTGAGCGACTCGTTGAGCCGTACCTCCCGTCCGGGCACCAGGGCCGACGGCTCGACATCGGGAGCGACGGCCACGTGCAGCTTGCGGCCGCCGGTGAGGATGTCGAGGGTCCCGTCGCCATAGGTGTCCAGGACGACGCCGAACGCCGAGGGCGGCTGGCCGAGCCGGTCGATCTCGTTCTTCAGACCGACGATCTGGTCGCGGGCCTCCTTGAGGGTGCGAACCAGGCGGTCGTTCTGGGCGTTGACCGTCATCAGCCGGGACTCCAGGCCGCGCACCGTGTCCTGCAGCTCGCGCAGCTGGGCCGGGTTGCTGGCCACCCGGGACCGCAGCGCCGCGATCTCGCGGCGCAGGTGCTCGACATCGTTCGGCCCGGCGCCGGGGGCCGGTCCCTGGGTCTGGTCGGTCATGGCGACTCCTCCGCGGCAGGTGACCTCGCCGCCTCGGTGTGGCGGCCTGCTTCGACCATAACTCCGGAATCTGCGCAGGTCGCGGAGGTTTAGGTCACAGGTGCGTCACCTGAGCGTGACGCCTCGCGCTGCACCGCTCCAACGTCTCAGCCCTCGGGCGCCGGCGCCGGCTCGCCGTCCTCGCCCGGTGCCGCGTTCCCCTCCCCGGTCTCGGCGACGAGGGCCCGTCGGGTCCGCCGCACCCGCTTGTCCGAGGGCACCCGCTCCCCCACGTCCTCGGGGGTCCAGGCGTCCTCGTCGACCCCCGCTTCACCATAGGCGCCCTTGGCGGGGCGACACTTGCGCAGCGGCGGCGTGACGCCGTCCGCCAGGCGCCGGGTGGTGATCAGGAAGCCGGTGTGGCCGTGCATCCGGTGCTCCGGCCGCACGGCGAGCCCCTCGAGGTGCCAGCCGCGGACCAGCGACTCCCAGGCGGACGGCTCGGTCCAGCCCCCGTGGTCGCGCATCGCCTCGGCGACGCGGGACAGCTGGGTGGCGGTGGCGACGTAGCAGATGAGCAGTCCGCCCGGCGCGAGGGCGACGTGGACGACGTCCAGACAGTCCCAGGGGGCCAGCATGTCCAGGACGACCCGGTCGACGGTGCCGGGCTCGACGGTCAGCGGGAGCTGCTCGACGAGGTCGCCGACGGTGACCGTCCAGGCGGGGTGGTCCTGGCCGAAGAACAGGTGGGCGTTGGCCGTGGCGATGTCGGCGAAGTCCTCGCGCCGCTCGAAGGAGAACAGCCGCCCGTCGTCGCCCACCGCCCGCAGCAGGGACATGGCCAGCGCCCCGGACCCGACTCCGGCCTCGACCACGATCGCACCGGGGAAGATGTCGGCCATCGTGACGATCTGTCCGGCGTCCTTGGGGTAGACGACGGCCGCCCCGCGTGGCATCGACATGACGTAGTCGGCGAGCAGTGGCCGCATCGCGAGGTACTCGATCCCGCTCGTGTTCGTGATCGTCGAGCCGTCCGGCCGGCCGATGAGGGCGTCGTGCTGGAGGAACCCGCGGTGGGTGTGGAACTGCTTCCCGGCGGCCAGCACGATCGTGTTCATCCGTCCCTTGGGGTCGGTGAGCTGCACCCGCTCCCCTTCGCGGAAGGGTCCACGTCTCAGGTCGGCGCCAAGGGCAGTCATGGGCCCGAAGTGTAGGTCCGTCCGGGTATGCCGGGTCCGGGTCAGCGGTCGACCGACCCGCCGGAGAGCACCCGCTGGACGTCGGCGGTCTGGATCAGGCCGAGCAGGTGACCCTCTCGCCGGACGACGGCGACCGGGAGGTTCCGCGCGGCCAGCTCCTGGACGACGGGGAGGGCGTCGTCGCTGGTGGCCTCGATCACCCACGTCTCGGGCTGGCGCAGGAGGACGGCTCCGACCGGGGTCGCCTCGCGCCGCTCGGGTGGTACCTGTCCGATCCCGTCGGGAAGGACCAGGCCCACGGGGATCCCGGCCGGGGACACGACGATCGCGCCGCCGGGCGACTGCCGGGCGGCCATCCCGACCGGGTCGGTGTCCCATAGGACGGGGAGCACCACGAGCAGCTGGCCGAGGCTCACCGCGTCGAGCCGGCCGAGCGCCTGACCGCGGGTCAGCGCCGCCGACGCCCCGCGCCACAGGAAGCTGGCGATGAGCAGGCTCCAGACGAGCGTAGAGCTGAGCCCGCCTCCCTGGGCCAGCGGCAGGACGACCCACCACAGGACGACCAGGACGGTGAGGACCCGGCCGCACCAGGCGGCGATGACGGTGCCCTTGTGCCGGTTCCTCGTCACGGCCCAGACGGCCGACTCGACGAGCTGTCCACCGTCCAGCGGCAGTCCGGGCAGCAGGTTGAAGGCGGCCAGGAAGACGTTCACCAGGGCGAAGCGGTCGAGCAGGTACAGCGGGACCCCGCTCTGCATGCCGCTGGTGAACAGGTAGAACAGCCCACCGAGCAGCCCGTTGGCCAGGGGTCCGGCGAAGGCCACGAGCGCTGACCGGCCGGGACCCAGTGCCCGGCCGTCGAAGGAGGTGTGCCCCCCGAACAGGTCGGCGACGATCGCGACCACGTGGGCGCCGAACGCCCGGGCGACCAACGCGTGGGCGAACTCGTGGGCCAGCACGGCGACGAGCAGGACGAGGGCCACGGCCAGGCCCACGGCATACGCGCCGGAACCCAGGTCGGGCCGGACCGCCTTGACGTTGGGGGCGACCGCGACGACGACGACGAGGGCCAGGACCAGCCAGCTGTAGCCGATCCGGACCGGCGCGCCCCCGACCCGTCCGACGAGGAACCCGCCTGCGGCGCTGCTCGCAGGCTGGGCGCTCATGCCGGGCACTGTATGCGACGGGCCATAATTGGCCCGATGTCAGCCACGCCCAGCCCTGCCCTGCGCCCCGACGCGACCGAGAGCCTGCGTGCGCTCCTCCAGGAGCGCGTGCTGGTGATGGACGGCGCGATGGGCACGATGATCCAGGGCCACCAGCTCGGGGAGGCCGACTACCGCGGCGAGCGGTTCGCCGACTGGGGCCATGACGTCAAGGGCAACAACGACCTGCTGTCGATCACCGCGCCGGACCTCATCCGGGCCATCCACGAGGACTACCTCGCCGCCGGCGCCGACCTCATCGAGACCAACACGTTCAACGCCCAGGTGATCTCGCTCGCCGACTACGGGATGGAGGAGCTGGCCTACGAGCTCAACCTGGCCTCGGCCCGGCTGGCCCGTGCCGCGTGCGACGCCCGGACGTTGCTGACGCCGGACCGTCCCCGCTACGTCCTCGGCGCGCTCGGACCGACGAACCGGACCGCGTCGATCAGCCCCGACGTCAACGACCCGGGCGCTCGCAACGTGACCTACGACGAGCTCGTGGCGGCCTACCTGACCCAGGCCCGCGGCCTCGTCGACGGCGGCGCCGACGTGCTCCTCATCGAGACGATCTTCGACACCCTCAACGCCAAGGCCGCCATCTTCGCCGTCGAGACGCTGTTCGAGGAGCACGAGCGACGCTGGCCGGTCGTCATCTCCGGCACGATCACCGACGCCTCCGGGCGGACCCTGTCCGGTCAGGTGACCGAGGCGTTCTGGAACTCGGTCCGCCACGCGCGGCCCCTCGCGGTGGGGCTCAACTGTGCGCTCGGGGCCGCCGAGATGCGTCCGTATGCCGCCGAGCTGGCGCGGGTGGCCGACACCTTCGTGTCGTGCTACCCCAACGCCGGACTGCCCAACGCCTTCGGGGAGTACGACGAGACGCCCGAGCACATGGCCGAGGTCGTCGGCGAGTTCGCCACGGCCGGACTGGTCAACATCCTCGGCGGCTGCTGTGGCACGACGCCGGCCCACATCGCCGCCATCGCCGAGGCCTGCGCGCGGGCCGGCACCCGGCCGGTGCCCACCGTCGCTCCCGCGATGCGCCTCGCGGGCCTGGAGCCGCTGACCATCACCGAGGACTCGCTGTTCGTCAACGTCGGCGAGCGGACCAACATCACCGGCTCGGCCCGGTTCCGCAACCTGATCAAGGCCGAGGACTACCCCACCGCCCTGTCGGTCGCGCGGCAGCAGGTCGAGAGCGGCGCGCAGGTCATCGACGTCAACATGGACGAGGGGATGATCGACGGCGTCGCCGCCATGGACCGGTTCGTCAAGCTGCTCGCGTCCGAACCGGACATCTCCCGCGTGCCGCTCATGATCGACTCCTCCAAGTGGGAGGTCATCGAGGCCGGTCTCAAGTGCGTCCAGGGCAAGCCCATCGTCAACTCGATCTCGATGAAGGAGGGCCTGGAGCCCTTCGTCCGGCACGCCCGGCTGTGCCGCAAGTACGGTGCTGCCATCGTCGTCATGGCCTTCGACGAGGACGGCCAGGC
>JAICMC010000084.1 GCA_025929465.1 Nostocoides sp.
AAGGAGGTCGACCCGCGCGGCAAGCTGTCCCTCGCGGCCGTCGTCGCCGACAGTGACACGCATGTGCACGACGAGGCTCCGGCCGCGTCCGCCCCGGCGGCTCCGGTCGAGTCGGCACCTGCTGCCGACAGCGCGCCCGTGGCCGCCGACGCCGACCTCGAGGGTGCCGACGGCGCCGACGAGGCCGCCGACGAGGGCGCCGACGAGGGCTCGGACGAGGCTCCCGCCGAGGGCGGCGAGCGTCGCAACCGCAACCGTCGCCGTCGTGGCGGCAACCGCGGCCACAACGGCAACGGCGGCTCCGAGAGCTGACCCAGTCCCCGGCATACGCGCGACGGCCCGGTTCTCCCGCGAGGGGGAGCCGGGCCGTCTCACGGCCGCAACCCGCAGGTGGCCCGGGCCGCTGTGGCCGGGCCAGTGGGTACCCATTCAACTGCGCCACCGTGCCGCCCAGGTCGCGCGAACCGGGGCGATCGCCCCTGCTCCGGCGCCACAAGTCGCGTCTCGGGTGGGTCCGTCAGCTGGTCTGCCCGACCGTCCTCGACGTCTGGCGTCATCTCTCACCGGCCACCGGCCACCTGCCGCCGGTGGAGGCAGGGCGACGAGCCTGGGCAGCGGTCGCTGCGCCGGCCGACCTGGCCCGCGAGCCGGAGCAGCGGCGACGGGGCCGCCCTGTGGCGGCTCGCCCACCAGGGATGGCTGGACGCGGCTCGCTAGGCTCGCGTCATGGCGCAGATCCTCAAGGTGGCGGTCATCGGTGCGGCCGGGCGGATGGGTTCGACCGTATGCGGGGCCGTCGAGTTTGCCGAAGGCATGACCCTCGTCGGCCGCTTCGACGAAGGCGATGACCTCGGGGACCTGGGGGGCGCCGACGTCGTCGTCGAGTTCTCGGTGCCGGGGGCCTCGCCCGACAACGTGGCGCACTGTGTGGAGCGGGGAGTCCATGTGGTGGTGGGCACCACCGGCTGGTCCGAGGACAGGCTCGGCGTGCTGCGGGATCGGCTGTCGTCAGCACCGACCGGGACCGGCGTGCTGATCGCACCCAACTTCGCCATCGGCGCGATCCTGATGATGTCCTTCGCGGCCAGAGCCGCCCGGTTCTACGAGTCGGTCGAGGTCATCGAGCTGCACCACCCGGACAAGGTCGACGCCCCCTCCGGCACGGCTGCGCGCACGGCGGATCTCATCGGCGCCGCGCGGGAGGCGGCCGGGCTGGGTTCGGTGCCCGACGCGACGACCCAGGACCCCGACGGTGCCCGCGGGGCGCGGGTGCACGGCATACCCGTTCACTCGGTCCGGCTGCGCGGTCTGGTCGCCCATCAGGAGGTGCTCCTCGGCGGGGTGGGGGAGCAGCTGACCATCCGGCACGACTCCTTCGACCGCGCCTCGTTCATGCCTGGTGTCCTCGCCGGGATCCGGGGCGTCGTCGACCACCCGGGTCTGACCGTCGGCCTCGAGCACTACCTCGGCCTCGCCGACTGAACGGTGCGGCCGGCTCAGCCACCGAGGGCACGCAGAACGGCGGCAACGGCCGCTGCTCCCACCACCACGACGATGAAGTTGGCGCGCAGCCGCAGCAGGATGAGCGCGACCGCGACGGCGACCGCCCGGGCGTCCAGGACGAGGCGCTCGCCGGTGGTGAAGGCCTGGACCGCGATGAGTGCCGAGAGCAGCGCGACAGGTAGCAGCGTCGTGATACGGGACGTGCGAGGACCGGACACCCAGCGCGCAGGCGTGAGATAGCCGACGAACTTCAGCACGAAGCAGGCTCCGCAGGCGAGCAGCACGGCGACGGTCGCGGTCATGGCGTGGGGTCCGATCCGGGAGCCTCGGCCCGCAGCGGCGCCTCGTGCCGTCCCCCGTGACGCAGGGCGACGACGACGGCGGCCAGGGCGGCGACGAGGACGGGTATGCCGGCTGGCACGAACGGGGCGAAGGCCAGGGCGAGGCAGATGGCCAGGGCGGAGGTCGCCAGTGCGTCGAGGCTGCGTAGCCGCGGCCAGAGCAGTGCGCAGAAGGCCGCGGCCGCGGCGGCGTCCAGACCGTAGCGCTTCGGGTCGCCCACGGTGTTGCCGAGCAGTGCTCCCACGAAGGTCATCGCGTTCCAGAACACGAAGACGGCGATCCCGGTCCGCCAGAAGCCGAGCCGCTGGGCCTCGTCCTCGGGTTGGGCGATCCCGACAGCGGTGGACTCGTCGATGGTGAGGTGCGCCGCGGCGACCCGTCGTGCGCCGCGGACACCCAGGAACTGCGAGGTCTGGATCCCATACAGGCCGTTGCGGATTCCCAGCAGCGCCGCTGTTGCTATCGCCGAGGGTGCGGCACCCACACCGGTGGCGATGATGCCGACGAAGGCGAACTGCGAGCCGCCGGTGAACATCAGCGCGGACAGGGCCTGCACCAACCAGAGGTTGAGCCCCGCGGCCACGCCGAGCGCCCCGAAGCTGATCCCGTAGGCCCCGGTCGCGATCCCCACCGACCACGCCTGGCGGAGCACCGCACGCCGCCGCCCGGCGTCCAGGCCCGCTGTCGTCATCCGGCCGGATCGGGTGTGGGGTCCTCCGGGCCGAGCCGGACGGTGAGGCGGACCTCGCGGGCGGTCTGTCCGGCAGGGCCCACGACACGCTGGCGGTGCGCGCCGTCCGGCGCGAACCCCGCGGCCAGCAGGAACGCCCGGACCGACTCGTCCGTTGCCAGGACCCAGGCGCTGGCCCCGACGGCACCGGCTTCGGACCGGTGCACCATGGCGGCGTTGACGAGCCGGGAGCCGTGGCCCACACGTCGTGCGTGCGGGTGCACGCCCATCGCGAGCAGCTCGCCGCTGTCGTCGTCGACATCCGGGTCCTGTGACGGGCCGACGGCGGCGAAGCCCACCACCTGGGCGCCGGCGCAGGCGACGAGCAGGTTGAACGCGCCCGCTGGTGGGCTCTCCAGCGAGTGCCGCCACGTCGTGGCGAAGGCCTGCGGCTCGAACCGGGCGAACACCTCCGGCGGGACGACCTCGGCATACGCCGCCTGCCACACCGCGGCCTGGACGACCCCGACCGCCGGCGCATCGCTCGGGCGAGCGACTCGGACGGAGGCGTCCGCGGCCATGGGGGCAGCGTCGTGGTCATGCTCGGTGTGGTCGTGCTCGGTATGGTCATGCTCGGTATGGTCATGCTCGGTATGGTCGTGCGGGCTGGTCACCCGGTCATCCTGTCAGCCCTCCCACGGTGCTGCGGCGGTGCCCGGTCAGCCGGCCGAGACCCACAGGGCGCCGAGGGCGGTCAGCCAGCTGACGAAGGACCCGACGAGGAAGTACTCGGTGACCTCGTCGATGCCGGGGGCGTGCGGGTCCCGCGACCAGGCCTGCAGCTCGGGCCAGCGGATCAGTCCCTTGGCGGCGATGACCAACCCGGCCGCGGTCACCTGTCCGGCCAGCCCCAGACCGACGATGAGCAGGCGCTCCATCGGGCCGAGCAGGCGCCCGCCGCGCAGCCGGTCCGATGCCTGCGGCTGGCCGGTCGGCTTGATCGCCCCGACCCCGGCGAGGACGAGCCGGACGACGAGGTTCGCGGTCGACAGCTGGGTCACCAACGCACCAGCGACGAGCAGGGCGCGGGTCGCGTCGCGACTGCCCAGGCCGGGCAGGGCGAGGCCGCCGATCCAGCCACCGAGGGGACCGTCGACCGCGGTGGTGTGCCCGGACGCGCCGAGCAGCAGGAGGCCGGTCGCACCCAGCATCCCGAGGGCCAGGCCCGGCCGAAGGCGCCGGGGCTGCGGGCGGTCCAGCGCCCGCGAGGACAGCGCCACCCAGCCGACCAGCGCGATCGCGCAGAGCGCGAGCAGGACGACGTCGACGCCGGAACCGAGGTGCCCGAGCAGGGCGAGGACGAGCAGGGCGAGCAGGCCGACGCAGGCCGCGACGAACCGCCGGACGCGACCGGGGGCCCCACCCTCGGCGCGGATGAGGTCGGTCGCGCCGACGGCGAGCAACAGACAGGCCAGCACGCTCACGGCAGCGATCCAACCACGAGGTTCGGACAGCGTCCGGGGCCGGCGGCGCGTTTGGGGCCGACGGCGCGCCCGGGGCCGGCGCGCGTCCGGGGACGGCGGCGCGTCCGGTCAGGCGACCCGCGCCAGCCGCTGCTCGGCCTCCACGAGGAGGTGCAGCCCGTCCCGCCGGGCCCGTTGCGAGACAGCCGATGCCGAGATCCCGAGCTCGACAGCGATGTCGGCCTGGGTGACGTCGTCCAGGAGCCTGCCCAGGATGACCTTGGAGACACCGGACAGGGACGCGAGCGCCTGGTCGCGCAGCAGCAGGGAGGCCGTGACCAGATCGACGGTGGAGTGCCCGAGCGAGCCGGCGGGTGCCTCGAACCCGGTCGTCAGCGCCCGCGTCGAGGCGCGGGCCTGCCGAGCGTGCACGCGCAGGATCGCCTCGCGCGCCGCCCACCAGCCGGGTCCGTCCTGGATCCCGTCGGCATCCAGGGACGTGACCTCGCCCCAGCCGATACCGAACCGCACCTCGTCGTCGGGCGCGAGGGCCAGGTGCACCCGTGCGGTGGCATGGAGGGCGTCCCCCAGCCGGGGGTACGACCCCTGGAACTCGTCACCGACGGTCACCCTCAGCGGGGTGGTCGCCGGTACCACGGCGTTGGCGCGCGCGAGGGCGTCCTTGAGCCGGGCATGGAGGAGCCTGCGGTCCAGGGCTCGCCGTGAGCCGACGAGGTCGCCGATGACGGTGGCCCGGGCCGTGGTGGGGTTATCCTCGCGAGGATGCATCAATGAAGCTTAACACTTCATATCGATCAGTGTTAATAGAAAAGGCTCATTAACCACGAAGTGAAGGTCCTGGTTTCAGAACTTCGCCGGGGAAACGTTGCCTGCGTCCGCCTACCGACCTGCTCCAGCCTCTACGGTATGACCAGCCACCAGACGTCCGGCATCGACCAACGGCCGCGGGAGATCCGCACGGCGGACGACCGCTGCGGCCGACTCTGAAGCGGAGGGTGCACATGTTCGACCTCGGTCCAGCGGCAGCGGAGATGGGACGGCTGGTGTCTGGGGTGGGCGACGACAAGCTCGACTGCCCGACGCCCTGCTCCGAGTGGACGGTGGCTGACCTTCTCACGCACATCCACCAGTTCTCGACCGTCTTCGCCGGCAACGGGCGTAAGGAGCAGGCGCGGCCGCCGGAGGATCTCGTCGACGACTGGCGCGCGGCGATTCCCAGCCGGCTCGAGGAGCTGGCCGACGCCTGGCGCGAGGAGTCGGCCTGGCACGGCCGGGTATCGGCAGGAGGGGTTGAGATGGACTCGGCAGACAACGCGGTGGTCGCGATCGAGGAGCTGACGATGCACGGGTGGGACCTGGCCCGCGCCACCGGACAGGACCTGCACGTCGACGATGCCCGACTGGACCAGGTGGACCGGTTCTTCGAGCTGTTCGGCAACGAGCCGTTCGGTCCAGCAGCACGGGTGCCCGAGGGTGCGACGCGGCTGGAGCAGACGGTCGCGCGCACGGGTCGCGACCCGTCCTGGGAGGCAGCCGGTTGACCTGGGAGGCAGCCTGTTGACCTGGGAGGCAGCCTGTTGACGACGTGCGAGCCACGACGGGCGCGCGTGGTGGCGGTGGAGCGGTCTGCGCCTTCCCGCTGGTCGTCACCCTGCCCAGCGGCTGCGCTGCTCGCCGGCTGTCGCTCAGCAGCGGACGTAGGTGACGATGTCCCACCCGTCGTGCTCCTCGCGGCCCTCCTCGCGCCAGTCGTCCAGAACCCACTCGGGGAACAGGGTGTCTCCCTCGGGAGACCGGTCCACCTCGGTGAGCACCATGCGCACGGCATACGGCATCGCCTCGGCGTAGATCTGCCCGCCACCGACGACGAACAGCTCATCGCCGGGCCCGGCCAGGGAGAGCCCCTCGGCGAACGAGTGCGCCGTCTCCACCGCCTCGTGGTGCCAGTCCGGCGAGCGGGTGATGACGATGGTCCGGCGCCCCGGGAGCGCGCGGCCGATCGAGTCGAACGTCTTGCGGCCCATGAGCAGGGTGTGACCCATCGTGGTCTCCTTGAACCGGGCCTGCTCACCCGGCAGGTGCCACGGGATCGCGCCGTCGGCACCGATGACGCGGTTGCGTCCGAGCGCCGCGATGAGTGTGATCCGGGTCATGGGGACACCGTATGCCGTGTGCTCCCCGATCCGCCTGCCGGTCAGACCGCGATCGGGGCCCTGATCGACGGGTGCGCCTGGTAGCCGACGAGCTCGAAGTCGCCCAGGTCATAGCCGTCGATCGTGCCGCGGGGGGTGATCCGCATGGTCGGCAGCGGGAGCGGGTCGCGGGTCAGCTGCAACCGTGCCTGGTCCACGTGGTTGGCGTAGAGATGGGCGTCGCCCAGGGTGTGGACGAGCTCGCCCGGCTCCAGGTCGGTCTGCTGCGCGACGAGCAGGGTGAGCAGCGCGTACGAGGCGATGTTGAACGGGACCCCGAGGAAGACGTCGGCGCTGCGTTGGTAGAACTGGCAGGACAGCCGTCCCCGTGCTCCGTCGACACCGGGGGAGACGTAGAACTGGAACATCGTGTGGCAGGGCGGCAAGGCCATCTCGTCCACGTCGGCGACGTTCCAGGCCGAGACGACGTGTCGGCGGCTGTGCGGGTTGGTGCGGATCGCCTCGATGACCTTGGCGATCTGGTCGACATGGCCACCGTCGGGGGTCGGCCAGCTGCGCCACTGGTAGCCGTAGACCGGGCCCAGGTCGCCGTTGGCGTCGGCCCACTCGTCCCAGATGGTGATGCCGCGCTCCTGCAGCCACCGCACGTTGGTGTCACCGCGCAGGAACCACAGCAGCTCGCCGATGATCGACCTCAGGTGCAGCCGCTTGGTCGTGAGGACGGGGAAGCCCTCGGCGAGGTCGAAGCGCATCTGGTACCCGAAGACGCTGCGTGTGCCGGTGCCCGTGCGGTCGGCCTTGTCGACGCCCGTCAGCAGCACGTGCTCGAGCAGGTCGAGGTACTGGCGCATGGTCGGCAACGTAGCACCGGGATCGGACAGCGGCGCGGTAGCCTCGTGGGCATGCCAGCCGCTCCCGTCTTCGGCCATGTGCTCACCGCCATGGTGTCCCCGATGAAGCCCGACGGCTCCCTCGACACCCACGGCGCCCAGGTGCTCGCCCGCCATCTCGTCGACCACGGCAACGAGGGCCTGGTCGTCAACGGCACCACCGGCGAGTCGGCAACCCTGAGCGACGAGGAGAGCATCGAGATGGTCGCGCTCGTCGCGGAGGCAGTCGGCGGTCGAGCCGCCGTCGTCGCCGGCATCGGGTCCAATGCCACCGCCCACTCTGTCGAGATGGCCGAGCGAGCACGTGACGCTGGCGCCACCGGGCTGCTCCTCGTCTCGCCCTACTACAACAAGCCGACCCAGGCCGGGGTGCTCGCCCACTGCCGCGCGGTCGCCGACACGACCGACCTGCCAGTCATGCTCTACGACATCCCGGGGCGTACCGGCATACCGTTTGCGCCTGACACGCTGGCGCTGCTCGCGGCGCATCCCAACATCGTGGCGGTCAAGGACGCCAAGGGCGACCTCTGGTCCACCACCAAGGTCATGGCCGCCACCGACCTCCTGTACTACTCCGGGGCCGACGAGGTGAACCTCCCGATGCTCGCCCAGGGCGCCATCGGTGTGGTCAGCGTGGTGGGGCACGTCGCCGGGCAGGAGTATGCCGCGATGGTCGCCGCCGTCGACAAGGGCGACCTGCCCGCGGCATTGGAGATCCACCGCCGGCTCATCCCCGCTGTCGACGCCCTCATGACCACGTCCCAGGGAGCCATCATGGCCAAGGCCGCGATGGTCGAGCTGGGGGTCATCGAGCACGCCACGGTACGGCTGCCGCTCCTCGAGTCCCCGCCCGAGCACCTGGACATCCTGCGGACCGGGCTCAAGCAGTCCGGACTCCTGTGAGCCACCCGCACCCCGAGCTGGCCCTGCCGGCACCGCTGCGCGACGGCGCCGTCCGGGTCGTCGCCCTCGGCGGGCTCGGCGAGGTCGGGCGCAACATGGCCGTCGTCGAGCACAAGGCCCAGCTGCTCATCGTGGACTGCGGGGTCCTCTTCCCCGACGACCACCAACCCGGCATCGACCTGATCCTGCCCGACTTCGAGTACATCGCCGGCCGGCTGGAGGACGTCCAGGCCGTCGTCCTCACCCACGGGCACGAGGACCACATCGGGGCGGTCCCCTATCTGCTCCGGCTCAAGCCGGACCTCCCGCTCGTCGGATCGACCCTCACCCTGGCCCTCATCGAGGCCAAGCTCAAGGAGCACCGGATCACCCCGTACACCCTCGCGGTGCGCGAGGGCGACCGTGAGCGGCTCGGGGTGTTCGACTGCGAGTTCGTCGCCGTCAACCACTCGATCCCCGACGCGCTCGCCGTCTGCATCCGCACCTCCGGCGGCACCCTGCTGCACACGGGCGACTTCAAGATGGACCAGCTCCCGCTCGACGGCCGGATCACCGACCTGCGCGCCTTCGCTCGCCTGGGGGAGGAGGGCGTCGACCTGCTGATGTGCGACTCCACCAACGCCGAGGTGCCGGGCTTCACCACCTCCGAGCGGGAGCTCGCGCCAGCCATCGAGCGGGTGTTCCGCGAGTCGCGCAAGCGGATCATCGTCGCCTGCTTCTCCTCCCACGTGCACCGGGTCCAGCAGGTCCTGGACGCGGCAGAGAAGTCCGGTCGCAAGGTGGCCATGGTCGGCCGGTCGATGGTCCGCAACATGGGGATCGCGACCGAGCTGGGCTACCTGCGGGTGCCGGACGGGCTGCTCATCGACTTCAAGCGGCTCGGCGACCTGCCGCACGACAAGATCGTCCTGATCTGCACCGGCTCGCAGGGGGAGCCGATGGCTGCCCTGTCCCGGATGGCCAACCGCGACCACAAGATCGAGGTCGGCGACGGCGACACGGTTCTGCTCGCCTCCTCGCTCATCCCCGGCAACGAGAATGCCGTCTACCGGGTGATCAACGGGCTGATGCGGCTGGGTGCCACGCTGGTCCACAGGGGCAATGCCAAGGTGCACGTCTCCGGCCACGCGAGCGCCGGGGAGCTGCTGTACACCTACAACATCATCAAGCCCCGCAACGTCATGCCGGTCCACGGCGAGTGGCGCCACCTGGTGGCCAACGCCGACCTGGCGATGGCCACGGGGGTCCCGCGCGACCACGTCGTCGTCGTCGAGGACGGGGTCGCCGTGGACCTGTACAAGGGTGCGGTCCGGGTTGCGGGGGCGGTGCCGAGCGGCTACGTCTACGTCGACGGGTCCACGGTGGGCGAGGCCGACGAGGCGCTGCTCAAGGACCGGCGGATCCTGCGCGACGAAGGCTTCATCTCGGTCGTCGTGGTCGTCGACACCGCCGCCGGCAAGATGGTCGCTGCCCCGGAGATCGTCGCGCGGGGGTTCGCCCCCGACGAGGTCGTCTTCGAGGACATCCGGCCGCAGCTGGAGCGTGCGCTCGGGGAGGCGCTGGACCAGGGCATCACCGACTCCTACCAGCTGCAACAGGTGATCCGGCGATCGGTCGGCAGCTGGGTCGGGCGCAAGATCCGCCGCCGCCCGATGATCATTCCCACTGTCATCGAGGCGTGACCGCCTCGCTGTCAGGGGGGCCCACCACAGTCATCGAGGCGTGACCGGATCCACCTCTGCGCCATGGCGCTTAGACCGACCACCGGCGCTGAAATGCCGACGCCGGTGGTCGGCATCAGCGCCATGGCGCAGAAATGACAGAGAGAACGACAGGGCAAGGACAGGGGGAGGACAGGGCCGGGAGATGAGCTGGAGAGCGGGGAAATGACCGCTGTTGCGCGTGTGACGCGTGAGTCTGGGGTGACCATCGCCTAGGGTTCGGACCATGGCGACCCGTACGTCCTCCTCCGCGCGCTCGCGCAGCCGTGCCAACCGCCCGGCGAACCGCAAGGCGCCGGCTCGGCGACCAGCCACCCGCGGCCGTCGCGCCGGGGGCGGGCTGCCCCTGCCGCTGCGCGCGATCCAGACCACCTGGATGGGGATGGCCCACGTGGCCGGCTCGGCCGCGCGGCGGGTCGGCAACAGCGCCCGCGACCTGGAACCCGAGCACCGCCGCGACGGGGCGGGCTTCCTGCTCATCGCGCTGGCCGTCGTCGTCGCCGCCCGGGAGTGGTGGGGACTGCCGGGTACCTTCGGCTCCCTGGTCCACGCCGTCTTCGCCGGGACCTTCGGCCGGGTCGCGTATGCCGTGCCGCTCGCGCTGCTCTTCTTCGGCGTCCGGATGCTCCGCGCTCCGCAGGAGGGCGAGGCGACCAGCCGGATGGCCGTCGGCACCACTGCCCTCACCTTCGCCGCGTGCGGCTTGGCGCACATCGCACAGGACATCCCCCAGCCCCCGGACGGAGCCACCGGCATGCGCGCCGGCGGCGGCATCATCGGGTTCCTCGCCTCCGACCCGGCAGCCACCGCGGTCACGGCCACCGGGGCCACCGCACTGCTGCTCATCCTGGGGTTCTTCGGCCTGCTCGTCCTCTCTGCGACGCCGGTGCACCGGATCCCCGAGCGGATCCACCAGCTCGCCGACCTCATCTCGCACGGCAAGAAGTCCGCGACCCAGACACAGGAGGACGTCCCCGCCAAGGCCGTCGGCGCCGCGCGGACCCGACGCAGGAGCCGGGTGGACCTGTCCGAGCGCGACGGCGACACGGCATACGAGCAGGCTGCCTGGGCCCACGCCGCAGGCGGGGAAGTGGCCGAGGACAAGCCGAAGGTACGTCCCGGGCTCAAGCGGCCGACCGCGCCGGGCGTACTGCCCACCGTCCCCGCGTCGTCGGGGTCCGGCACGGCGGACCGGCCGGGCGGCCCGACCCCGACCGAGGCGATCGCCGTCAGGGCCGCCGACCGTGCCGTCCTGGAACCGCCGCCCACGGCACAGCTCCCGGCGCGGGTCGAGCAGCTGGCCCTGGCCGGCGACGTCACCTACGCCCTGCCGGACTCCGCCGTCCTCAAGCCCGGGACGCCGCACAAGCAGCGGTCGGCCGCCAACGACGCCGTCGTCGAGGCGCTGACCACGGTCCTGGACGACTTCGGGATCGACGCGCAGGTCACCGGCTTCTCGCGCGGGCCCACCGTCACCCGCTACGAGGTCGAGCTGGGCCCCGCGGTCAAGGTCGAGCGGGTCACCTCGATGAGCAAGAACATCGCGTATGCCGTGGCCTCGGCCGACGTCCGCATCCTCTCCCCGATCCCGGGCCGCTCCGCGATCGGCATCGAGATCCCCAACGCGGACAAGGAGGTCGTCTCCCTCGGCGACGTCCTGCGCAGCCAGACGGCGCGCAACAACCACCACCCGATGGTCATGGGGGTCGGCAAGGACGTCGAGGGCGGCTATGTCATCGCCAACCTCGCCAAGATGCCGCACTTGCTCGTGGCCGGCGCGACGGGCGCCGGCAAGTCCAGCTTCGTCAACTCGATGATCACCTCGGTCCTGATGCGGTCCACCCCCGATGAGGTGCGGATGGTCCTCGTCGACCCCAAGCGGGTCGAGCTCACCGCATACGAGGGCATCCCGCACCTC
>JAICMC010000155.1 GCA_025929465.1 Nostocoides sp.
GAGGTGCGCGCCGGAGAACCCGAGCGGGTGGCCGACGACGTCGGTGTGCCACGGGATGGGGGGCAGCCCGAGTGGTTCGAGCAGCCGGGTGCCCAGCAGCTCGGGGACGGTGCGCCCGCAGGTGTGCTCCACGGCCCGTTGGGTCAGGTAGGTGGCGCGCTGGTTGTATGTGAAGAAGGTTCCCGGCTCCCGGTGGGGAGGGACGGACAGGGCGAAGGCCAGCGCGGGGTCCGCAGCGCCCGGCGTCGTCGGGCCGCTCGCGTCCCGGCCCGGCCACGGGTCGTCGGTGTGGCCGAGGGTCATCGACAGGGCGTCGCGCAGCCGCACCGCGCGCCAGGCGGGGTCCAGGGCCGCGGCGTCGACCGGCAGGTGGTCGACGAGGGCGTCGTCCATCGACAGCAGGCCGTCGGTGACGAGGAAACCCACCGCCGTGGCGGTGAACGACTTGGACAGCGAGTATCCGAGGTGGACCAGCTCGGCGGCATACGGGCTCCACCAGCCTGCCGCGACGACGTGACCGTGTCGCGCCACGGCGAGGCTGTGCAGGTCGATCCCGGCGTGCTCGGCGGCTTGGAGGAAGTCCCGTATGCCGCGTGCGTCGACTCCCTGCGAGGCGGGGCTGGCGGCCGGGAGCGGGAAGCCGGTCACTGGATCGACATGACGACACCGGCGCGTTCCCAGCGCAGGACCGACAACAGGCTGCTGGTGGGCAGGGAGACGCACCCGGCGGTGCCACGTCCCTGGTCGACGTGGAAGAAGATGCCCGAGCCCTTGTACGGGACGTCGGCCGTGTTGTAGGCGATGACCTGGGCGTAGTTGTAGGCCGGGGCGGTCGTCATCGGCTCGGCGTAGCCCCACCGTCCGTTCGAGGGCAGGCGTTGGTGGGTGTTGTAGTAGGCGGACCTGGGGTCCTCGACCCAGACGTCGGACGAGCTCACCTGCAGCCACGAGCCCACCCGGAGACCGGGGTTGGCATAGTTTCCGAAACCCTCCACGAGCGGGTACGTCCCGCCCGGAGTGGTGTTGTCGCCCTCGCGCTTGTTCCAGCTGACCCCGTTGCGGCCGACGTGGCCGCTGTAGGGCCCCAGCTGCAGCACGTAGCGGCTGCCCGAGCGCGCGCAGGCCCGCACCGTGGCGCTGCTGCCGCTGCTGTCGACCAGGACCACCTGGGGCGCGCTCACCCCCGACGGCACCGCGCAGCTGGCCGGACTGGCGGGAGCAGGCTTGGTGGACGGGCGCGGCGCGGGGGCGCTCGAGTGGCTCGGGCGGACGACCGGCGACGGCGTGCGCGTCCTCGCCACCGGTCGGGGGGCGGTCTTGGCGACCTTGGGCTTGGCGGCCTTCGCGGGCTTGGCGGGCTTGGCGGGCTTGGCGGTCTTGGCCGAGGTGGCGCGCGTCGGCGGGCTCGAGGTCGTCGTCGTCAGTGGCGCTGCCGGTGAGCTGGTCGGCGTCAGGGAGACGCTCGTCGGGCCGGCCTGGGGGGCTCCGGCGCAGCCGGCGACGGCCGCCAGCCCCGAGAGGGTCGCCACGGCGACCGGGAGGAGACCGCGCATGCTGCGGACAGGGGATGTGGACATGATGCTCACCCGTCGAAGTGTTGGTAGTCCGGAGGCGCGGACGTCCCTTCCCAGGACAGCCCCCGGGAGGTGAACGCCCGGACCGCCGCCGAGGAGGAGCCGGCCAGGACGCCTGCACCGCTGCGATGGCTCAGGAAGTAGGTGTTCGGGTAGACGACGCCGTGCGTGTCGACGTAGGGGTTCTCGAAGTCGTTGACGTCGACGGCCAGGCCGAACGCGTGGCGGCTCCACCTCGTGCTCGCCTCCTGCCCGCCGACGTAGCGACAGTTGAAGCCGGAGGTGTTGTCGGCCTGCATCGCTGCGTAGTCGTCAGCCCCCGGTCCCTTGGGGTTGTGCCCCCACCTGGAGTCCATCGGCCGCATCTGGCGGATCCGGAACCGCTGGCCGTACAGGTCGGTGAAGGCGCCCGCGACCGCCCCCGCGATGCTGCTGGCCACGACCACCGACCCGCGCGACCGGGCCCCGTCGAACCCCCAGAAGTTCACCTGGACCACCCGCAGCCCGCTCCGCCCGACTGGGCACTGCGCCGTCCAGGAGTAGCCGGCCATCCTGGCCCAGAGAGTGTCGCCGACCGGGGTGAGGACGGCGTTGGCTCCCGCGCCGTATGCCGGGTCGTTGACCGGGTGCGCGACGGCGGGCTGGGCCGGCTGGCGGGGCACCGGAGCCAGCCGTGCCGTGCTCGTGGGGGGCGCCGGAGCCGGCCGGCGGGTCGTGGAGGGCGTTCGGTTCGGCGCGGCCGAGCTCGGTGTCGACGGTGTCGACGGGCGCCGCGAGGTGGTCCTCGTCGCCGTGCTGCGGGTCGTCGCGGTGCTGCGGGTCGTCGCGGTGGCCGGCAGGCTCATCCCTCGCGCGGGCTCAGCAGCCGACCCCGAGGTCGGTGCCCCAGCCGCACCGCACCCGGCGAGGGTGGTCACGGCGAGCACGACGAGCAGGGTCCGGCGGGGGGCCCGCCGCCGCGCCGGCTCAGCACAGCGCGGCATACGCGACTCCGAGACGGCCCAGCCGCGATGCACCGCCGTCGACCTCGGTGAGCACCCACAGGCCGTCGGCCGTCGCGGCGACGGTGTTCTCCCAGTGGGCGGCCCGCGCACCGTCCAGGGTGACCACGGTCCAGTCGTCGGCCAGCACCCGGTTGTCCTGGTCGCCGAGGGTGATCATCGGCTCGATCGCGATGGTGGTGCCGTCGACGACCTTGGGCCCACGGCCCTCGACGCGGTAGTTGGGCACCTGCGGGTCCATGTGCATCGAGGTCCCGATGCCGTGACCGACGTAGTCCTCGACGATCCCGTAGGTCCGCCCGTCGCGCTCCCCCGCGGCGTCGATCTCGTCCTCGACCGCCGCCCCCACGGCGTAGAGGGGCTGGCCGACGACGAGGGCACCGATGCCGGCCCACATGGCGGCCTCGGTCGCGTCGATCAGCTGGAGGTCCTCGGGCCGGGCCGCCTCGCGACCCCCGACGACGAGGGAGACCGCCGCGTCGCCGTGCCAGCCCTGCACGATGGCACCGCAGTCGATGGAGAGCAGGTCGCCCTCGCGCAGCACGCGGGTGCCGGGGATGCCGTGGACCACCTCCTCGTTGACCGAGGTGCACAGGGTGCCGGTGAAGCCGTGGTAGCCCAGGAAGCTGGGGACCCCGCCGCCGCCGCGGATGTGCTCCTCGGCCAGCTCGTCCAGGGCCTTGGTGGTCATCCCGGGCTCGACCCGCTCGGCCAGCAGGGCGAGCGTCTGGCCGACGAGCAGGCCCGCGGCGCGCATGAGGCGCAGCTGCTCGGGGGTCTTGCCGGTGATCCGCTCGCGGCCGAAGAGTGCCATGACGAACGACCCTAGCCGCTGCCGCCGATCCGGTGGAACCGAGCGAGCGGGTCAGTGACCGAGCGAGGCGAGGACGCGCGCAGTGACCTCGTCGACCTCGCCCATCCCGTCGACCTGGACGAGCAGCCCGCGCTCAGCGTACACCGCCGCCAGCGGCGCCGTCTCACGACGGTAGATGGCCTGCCGCTCGCGGATGACGTCCTCGGTGTCGTCGGCGCGGCCCTCGACCGAGGCCCGTCTGAGCAGCCGGTCGACGACGGCCTCCTCCTCGACGGTGAGCTCCAGGACCTTGTCCAGTGCCTTGCCGTGCGAGGCGAGCATGCCGTCGAGCGCTCCGACCTGCGCCGTCGTGCGCGGGTAGCCGTCCAGCAGGAAGCCCGGCCTGCAGTCGGGCTGCTCGAGGCGGTCGTCGACGATCGCGTTGGTGATCTCGTCGGTGACGTAGCCACCCGAGGCCAGGATCTGCTTGACCTCCTTGCCGAGCGGCGTCTCGTCCCGGATGTTGGCCCGGAAGATGTCGCCGGTGGAGATGGCCGGGATGCCGAGGCCCTCGGCGATCCGGGCAGCCTGGGTGCCCTTCCCGGCACCGGGGGGGCCCAGGATGATCAGGCGCATGTCGCGGTCTGCGCGCCGGTGCGGGCCCGGCGGGCGCCTTCCTGCAGTGCGGTGCTCATCGGAGGAACCCTTCGTAGTGCCGTTGCTGGAGCTGGGCTTCGATCTGCTTCACCGTCTCCAGGCCGACGCCGACGATGATCAGGATCGAGGTGCCTCCGAACGGGAAGTTCTGGTTGGCGTTGAACAGCTTGAGGGCGATGAGCGGGATGAGGGAGATGAGTGCCAGGTAGATCGCGCCGGGGACGGTGATCCGGGTGAGGACGTACTGGAGGTACTCCGCCGTCGGACGGCCCGCCCGGATGCCGGGGATGAAGCCGCCATAGCGCTTCATGTTGTCGGCGACCTCGGTCGGGTTGAACGTGATCGACACGTAGAAGAAGGTGAAGAACACGATGAGCGCGGTGTAGATGGCCATGTAGATCGGACTGTCCCCGCGCACGAGGTAGGAGTCGACCCAGTCGACCCAGCCCGGGTTGTTGGCCTGGTTCCCGGACCTGCTGAACTGGGCGACCATCGACGGCAGGGACAGCAGCGAGCTGGCGAAGATGACCGGGATGACGCCGGCCATGTTGACCTTGAGCGGGATGTACGTCGAGGAGCCCCCGTACATCTGGCGCCCGATCATCCGCTTGGCGTACTGGACCGGGATGCGGCGCTGGCTCTGCTCGACGAAGACCACGAGGGCGATGACCAGGAAGCCCATCAGGATGATCGCGATGAACTTGTCCCAGCGGCCGTCCTGCTGCTGGATCGCCCACAGCGACTGGGGGAAGCGCGCGGCGATCGAGGTGAAGATGAGCAACGACATGCCGTTGCCGATCCCGCGGTCGGTGATCAGCTCGCCGAGCCACATGATCATGCCGGTCCCGGCGGTCATGGTCAGCACCATGAGCAGCACGGTCGGCACCGCGTGGTCGGTGAGGATGTCGGTACAGCTCGGCCCGAACAGGTTCGACGGGTTCTGCGCGAAGGTGATGAGCGTCGAGGACTGCAGGATGGCCAGCCCGATGGTGAGGTAACGCGTGTACTGCGTCATCTTGGTCTGCCCGGCCTGCCCCTCCTTCTTCAGCGTCTCGAAGCGAGGGATGACCACGGTCAGCAGCTGGACGATGATGCTGGCCGTGATGTACGGCATGATCCCCAGCGCGAACACCGACAGCTGGAGCAGCGCGCCACCGGAGAACAGGTTGGCCAGCCCCAGGAAGCTGTTCTCGGTCGGCATCGCCTTGATACAGGCCTGCACGGCGCCGTACTTGACGCCAGGCACCGGGACGTGGCTGCCGAGCCGGAAGATCACGATGACCAGGAACGTGAAGAGGATCTTCTTGCGAAGGTCCGGCGTCTTGAATGCACGCCCGAACGCGGTGAGCACGTGTCCTCCTGGAGCGCGGGGTCATCCCGCGTTGGTCGAAAAGCCTTGCAAACGATATACCCCGGGGCCGGATCGGTCCCGGCGCCCGGGGCGCATCGTGAGTGACAACGCAGACTGTATGCCGCGTGGTTCCGCTCGGTGGGTCAGGCCTGGTCGGCCGAGCCGCCGGCAGCCTCGATCTTGGTCCGGGCCGAGCCGGAGATCGCGTCGACGGTCACCGAGACCTTGACGGTGATCTCGCCGGTGCCGAGCACCTTGACCGGCAGGCCGGGGCGGACCGCGCCCTTGGCGACCAGACCCTCGACGGTGACGTCGCCACCGTCGGGGTACAGGGCCGAGATGCGGTCCAGGTTGACGACCTGGTAGGTCGTCTTGAACGGGTTCTTGAACCCGCGCAGCTTGGGCAGCCGCATGTGGATCGGCGTGGACCCGCCCTCGAAGTGGGCAGGCACCTGGTAGCGCGCCTTGGTGCCCTTGGTGCCACGACCGGCGGTCTTGCCCTTGGAGCCCTGGCCGCGACCGACACGGGTCCTCGCGGTCTTGGCCCCCGGAGCCGGACGCAGGTGGTGCACCTTCAGGGCGGCGCTGTCCGCAGCGCCGTTCGACGTGGTGTCAGCCATGGTCAGTCAACCTCCTCGACGGTCACGAGGTGCCGGACCGTCTTGACCATCCCGTGGATCTCGGGACGGTCCTCCTTGACGACGACGTCGCCAATGCGCTTCAGACCGAGGCTGCGCAGCGTGTCACGCTGGTTCTGCTTGCCACCGATCTCGGAACGGGTCTGGGTCACCTTCAGGCGTGCCATCAGCGACCAGCCCCTGCAGCGGCTGCCGCGATACCGGCAGCCTGGGCGCGAAGCATCGCCGCGGGGGCGACCTCGTCGACCGGCTTGCCGCGGCGGGCCGCGACGGCCTCCGGACGCTCGAGGCCCTTCAGGGCCGCGACGGTGGCGTGGACGATGTTGATCGCGTTCGACGAGCCGAGCGACTTGCTCAGCACGTCGTGGATGC
>JAICMC010000205.1 GCA_025929465.1 Nostocoides sp.
GGGTGTGCCGCCGGACGAGCGCGTAGGCAAGGAAGGCGGCGCCCAGCCCACCCATCGTGATGGTCTTGATCACGCCCACGCCCTCGGCGGTGAGGGCGGGGAGCGGGCCGTACATCGCCTTGACCGACGAGGTGGCGCCCAGGACCGCCGCCGCCGCGGCAGCATCGGCGTCGGTGGGGTACAGCGTGAGGGTTGCTGCCATCGAGCCGTACGCGAGCAGGACGATGGCCAGCACGCAGACGATGACGACCCAGCGGTCGCGGCGCCAGGCGAGCCGCAGCAGCGTGCCGGTGCCGGCGAGCTCGGTCATGCCGTCGCCTGTGCCGGGTCGTTCCTGTACTGGGAGAGGAACAGCTCCTCCAGGGTCGGCGGGGTGCAGGTGAGGGCCCGTATGCCGTGCGGTCCGAGGGACTGCAGCACCTCGCCGACGCGGTCGGTGTCGACCGAGAGGATCACCCGGCTGGCGGTGGTGGGGTCGAGGTCGGCCGCGTGGACGCCGGGCCAGGTGCGCGCGGTGCTGAGGTCGATCGGGGTCCCGAGGGTCGCCACGAGGCTCGACCTGGTGAGGCTGCGGAGGTCGGCGAGCGAGCCGGAGTCGACGACGACGCCCTTGCGGACGATGCTGACCCGCTCGGCGACGGCCTCCACCTCGGACAGGATGTGGCTGGAGAGCAGGACGGTCCGGCCCTCGGCGCGGACGTCGCGCAGGCAGTCCTGGAACACCCTCTCCATGAGGGGGTCCAGCCCGGAGGTGGGCTCGTCGAGGAGCAGGAGGGGGACGTCGCAGGCGAGGGCGGCGACGAGCGCGACCTTCTGTCGGTTGCCCTTGGAGTAGGAGCGGCCCTTCTTGGTCGGGTCGAGGTCGAAGCGCTCCAGCAGCTTGGTGCGTCTGGCCTCGTCGAGCCCCCCGCGCAGCCGCCCGAGCAGGTCGATGACCTCGCCGCCGGTGAGGTTGGGCCACAGGGTGACGTCGCCGGGGACGTAGGCGAGCTGCCGGTGGATCTCGGCGGCGTCGGCCCACGGGTCATGGCCGAGGACGCAGACCTGCCCGCCGTCGGCCCGTAGCAGGCCGAGCAGGATCCGGATCGTCGTGGACTTGCCGGAGCCGTTGGGGCCGAGGAACCCGTGGACCTCACCCTCCTGCACGGTGAGGTCGAGACCGTCCAGGGCGGTCGTGGAGCCGAAGCTCTTGCGCAGGCCGGTGGCCGTGATCGCTGGTGCCATGGCTCGCAGCATACACACTATTCAGAAGATCATGAATGTTATAAAGTGCCAGACATGACCCCGCCCCGCGCTCGCCGCCAGCCGGACCGCACGGCACGGGCCCCGAGGACACCGGTCCGGGACGAGGCCGCGGCGATGCAGTTCGTCGAGCGGCTCGGGTCGACCTTGACGGCGCTGGGTATGCAGCGGGTCCCGTCCCGGGTCTTCGCGGCGCTCATGGCCGACGAGGACGGCAGGATGACCTCGGCGGAGCTGGCCTCGGCACTGCGGCTGAGCCCGGCGTCGATCTCGGGAGCGGTGCGCTACCTGGCCCAGATGCGGATGATCCACCGGGAGCGCGAGGTCGGCACCCGCAGGGACGTGTACGTCATCGCCGACGACCAGTGGCACGACACCCTGCTCAACACCGACCAGGTCTACGGACGTCTCGCGGCCGCCTTCGCCGACGGGATCTCGGTGGTCGGTGGAACGGACACCTCTGCGGGGAGGCGGGTACGCACGTCGGTTGAGTTCCTCGAGTTCATCATCAAGGAGATGTCCGGCATCGCCGACCGCTGGGAGCAACGCGGCGCCCGCTCCTGACCCGCCGGGCGCAAGAGCAGCCGGACCTGGCCGCCGGGCTGGGGCAGGCGCTGCCGGTGAGGTTGGCCACCGCCCCAGGACGCCCGGCACACCGACGGCCTATCTTGAGCGACATGCCCGACGCCAGTGCCCGCTCCGAGTCCGACCTGCCGATCAAGGCGGTGTATGCCGCGGCGGACCTGGCCGGGTTCGACCCGGCGGCGCGGCTGGGGGAGCCGGGTCAGTACCCCTACACCCGTGGCGTCCACCCGAACATGTACACCGGGCGGCCGTGGACGATGCGGCAGTATGCCGGGTTCGGGACGGCCAAGGAGAGCAACGAGCGCTACCTGGAGCTGGTGCACAACGGGACCGGCGGGCTGTCCGTCGCGTTCGACCTGCCGACCCAGATGGGCTACGACTCCGACGAGCCGATCGCGAGCGGTGAGGTCGGGAAGGTCGGAGTCGCCATCGACTCGATCGACGACATGCGGGTCCTGTTCGACGGCCTGCCCCTGGGTGAGATCTCGACGTCGATGACGATCAACGCTCCTGCGGCGATGCTCCTGCTCATGTACCAGCTGGTGGCCGAGGAGCAGGGCGTCAGCGCCGACCGGCTGACCGGCACGACTCAGAACGACGTGCTGAAGGAGTACATAGCGCGCGGCACCTACATCTACCCGCCGAAGCAGTCGCTACGGCTCATCTCCGACATCTTTGCTTACTGCCACAAGGAGATTCCGCGCTGGAACACGATCTCCATCTCCGGTTACCACATGGCCGAGGCGGGGGCGACGCCCGTGCAGGA
>JAICMC010000110.1 GCA_025929465.1 Nostocoides sp.
AGTAGCGCAGGATCCTGATGTCGGCCGTGACCGGGTCGGTCTCGACGATCGCGGCGTGCATGCCGTTGGCGAACGTCGCCTGGGTGGGGGAGTAGAAGTCCCTGCCCTCCAGCCCCGGCTCGTCGTCGTCGGCCACCGGCGGCCTGTCGGGGTCGTTCGGCCCGGCGAACTGGGTCGCCGCCCTGGCGGCCTCGTCGAAGGCGTAGCGCAGCGGGTTGCTCATGACGGCAACGGTTCCCAGCGACATCGAGGTCCCGGGCGCACCCTTGACGCGGACGTCCCCCTCGACGATCTCCAGGTCCTCCGGGCTCACCTCCAGGGCGTCGGCGGCGATCCGCAGCGCCTTGGCCCTCACCTGGCGAGCGGCCAGGGCGATGGCGTTGCCGCTCATCACGGCGGCACGCGAGGCGAAGGTGCCGACGGCATACCCCATCCGCCGGGTGTCGCCGGTGGTGACGTGCACGTCGTCGATCGGGACGCCGAGCTCGTCGGCGACGATCTGGGCGAAGACGGTCTGGTGGCCCTGTCCCTGCGTCGTGAGCCCGGTGGCCACGTTGACCCGGCCGGAGGTCTCGATGACGATGTGGCCGCCCTCGTAGGGGCCGACGCCGGTGCCCTCGACGTAGCAGCCGATCCCCAGACCGACCCGGCGGCCCTCGCTCCGCGCCGTCTCGCGGTAGGCCGCGAAGTCGTCCCACCCGACGAGCGCCTTGAGCTTGGCGAGCGAGGCGGGGAAGTCGCCCGAGTCGTACTTCAGCGGCCGGCCGTCCTGGAAGAGCAGCCCGTGGTCGTAGGGCATCTCCTCGGGCAGGATGAAGTTGCGGCTGCGGACCTCGGCGCGGTCCAGCCCGAGGTGGGCCGCGACGGCGTCCATCGTCCGCTCCATGGCGAACACGGCCTGGGGTCGCCCGGCGCCCCGGTAGGGCGTCACGAGAACGGTGTTGGTGTACATGGACCAGAACTCGCACCGGTAGGCGCCGGGCTTGTACGGCCCGAGCAGCTGGGTCGAGGTGATGATCGGGACGATGATCCCGTAGGGCGTGTAGGCGCCGTTGTCGTGCCAGAAGCGCACGTCCAGCGCGAGCAGCCGCCCCTCGTCGTCGAACCCGACCTCGACCTCCTGCAGCTGCCCGCGCTCGTGGGCGCTGGAGACGAAGTGCTCGCGCCGGTCCTCGGTCCACTTGACGTCGTGGCCCAGCAGCCGGGCGGCCCAGGGCACCAGTACCTCCTCCGGCCACGGGTGGACGATCTTGACGCCGAACCCGCCGCCGACGTCGGGGGCGATGCAGTCGACCTTGGCCAACGGCAGGTCGAGCTTGGCGGCCACGGCGGCCCGCACGCCCGTGGTCGTCTGGGTGGAGCTCCAGATCCGCAGGTGCTCGTCGTCGGCGTCCCACACGGCATACACGCCCTTGCCCTCGAGCGGGCTGCTCATGCTCCGCTCGACGTGCAGGTCGAGGGTGAGCCGGTTCGGTGCGGTGGCCAGGGCCGTCGTGACGTCCCCGACCTCCTGGACGAGGTGGGCGGCCACGTTGCCGGGAGCCGTATCGTGCACCAGCGCCGTAGCCGCGCGGGCGTTCTCAAGGCCGACGACTGGCGGGAGGGCGTCGTAGTCGACCCGGATCCGGGAGCAGGCGTCCTCGGCGGCATACCGGTCGAGGGCCACGACCATGACGACGGCCTCGCCGACGTGGTTGACCACCTCCCGGGCCAGGCAGTACCCGGTGACCGGCGCGGTGAGGCTGGGGTGCGGGATGAGCAGGGGCAGCGGCTCGCCGACCTTGCCCGGCAGGTCCTCGTGGGTCCAGATGCCGACCAGGCCGGGGACGTCGAGCGCGTCGGTCACGTCGATGTCCACGATGGTGGCGTGCGCCAGCGGGCTGCGGACGAACGCGGCGGCGTAGGCGGTGTGCCCCAGGTCGTCGAGGTAGCGTCCACCGCCGGTGACCAGGCGCGGGTCCTCGCGCCGCCTGATCGGCGCGCCGAACATCTGGGTGGTCACGACGGCTCCCCCGCCCCGCCCTCGTTCACAACTGCACAATTGCTACGTTCCCAACCAGCCGCCAGCCGGTCCCGGCGCAGCTCGGCGGCGCGCAGCACACTCTTGACGATGTTCTGGTAGCCGGTGCAGCGGCACAGGTTCCCCGAGATCGCCTCCCGCGCCTCATCGGCGCTCGGGTCAGGGCTCTCCTCCAGGTATGCCGTGATCGTCGTGACGAAGCCCGGGGTGCAGAACCCGCACTGGAGGCCGTGGCACTCGGTGAAGGCCTGCTGGACCGGGCCCATCGCCTCGATCGTGCCGAGCCCCTCGACCGTGGTGACCTCGTGGGCCTGCGCCTGGACGGCGAACATCAGGCAGGACCGCATCGGGGCGCCGTCCACGAGAACCGTGCACGCGCCGCAGACGCCGTGCTCACAGCCCACATGGGTACCGGTCAACGCCAGGTCGTGGCGCAGGAAGTCCGAGAGCAGGCGGCGGGCGGGCACCGTGGCCGTTCGGCGGACGCCGTTGACCGACACGGTGACCACGTGGAGCTGCTCGGTCGCAAGGGGATGGGTCATCGGGAGAGGACCTCCGTGACGAGACGGCGGGTGAGCTCGGCGACGAGCATCCGGCGGTAGTCGGCGGTGGCGTGGATGTCGCCGTCGGGTGTGACGTGGGCACGCACCGCGTCGGCCACGGCGTCGAGGTCGGGTGCGGCCGGGTCCGGGCCGACGGCCGTCGTCAGATCGAGGACGTCGGGCACGTCGGTCACCGACACGAATGAGGCGGTGGCGCTGCGGACGGCCTTGTCCTGCAGGGTGATCGCGACAGCGACCCCGGCGAGGGCGTAGTCACCGGAGCGACGGGCGAGCTCGGCGAAGCCGGTGCGCGTGCCCGCGGGGAAGCGCCCGAACCGGACTGCGACGGCCAGTTCGTCGTCGGCCAGCGCCGTCTCGAGCGGACCGACGAAGAACTCACCAGCCGGTATGTCGCGGACGCCTGCGGGACCAACCGCCTCCACGACGCCTGCGGTGAGGGTGAGGACGGCCGGCAGCTCCCCCGCGGCATCGGCGTGGGCGATCGAGCCAACAGCGGTGCCACGGTTGCGGATGGCCGGGTGGGCGACGTGGACGAGGGCCTGACGCAGGAGCGGGAGCGCGGCATACGCCGCTTCGTCGCGCGCGAGCTGTGCGTGCCGGACGAGGGCGCCGACCCGCACGCCGTCCTCGCTCACCTGGACCGTGTCGAGCCCGGCCACTGCGTTGATGTCGACGAGGTGCCCCGGGGAAGCCAGGCGCATGGACAGGATCGGGATGAGGCTCTGCCCCCCGGCGAGGACCTTGGCGTCGTGCCCGACGCTGCGCAGCACCTCGACCGCCTCCGCGACGGAGGTCGGGGCGTGGTGCACGAAGGGTGCCGGCTTCACCTGCTCGATCCTGCCTCTCCGGTTCGTCAGGGGAAAGGGCAGGGTCCCCGGCGGCGGTGCCGGGGACCCTGCCTCGGAACTGGTCTGGTCAGAGCTGGGTGGCCGGTCGCTGGTCGTCCTCGACCCACGCGTCGTGGCCGCCGACGGTCAGGACCGCCCCGTCCGCCCGGTCCTTGAGGTCCTGCGGGGCGATCGCCCTGGCCACGTGGTAGGCGACGATGGCGACGATGGTTCCCAGGGCGATGCCGCCGAGGCTGAAGTTCGCGCTGAACGTCAGCGCGACGCCGCCGATGCCGATGACGATGCCCGCAGCCACCGGGACCAGGTTGATCGGGTTGCCGAAGTCGACCCCGTTCTCCGTCCAGATCTTGGCCCCGAGCAGTCCGATCATCCCGTAGAGGACGACGGTGATGCCGCCGAGGACACCGCCTGGGGTGGCCGAGACGAGGGCGCCGAACTTCGGTGACAGGCCGAAGATGATGGCCACCACCGCGGCCACGTAGTACGCGGCTGTGGAGTAGACCCGGGTCGCGGCCATCACGCCGATGTTCTCGGCATACGTCGTCGTGGGGGAGCCGCCAACGACGGAGGCCACCACCGTGCCGAGACCGTCCGCGGCGATCGCCTTGCCCATCGAGCCGTCCAGGTTGGTCTTGGTCATCTCGGCGACGGCCTTGACGTGGCCGGTGTTCTCGGCGATGAGGGCGATGACGGCGGGCAGGACGAGCAGGATCGCGGCGGCCTGGAACGAGGGCAGGTGCCAGCCGACCGACTCCTTGCCGTCGATCATCATCGTCTTGTGCGGGAAGCCCACCCAGGCCGCCTCCCTGATGCCGTCGAAGTTGGTGCGGAAATGGGTCGTGACCTTGCCGGCGCCCGCGTCGTAGGAGGTGATCTGGCCGAAGACCTTGTCGAACACCCAGGAGATGACATAGCCGAACACGAGCGCGAGGAACACCGCGATCCGGCCGGCGAAGCCCCTGAAGCCGACCGCGACGACGATGACGAACAGCATGACGAGCAGCGCCACCCACTGGTCCTGGGGCCAGTACACGTTGGCCACGACGGGAGCCAGGTTGAAGCCGATGAGCATGACGACCGCGCCGGTGACGACCGGCGGCAGCACGGTGTGGACGAGCGCGGAGCCGAGGAAGTGGATCGCCACGCCGACGAGGGCCAGGACGACGCCCGCCACGAGGATGGCGCCGGTGACCCGGGAGGAGTCCGCACCCGGCTGGGCACGGATCGCGGCGACTGCGGCCACGAACGAGGCCGACGTCCCGAGGTAGGAGGGCACCTTGCCGTTGACGATGAGGAGGAACAGGATCGTCGCGATACCGCTCATCAGCACGGCCAGCTGCGGGTTGAGCCCCATGATGAGCGGGAAGACGAAGGTCGCGCCGAACATGGCGACGACGTGCTGTCCGCCGAGCCCGATCGTCTTGCCCCAGGACAGTCGCTCGTACGGGGCGACGACGTCGTCCGGCCCGGAGAGGTTGCCGTCCCCGTGCAGGGTCCAACCGAACGCCATGACTGACTCCTCACACTCGTCGCCGATGTCACCGAGGCCGCGGGTGGACCGCACCGGTTGAGGGAAACCTAGCGGCCCCGCGACCGCGACCGTTGGGCAATTCGTGACATCGGCGCGGCGGGGTTGTTGGCACGCAACGGGCGGACCGGCATACGAGTCAGCGCTTGAGACCCCGCATCTGGAGCACCTTGAGCGCGAGCGCGAGGGTGAGCCGCAGCTGCGGGTCGGTGGTGAACGGCCCCAGCATCCGCTCCAGCTTGGCGATCCGGTAGCGCAGCGTGTTGTAGTGGAAGAACAGCACGCGCGAGGTCTCGGCGACGTTGAGGTTGGTGTCGATGAGCACCTCGAGGGTGCGGCGCAGGTCGGCATGCTCGGCGACGTCGTCGGTGGCGAGCGGTCCGAGGGCGTCGGTGACGAACCGGCGCAGGTCCGCACTGTCGGGCACGAGCGCGAGCAGCCGGTAGATGCCGAGACCGTCGACGTGGGTGAGGGCCGAGTCGCCGTGCACCTGGCGGCCGACCGCGACGGCCTTGAGGGCCTCGTCGTATGCCGCGGGCAGGCCGGACATCGAGGTCACCACCCGCGACACCCCGGTCGAGAACGTCCGGCGCCCGCCGCCGCCGTCGCCTCGGACGACGCCGGCGATCTCGGCGACCTGGGCCATGACCTGGTCGGTGTCGGCGTCGGCGGCCACGGGCAGGAGCGCGACGACCTCCTGGCTGAACCCCATGACCGGTGCGTACGGGTCGCGAGCGCCCACCGCGCGGACCCACGCCCGGGTGAAGCGTTGCTGGAGGGTCCGGACCTCCTCGCCGGAGCGGGTGGTTGCCGTGTCGTCCTCGTCGGTCTCGGCCGCGACGACGACGAACCGGCTGGCCACCCGCCAGCCGAGGGACTCGGCATGGGTGAGGGCCTCGTGGTCCGCGCCGGCCCGGCCGGCGAGGGCGTCACGGAGGAACTCGGCGCGGTACTTGCTCTCCACCGCCGAGACGGCCTGCTCGCGCGCCAGTGCCAGCGCGGCGACGGTGGCCGCACGCTCCAGGAGGTGGATGTCAGTGGGTCCGAGCTCGCGGTCGGTGGTGAACGCGGCCAGCCGCCCCTCCTCGACGCTGCCGGCAACGATCTGGACCAGCGCCCGGCGCAGCCAGGCCGGCTCCCCGGCCCGCTCCCCGGCTCGCTCCCCGGCTCGCTCCCTGGCTCGCTCTCCGATGGGCTCCCGCTCCACGACGAGCCGGCCGGTCCGGTCGAAGGCGCCCGAGGACCGGGCGGCCTGGAGTCCAGCGGCGGTGCCGGCCTCGGCCACGACCCTCCCGTCGGTCGTCGTGACGACGACGGAGGCATCGAGCAGCCCGGCGACGTGGGCACACAGGGCGTCGAGCGAACCTCCGCCGAGGACGACCTGGACGAGAACCCGGTGGACCTCGTCCTCGCGGCGCAGGGCGGCCGCCTGCCGGGTCGCGAGGTCACGGAGCTCTGCGGCGTCAGCGTCTGCCGGAACCTCGAGCAGTCCCTCGAGCGCGGTGCGGCGCCGGGGCGGAGTCGCTGGCAACTCGACCCCGGTCGGGGCCGGATCGTTGGCAACATTCTCCATGCGCGGCAGCCTAGCCACGTCGCTAGCGTCAGGGGCGTGCTTGCCGCGACCTCGCCCCTGTCTGCGGAAGCCGTCGGGGGCCCGGTGCAGCTGGCCAGGGTGCTCGGGGTGTTCCCGACCGCGGTCTACCTGGCGGTGTCGTGGCCGGCGCCTGACGACGTCGTGCCGGTCGTGACGTGCGACGCGCTGCTGCTGCCGACCGCCGTGCGGCTCCCGGTCCCCGCGGCCGGGCTCAGCTGGGGCGTCCGGATCGGCGACGTCGTGCCCGTCGGCGGCGGCCGGGTGGGGTTGTCGGCCCTCGGGGGTGTCCGGGTGGTCCGGCAGTGGCGCCCGGCCCGGGTCAGGCGGCGCGGGGGGTTCGCGGCGTATGCCGCGTGGTCGCCGTCCGCGGCGGCCCGCTTCGTCGCCGACCGGGTCGGCGAAGGACCCGGCCTGACCCCCGACGGCGACGACGAGCTGTGCGGTGCCCTGCTCGTCGCCCATGCCCTGTCCGCCGGCGCGAACCCCCTGCGCGACAGCGTGCTGCATGACCTGGCCCGCACGACGACCCGGACCACGACCCGCACCACGACCCTCTCTGCGAGCCTGCTCCGGGCGGCAGCGGACGGCTACGCGGTCCCCGAGCTCGCGGCATACGTCGATGCCGTGCTCCCCGCGCGAGATCTACCCGAAGTCGTGCAGCTCCGGGCCGGAGATCTACCCGAAGTCGCGCAGCTCCGGGCCGCCGTGGCCGCGATCGGTCACTCGTCCGGGGCGGCCCTGCTGCGCGGGGTGGACCTCGGGCTCGACCGCGACGCCACCTCGACCAGGGAGCCTGCCCGTGCCTGACCAGGTGACCGTCCGGACCGGCTCCTACTACGACTCGGTGACCCTCCTGCAGGTGTCGCGGCAGGTCGCGGGGACCGAGGGGGTGGGCCAGGCCCAGGTCGCCATGGCGACCGAGCTCAACGTCGAGGTGCTGAGCGGCATGGGGTTCGAGCTGCCGGCCGGCGTGGGCGTGAACGACGTGGTCATCGCGGTCCGTGGAGCCGACGACGAGGCCGTCGCGCGCGGCGTTCAGGCGGCGAAGGACGCGCTCGCCGCGCTGGCGACGTCGGGTCGCTCGTCGCCCGGTTTCGGCGCGGCACCACGGCCCCGCACCCTGGGGGGCGCGCTCGGTCCGATGGGGACCCTCGGGCTGGTCTCGGTCCCGGGACCGCACGCGAGTGCCGAGGCGCTCGACGCGATCGAGGCCGGGGTGTCGGTCATGGTGTTCTCCGACAACGTGTCGGTCGAGGACGAGGTGATGCTCAAGGACGCCGCGGCCCGGGCGGGCGTCCTGGTCATGGGCCCGGACTGTGGGACCGCCGTCGTCAGCGGCGTGGCGCTCGGCTTCGCCAACGTCGTCCGTCCCGGCTCGGTCGGGCTCGTCGCGGCCTCCGGCACGGGTGCCCAGCAGGTGATGGCACTCCTCGACGTGGCCGGCGTCGGTATCAGCCATTGTCTGGGAGTCGGCGGTCGTGACCTGTCCACCGCCGTGGGCGGCCGGTCCACCCGCCAGGCCCTGGCCGCCCTCGCCGCGGACGACGGGACCGAGGCGATCCTCGTGGTGTCCAAGCCGCCGGCACCGGAGGTGCTGGCCGACCTGGAGGCGTATGCCGCGGGGCTGGGTACGCGCGTGCACTGGGCCACCCTCGGTGCGGGACGCCCAGACCTGACCGGCGCCGTCGAGGCCTTCCTCGCGGTGACCGGCCACGAGCTGCCGCCCGGGCACGCCTGGCCGCGCTGGACGCCGCGCGTGGAGTCGTCCGTCGACGAGTCGTCCCCACGAAACGTCGCAGGGTCGCTTCGCGGGCTGTTCTGCGGGGGAACCCTTGCCGACGAGGCGATGCTCATCGCGGCGCCGGTCCTGGGGGCGATCCGGTCGAACATCCCGCTGACCCCAGACCTGGCCCTCGGTGCCGACCTGCGCGACCCGGGCCACGTCGTGGTCGACTTCGGCGACGACACCCTCACCAGGGGCCGCGCTCACCCGATGATCGACCCGTCACTGCGGCTGGAGCGGATCGCTGCCGAGGGGGCCGACCCGACGTGTGGGGTGCTGCTCCTCGACCTCGTCCTCGGGTACGGCGCCCATCCCGACCCGGCCCCGGGGCTGGCCGACGCGATCCGGGCGGCGCGGCATACGGCTGCGGCGGCGGGCCGCGACCTTCCGGTCGTCGTCTCCGTCACGGGCACGGCCGCCGACCCGCAGGACCTCAGCCGCTCCGCCACGAGGCTCGCTGCTTCCGGTGCCGACGTCCACCTGTCCAACGCAGGGGCCGCCCGCGCGGCGCTGGCCCGTCTCGTCGGGCCGAGCCGGCTGACGCGCGAGGCGGCGCCCGCGGGCGTGACGTCGGGCCGAACCGTTGACGCGAGCGATGGGGAGGGCGTGACGTCGGGTCGATCCGTTGACGCGCTGAGCGGGCTGGGTGGGCTCCTGACGAGCGACCCGGTCGTGGCCTCGGCCGGCGTGTCGCTGTTCGCCGACGCGCTGCGCGCGCAGGCGGTGAGGGTCACCGAAGCCGACTGGCAGCCGCCGCTCGCCGGAGCCGACCCCCGCGAACTGCTCACGCTCCTTCGCGACCCGCGCCGCGCGGGCGCCAATGCCCTTGCTCTGCAACGGATGACGGCTGCCGGAGCCGAACTCGTCGACGTCCGACCGGCCCGGGAGTCGCTCGGTCTGGAGCCGGGGACGTTCCTCCACGCCGGTCCGCCCATCACCTGGGAGCGAGCCTCCGGGCCACTGCGCGGTGCCCTCGTCGGGGCGATGCTGTTCGAGGGCCTGGCTGAGAGTCCGGAGGCGGCGCAGGCGGCGCTGGCCACCGGCGACGGCATCCGTCTCGAGCCGTGTCACCACCGCGACGCGGTCGGCCCGATGGCCGGAGTGGTCAGTCCGAGCATGTGGGTCTACGAGCTGCACGACCCGGTGCACGACAACCGGTCCTGGTGCTCGCTCAACGAAGGCCTGGGCAAGGTGCTGCGCTACGGCGCCTACGGCCCGGAGGTCATCGACCGGCTGCACTGGATGAACTCGGTCCTCGGCCCGCTGCTCCAGCAAGCGGTCCGAGCAGCCGGGCGGGTCGACATCAAGGCGATCATCGCCCAGATGCTCCAGATGGGCGACGAGGGCCACAACCGCAACCGGGCCGGGTCGCTCATGCTGCTGCGCGCGCTGCTGCCGACCCTCATCACCGCCGACGGGACCAGCACCGACATCGCCGAGGTGGTCCGGTTCTGCGGTGCCAACGAGCACTTCTTCCTCAACCTC
>JAICMC010000204.1 GCA_025929465.1 Nostocoides sp.
ACATTCCAGCGGGACGATCACACCGTGCGCCGCGGTCAGCGCGTTCACCGTCAGCAGGCCAAGGGACGGCTGACAGTCGATCAACACGAAGTCGTACACATCGGCGACCGAACGAAGCGCGCGGGCCAGAGTCTGCTCGCGAGCCACCTCGTTGACCAGCTGCACCTCGGCGGCGGACAGGTCGATGTTGGACGGCAGCAGGTCCATGCCGGCCACGCCGGAGGGCACGACGACGTCCTCGATGCGGACATCCCGCTCCATCAGCAGGTTGTAGACGGTGAGCTCCATGTCGTGCGGGTTGAGCCCGAGGCCGACCGAGAGCGAGCCCTGGGGGTCGAAGTCGACCAGCAGCACCCTGCGTCCGAGCTCGGCCAGGGAGGCACCGAGGTTGATCGTGGTCGTGGTCTTGCCGACGCCGCCCTTCTGGTTGCACATCGAGATCACCCGCGCATGACCGTGGGAGGTCAGCGGCGGGGGGTCTGGGAAGACCGGCGTCGGCCGGCCGGTGGGGCCGATCACGGCCTCCTCCACCTCGACCGCGACTGCGACCCCGGCGGCCTCGAGGTCGGCGTTCTCCGGGACCGGCTCCTCGACGCTCGGACGGGCGAACGGCAGCGGGTCGGTCATCGGGTGCTCGGCCTCCTCGGACGAGTCCTGGGGAGCCGGCGGGACCTGCGGCGGTACGACGGGTGCGTTGGCTCCGTGATGGCCGCGAGAGAAGATCCCAGGCATGTGCTCTCCAGATGTCGTGTGCTCGGCGACTTGTCGACTTTCCGACATGTTGCCCCGAGGTCCTGCGCGACTGTAGGAGGGCGCGCCGAAGGGTCTCAACCAGTTCTGGGAATCCCCCAGGCTCCGGGCGAAATCTGTGCACAGCGTGTGCACGGGCGACAAGGGGACTGCACAGGCAGACCCCTGCCTGTGCACAACTCTGTGCACGTCCGGTCTGGACCGGACGGGCTCATCGGTCGCTCGAGTCGGGCCGCTCGAACAGCCGCAGCCGGGCCCGTCCGGCACGCGACCGCCGTACCCGGACCCGGCGCGAGCGACGAGCCGCCGACCGCGCCATGTCCGCCGCCCCGATGACCCCGGCCTGCGGGCCGAGCTCGGCCTGGGCGATCACCGGCTCCTCGCGATGGCCGCGTCCGGTCAGCGACCGCGAGAACGCCTGGCGGGTCGGTCCCAGCAGCAGATCGCCCGCCGCCGACAGCCCGCCGCCGATGACGATGCACCCCGGGTCGAACGCCGCCGTCATACCGGCCAGCCCCACCCCCAGCCAGCGACCCACGTCGGCGATCAGCTCGACCGACAACGGGTCTCCGGCCCGGGCGGCCTCGGTGATGACGGGTCCGTCCAGGGCGTCGGCGTCGCCGTCGACGAGCGAACGCAGATGCTGGGCCATCGGCGACGTCGCCCGCACCAGCTCACGCGCGTCCCGCACCAGCGCGTTGCCGGACGCGTACTGCTCCCAGCAGCCTCGGTTGCCGCACTCGCACCGGTGACCGTCCGGCACCACCTGGATGTGGCCGAACTCCCCCGCCATCCCGTTCGCTCCTCGGTAGACGCGGTGGTCGAGCACCAGGGCTCCTCCGATGCCGGTCCCGAGGGTCACGCAGAGCACGAAGCGGTGTCCTCGCCCGGCACCGAACCGGCACTCGGCCAGCGCCATCGTGTTCGCGTCGTTGTCGACCACCACCGGGATCCGGATACGCTCGGCCACCCGCGCCCGCAACGGCTCACGACGCCAGTCGAGGTGGGGGGAGAACATGACCACCGTGCGGCTCGCGTCGACGAACCCGGCCGCCCCGATCCCGACGGCCGCCACGTCGTACCGCTCGCCGAGGTCCTGGACCAGCTCCACGATCGTGTCCTCGACCTTGCGGACGTCGTGGCCCTCGGTCGGACGACGCTCGAGCGCCACCACGTCGCCCCCCGCGGCCACGACCGCTGCCAGGACCTTCGTCCCGCCGATGTCGATCCCGACCGTGAGCGGCTCCCAGCGCGTGGATCGCGAACGGCGGGACCGGGCCTCGGACATGGCCTCAGGCTACGCAGGTGCGTCCGGGTGTTGGCGGAGTGAAACCGCGGTGAAACCGGCGCAGGCCACGCTTGGTCCCATGAACGAGACCACACCCGCAGTCCGGGCCGAGGGCCTGGTCAAGAACTTCGGCGAGCAGCGTGCCGTCGACCACGTCGACCTGGAGGTACGGCGTGGACAGGTCTTCGGCGTCCTCGGTCCCAACGGCGCCGGCAAGACCACGATGCTGAAGATGCTCGCCACCCTGCTCCCGATCGACGGGGGCCGGGCGGAGGTGTTCGGGCACGACGTACGACGTGAGCCGCACGTCGTGCGACAGCTGCTGGGGGTGACCGGGCAGTACGCGTCGGTGGACGAGAACCTGACGGCGACGGAGAACCTGATGCTGTTCGCCCGGCTCCAGGGCGTCCCGAAGCCGACGGCGAGGACGACGGCGGCCGGTCTGCTGGAGCAGTTCGACCTGACCGAGGCCGCGAGCAAGCCGATCTCGGCGTTCTCCGGCGGCATGCGGCGCCGGCTCGACCTGGCCGCCAGCCTGATCACCCGGCCGCCACTGATCTTCCTCGACGAGCCGACCACCGGCCTCGACCCGCGCACCCGCGGCCAGATGTGGTACACCATCCGGGAGCTCGTCGCCGAGGGCTGCACGATCCTGCTGACCACGCAGTACCTCGACGAGGCCGACCAGCTCGCCGACCGGATCGCGGTCATCGACCACGGTCACAAGGTGGCCGAGGGCACCCCGGACGACCTCAAGTCGTCGGTCGGCAGC
>JAICMC010000159.1 GCA_025929465.1 Nostocoides sp.
CCGGCCACGTCGAGGCCGACCATCCGGGCCGCCTCCTCGGCGATCTCGACGTTGTCGGGGTGGGCGTCGAACGTCCGGTCGACCGAGATGCCACCGGTGGACATGTTGCCGGTCAGGGCCAGCTTGACCATCTCTCCGGCGGGTGGGACGGAGTCCAGCTCGTGGCCCTGCTCGCGGACCAGGGCCTCAGCCGCCGCGTCCACCTTGATCCGGGTCAGGACCTTCTCGTGGCCGATCCCGCGCCGCGGGTCGGCGTTGGTGATCTCGACCAGCTCGCTCACCGTGTGCGTCCCGTCGCCGACGACGTGGGCCGGGACGCGTTCGGCGATGGCCTGCATCCGGCCGCCGACGATCAGGCAGCGGTAGTCGCGGCCGGTGACCATCGACTCGACGACGACGTAGCCGCGTCGCGACTCGCCCTCGGCGACCTCGAAGGCGGTCCGGACCTCCTCGTCGCTGGTCAGGTCGAGACACACGCCGCGGCCGTGGTTGCCGTCGAGCGGCTTGACCACGACCGGCCAACCGATCCGGTGGGCAGCCGCGACGGCGCCGGGAGCGGTCCGGACGGTCTCCTGCTTCGGCACGGGCAGCCCGGCCGAGGCGAGCAGCTTGGTGGTGAGGTCCTTGTCACTCGCGATGTCGACGGCCAGGGCGCCTGTGCGACTGGTCATCGTGGCCCGGATGCGCTGGGCGTGGACACCCTGCCCGAGCTGGACGAGCGAGCCGCTGTTCAGCCGGATGAACGGGATGTCGCGGCTGACCGCCTCCTCCAGGATGGCCGCCGTCGACGGTCCGAAGGCCGAGCGCTGAGCCCGACGGACGAACAGGTCGAGCTCCTCGGCGAAGTCGAAGCCGTCCTCGGCCTGGACCAGGTGGTTGACGAGGCGGACCGCGAGACGTCCGGCGTCCAGACCGACCGTGTCGTCGGTGTAGCCGTAGATGACGTTGTACAGGCTCTCGGAGCCCTTGACCATGCGGGTCTTGCCGCGCCTCTGGTCGTGGCCAGCCTCCTGCTGCAGCTGCAGGGCCACGTGCTCGGCGACGTGGCCGAGCCAGGTGCCGGAACGCATCCGCTGGACGAACCCGCCTTTGACCCCGGTCGAGCAGGTGTGGTTGTGCAGGCCCGGGAGCGCCTCGACCAGGGCGTCGACGAACCCGTCCAGGGTGTCGGTCGGGTAGCCCTCGAGCACACCGAGGTCGACGACGAGGTGGATCGAGGGCTGGTAGGACCAGATGTTGCCGCCGCGGTAGACACGGGACTCCACGATGCGCAGGTCAGGAGCCGGCGGACCCTTGGGGGTGGGGCGCTCACTGGGCATGTGCTCGGTGCCTCCTGATCGGGCTAGGCCTTGGCCATCTCTTTGGCGACCGCGGCGTCGGGGTGGTTCTCGGTGAAGTCGAGCAGGCGCACGCCGGCGAGATCGAAGACAGCTCCGGCGGGAAGCTGGTGGATGACCGCTCCGGAGACCAGCAGTGGAGCGCCCCGTCGGACGTCCGGGGCGTCGCTGACGGCAGCGCGGCAGTCCAGCACGAAGACGCCGCCGGAACCACGGACGGTGAAGTGCGAGGCGCCGTGCACCTCGATCGCGGTGTCTTCGTCGATGCCGATCCCGATCAGGTCGGGAGACATCGCCGTCACGGACATGAGGCGACCGTAGCGCGTCCGCTGGGCAAAGTGCTGGTCGATCACGACGCCCTTGACCAGCCCCAGCCCATGGCTCATCTGGGCCACTCGTTGCCGGGGGGTCAGTCCCTCCTCGCCCATCGAGATCATGAACTCACTCATGATGGAGGCGCCGGCGGAGGTGCCCCCGACCACGGCTCCCCGTGCGTGTGCCCGGTGCACGGCCTCGCCGAGAGGGGTGCCCAGGACGTACTGGCTCAGCTTGAGCTGGCTACCGCCGGTGAGGAAGATGCCGGTGGCCGCGTCCAGCAGCGCCACCAGCCGAGGGTCCTGGGCGTCGGCTCGGCTGCGTGGGTTGACGACCTCCGGGCCAGCGGCGCCGAGCCGTCGGAAGACGTCCCCGTATGCCGTGACGACCTCCTGCTGGAACGAGGAGGCGGTCGGGATGACGACGAGGCGTGACCCGCGACCGCCGGCCAGCCGGACGAACCGGCGCAGCAGCGCGGCCTTGCCCAACCGGTCCTCCGCGCCACCGATGATGAACAGGGTGGGTTCGGTCGTCGGCGACGTCGTCCGTGGCGGCATTGGGGAATCCTAGAAGCGACCGTGCGGAACCGGCGGCTCCGGGGTCTGGTAACCGTCGGCCGCGTCGGCCTCCTCGATCTCCTCGCGGGAGATGCCGAGCAGGTGCAGCACGCTGTCGAGGTAGGGGACGGTGACGGCCGCGTCGGCCTGGGCACGCACCGTCGGCTTGGCGTTGAAGGCGATCCCGAGACCTGCTGCGGCGATCATGTCCAGGTCGTTGGCCCCGTCGCCGATGGCGACGGTACGGGCGAGAGGAAGACCCTCGGCTGCCGCGAACTCGCGCAGGGCGGCGGCCTTTGCAGCGCGGTCGACGACCTGGCCGACGACCTGGCCGGTGAGCAGGCCGTCGCGGACCTCCAGGCGGTTGGCGCGGGCGTGCCGGATGCCGAGCGCCTGCGCGAGCGGCCCGACGATCTCCAGGAAGCCCCCCGAGACGAGGGCGACGGTGAACCCGAGCCGGTTGAGGGTCCGCACGAGGGTGGCGGCACCTGGCGTCAGCTCGACCTGCTCGCGGACGGTGGCCAGGACCGTCTCGGGCACCCCGGCCAGGGTGGCGACCCGCGCCCTGAGGCTCTCCTCGAAGTCCAGGTCGCCGCGCATCGCGCGCTCGGTCACCGCCGCGACCTCGGCACGGGTGCCCGCGTGGTCGGCGATGAGCTCGATCACCTCGTCCTGGATGAACGTGGAGTCCACGTCGAGGACGACCAGCCGGCGGCCCCGCCGAGCCAGCCCGCCGGGAGCGACGGCGATGTCGGCACCCGACTCGGTGGCGGTGAGGGCAAGCTCGTGCCGCAGCGCCGGGACGTCCGCTCCGGACACGTCCAGCTCCATCGTGGTCACCGGGTATCGCGAGAGCCGGCGGATCCGGTCGATGTTGGCGCCGTGCGCGGCGATCCGCTCGGTCACGGCCGCGACCTGCTCGGCCAGCAGCGGCGCGCCGAGCACGACGACGGCCGCCCGGCCCGAGCGCGGCCGGGCCGAGCTGCCCGTACCGAGCTCCACGGACACCTCGAGGGCCAGGTCCTCGCCGACGGTCGTGACGGCCCGGCCCAGGGCGTCGGCATCCTCCGGGTGCCAGCCGGTGACGAGCAGCGCGAGCGTGAGCCGGCCGCGTACGACGACCTGCTCGATGTCCAGGACGACGACCTCGTATGCCGCGAGCGCGTGGAAGAAGACCCGGCTCACGCCGGGCCGGTCCTGTCCGGTCACGGTGATGAGCAGGGTCTGGCCGGTGATCGCGGTCTGGTCCGGCACGTCGGTCACGCAGGCAGGGTAGTCAGCCGAGACGTCCGCGGAGCAGGTCGGTCCACCCAACGGTCCACCCAACGGTCGCCCCCGCCGGGTCGCCTCGCCCCGGGTCCGCCGGCATACCGATCGCGGAGCGGCGGGACGCCCCGGAGGAGCCAGGAGCCCGCCGTCGGCCCGGTCATCCGCCGGAGGAGAATGCCGCCGCTGCGCTGCGTCCGCTCAGGCCGGCACCGTCTGGCCCTTGCCGACGATGGTGATCCCGGACTCGGTCACGACGAAGCCGCGGGCGAGGTCGTGCTCGAGGTCGACGCCGACGGACGCACCCTCGGGAACGGTGACGTCCTTGTCGATGATCGCCTTGCGGATCGTCGCGTGCCGACCGATGTCGACGTTGTCCAGCAGGACGCTGTCGTCCACGTTCGCGTAGCTGTGCACCCGGACTCCGGGGGACAGCACCGAGTAGTGGACGCGCGCACCGGAGACGACGACGCCGGGAGCCACCATCGAGTTGAGCGCCTCGCCGAACCGGCCCGCCTCGCCGTGGACGAACTTCGCCGGGGGCATCGGCCCGTACTCGGTGTAGATCGGCCAGTCGTTGTTGTACAGGTTGAAGATCGGGTGCACGGAGATGAGGTCAAGGTGCGCCTCGTAGTACGAGTCGAGCGTCCCGACGTCGCGCCAGTACCCCGCGTCGCGCTCGGTCGAGCCCGGGACGACGTTGTCCTTGAAGTCATACACGTAGCCGGTGTCCTGGGACACGAAGGCCGGCACGATATCGCCGCCCATGTCGTGCTTGCTCCCCTCCAGGACGTTGTCCTTGGTGACCGCGTCGGTGAGCACGTCGGCGTTGAAGACGTAGTTGCCCATCGAGGCGAGCACCTCCTGCGGCGCGTCCGGCAGGCCCTTGGCGTCGGTGGGCTTCTCCCGGAACGCGGCGATCTTGCGGGGGTCCGCGTCGTCCACCTCGATCACCCCGAACTGGTCGGACAGCGAGATAGGCTGCCGGATGGCCGCCACGGTCACGCCCGCACCGGTCTCGATGTGCTGCTCGACCATCTGGGAGAAGTCCATCCGGTAGACGTGGTCGGCGCCCACGACCACGACGATGTCGGGCTTCTCGTCCCGAAGGGTGTTCAGGCTCTGGTAGATCGCGTCCGCGCTGCCCCGGTACCAGCTCTTGTCGATCCGCTGCTGCGCCGGGATCGGGGCCACGTAGTTGCCGAGCATGGTCGACATCCGCCAGGTCTTGCTGACGTGCCGGTCCAGGCTGTGCGACTTGTACTGGGTGAGCACGACGATCTTGAGGTAGCCGGAGTTGACCACGTTGGACAGCGCGAAGTCGATGAGGCGGTAGATCCCGCCGAACGGGACGGCCGGCTTGGCCCGGTCGGCCGTGAGCGGCATGAGCCGTTTGCCCTCGCCGCCGGCCAGAACGATCGCCAGAACCTTCGGTCCACCACTGCGTTTGGCTGCCATGTCCTAGACCCTAGAGAAAACCAGCGCTCGCGGCGAGGGGTGACCGAGCACTAACGTCCTCGTCATGAGGATCGACGTGCTGACCAAGGAGTATCCGCCCACCGTCTACGGCGGTGCCGGGGTCCATGTGACCGAGCTCGTGCGGGCGCTGCGCGACCGGGGGGACGTGGATGTGAGGGTCCAGGCGTTCGGTCCGCCCCGGGAGGAGGAGGGCTCGACCGGCTTCGCCGACCCGCCGGAGCTGGCCGGGGCCAACCCTGCCCTCGTGACGATGGGTGTCGACCTCGCGCTCGCCAACGCCAGCAGCGGGACCGACCTGGTCCACTCGCACACCTGGTACGCCAACTTCGCCGGGCACGTGGCGTCCCTCCTGCACGGCGTCCCGCACGTCGTGAGCGCCCACAGCCTGGAACCCATGCGCCCGTGGAAGGCCGAACAGCTCGGCGGCGGGTACCGGCTCTCCTCGTGGATCGAGAGGACGGCATACGAGTCCGCCTCCGCCGTCATCGCGGTGAGCGCCGGGATGCGCTCGGACGTGCTGCGCAGCTATCCGGACGTCGACCCCGACAAGGTGGCCGTGGTCCACAACGGTATCGACTCCCAGCTGTGGCAGCCGGTCCACGACCCGGACGTATGCCGCGCGCACGGCATGGACCCGGACCGGCCCTCGGTGACGTTCGTCGGCCGGATCACCCGCCAGAAGGGGCTGCCCTACCTGATGCGGGCCGTGAAGGACCTGGATCCGGACGTCCAGGTGGTGCTCTGTGCGGGCGCACCGGACACCCCGGAGATCAAGGCCGAGGTCGAGGGCCTGCTGGCCGACCTCCGCGCGGTGCGCGGCGACGGCGTCGTCTGGATCCCCGAGATGCTCCCGCGGGAGAAGGTCGCGGCGATCCTCACCGCCTCGACCGTGTTCGCCTGTCCGTCGGTCTACGAGCCGCTGGGGATCGTCAACCTCGAGGCGATGGCCTGCGAGCTCCCGGTCGTGGCCACCGCCACGGGCGGCATCCCCGAAGTTGTCGTCGAGGGTGAGACCGGCTGGCTGGTCCCGATCGACCAGGTGCAGGACGGTTCCGGCACCCCTGTGGAGCCCGACCGCTTCGTGGCGGACCTCGCTGCCGCCCTCGGGGAGGCGCTGTCCGACCGCGACCGCGCCGCGGCATACGGCAAGGCAGGTCGGCAGCGCGCGATCGAGTCGTTCTCCTGGGCGAGCATCGGCGACAAGACGATGGAGGTCTACGAGAGGGTGCTCGCGA
>JAICMC010000122.1 GCA_025929465.1 Nostocoides sp.
CAGGGGCAGGCCGCCGTCCACGTGTACCGCCCCACGCTGGGCGCCGATGGCTGGACCAGCAGCCACTCGATCGTCCAGGTCGTCGTCGACGACATGCCGTTCCTCGTGGACTCCGTGGCCGCGGCCGTGACCGAGGGTGTTGCGGGCAGCCCGGGCACCGGTGCGGCAGTCCACCTGGTGATCCACCCGGTCATGACCGTGCGCCGCGACGTGCTGGGCGTCCTCGAGGAGGTCATCGACGGCCCTGGCGACGCCGGGGCGCGGACGCCGCGTACCGGCCGGGACGGTGAGCGGACCGACGAGACCGACGACAAGGTTCCCTTCGGCCAGCTCCGGGAGTCCTGGATGACCCTGGAGATCGACCCCGTCGACGACGTCGAGGCGGCTCGTCTCACCGAGCGGTTGCGTGTCGTGCTCGTCGACGTGCGGGAGTCGGTCGAGGACTGGGCCAAGATGCGCCAGCGCGCGGTCGACCTCGCGACTGCCGTCGAGGCCAGCCCGCCCGCGGGCTACCCGGCCCGCGAGGCGACCGACACTGCGACGTTCCTGCGCTGGATGGCCGAGAACCACTTCACCTTCCTCGGCTACCGCGAGTACACCCTCGCCTCCGACCACGACGGCACCGGCGACGTCATCTGCGCGGACCTGGGCACCGGCCTGGGCCTGCTGCGCAACGACCCCTCGGCCGACCGCAGCAGTGTCGCGCTCTCGGCGCGGGCGTCGCGCCAGGCGCACGAGCCGCGGCTGCTCATGATCACCAAGGCCAACACCCGGTCCAGCGTCCACCGGCCGGTCCACCTGGACTACGTCAGCGTCAAGCGGATCGACGCGGCAGGGGAGGTCGTGGGGGAGCGCCGCTTCCTCGGCCTGTTCACCTCCACGGCGTACACCGAGTCGGTCCTGAAGATCCCGATCATCGCGGACAAGGTCAACGGCGTCCTGCGCCGGTCGGGGTTCACCGGTGACTCGCACTCCGGCAAGGACCTCGTCGGCATCCTGGAGGACTATCCCCGGGACGAGGTCTTCCAGGCGAGCGAGGACCACCTGCTCGAGGTGGCGACGGCGGTGCTGCCCCTCCAGGAGCGACGCACGACCAAGCTCTTCCTGCGGCACGACGACTTCGGCAGGTTCGTCTCCTGCGTGGTGTTCCTCCCGCGGGACCACTACAACACCTCGGTCCGGCTGCGGATGGCCGAGGTGCTGCGTCGCACGTTCGGGGGATCCTCGGTCGACTACACCACGCGGGTGTCGGAGAGCGCGCTGGCCCGGCTGCACTTCGTGGTGCGGATGCCCTCGGGTACGCCCATCCCCGAGCTCTCCGAGGAGGAGGTCCGCGGTCTGGAGGGTCGACTCGTCGACGCCGCCCGCACGTGGGAGGAGAAGCTGCACGCAGCCGCGCGGGAGAACCACGACGAGGACGAGGGCGCCCGGCTGCGGATGCAGTACGGCAAGGCCTTCTCCACCTCCTACGAGCAGCGTTTCGGGATGGCCTCGACGCTGGCCGACATCGGGCACCTGGAAGCCGTCGCGGGCGACGTGGAGAACCCCGAGCGCACCGACCTGACCCTCTACCGGGGGGACAGCCCCAACGGCATGCGCCGGTTCAAGCTGTTCCGGCGCCGGACCATCTCGCTGACCAAGGTGCTGCCGCTGTTCACGCACCTGGGGGTCGAGGTCGTCGACGAGCAGCCCTACGAGGTGACCCGGGCCGACGGCACGCAGCTGCACGTCTACGACTTCGGCCTGCGGGTCGCGTCCGAGGACACCTGGGACCAGCTCCCCCACGAGGAGATGCGCGAGCTGTTCGAGGGCGCCTTCGCGGCGGTGTGGGAGGGCCGCGCCGAGTCCGACGGCTTCAACGGGCTCGTCCTCGGCGCCGGTCTGCGCTGGCGTCAGATCGTCATCCTGCGCACGGTCGCCAAGTACCTGCGCCAGACGCGGAGCACGTTCAGCCAGGAGTACCTCGAGGGCACCCTCGTCGCGAACGGCGACATCGCGCGGCTCCTCGTGCAGCTGTGGGAGGCCCGCTTCGACCCGAGCCGGTATGCCGGAGAGGCCGGCCCGGAGCGCGACGCGGCGGTCGAGGAGCTGGCCGGCGCCGTGCTCTCCGCCCTGGACGCGGTCACCTCGCTGGACCAGGACCGGATCATCCGGGCCTTCCTCGCCGTCATCCAGGCCGGGCTGCGCACGAACTACTTCCAGCTGGCAGCCGACGGTCAGCCCCGGCCCTACGTGTCGGTCAAGCTCGACCCCCGTCTCATCCCCGACCTGCCGGCGCCTCGTCCGAAGTTCGAGATCTGGGTCTACAGCCCGCGCGTCGAGGGCGTCCACCTGCGCTTCGGGCCGGTCGCCCGAGGGGGGCTGCGCTGGAGCGACCGGCGCGAGGACTTCCGGACCGAGGTCCTCGGGCTGGTCAAGGCCCAGATGGTCAAGAACGCCGTCATCGTCCCGACCGGGTCCAAGGGCGGGTTCTTCGCCAAGCAGCTCCCCGACCCGGGGGTCGACCGTGACGCGTGGCTCGCCGAGGGCGTCGCGGCGTACAAGGTGGTCATCTCCGGTCTGCTCGATATCACCGACAACCGAGTGGGTGCCTCGATCGAGGCGCCGCGTGAGGTCGTCCGTCACGACGGTGACGACCCCTACCTCGTCGTCGCAGCCGACAAGGGCACGGCCACGTTCTCCGACATCGCCAACGGCGTGGCGCAGTCCTACGGGTTCTGGCTCGACGACGCGTTCGCCTCGGGCGGCTCCGCCGGCTACGACCACAAGGCGATGGGGATCACCGCCCGGGGTGCCTGGGAGTCGGTCAAGCGGCACTTCCGCGAGATGGGCGTCGACACCCAGACCCAGGACGTCACCGTCGTCGGTGTCGGCGACATGAGCGGAGACGTCTTCGGCAACGGGATGCTGCTGTCCGAGCACATCCGGCTGGTGGCCGCATTCGACCACCGACACATCTTCGTAGACCCCAAACCCGTTGCGGCGCAGTCCTTCCCCGAACGTCAACGGCTGTTCGACCTGCCGAGGTCGTCCTGGGCGGACTACGACACCACGCTCATCAGTGCGGGCGGGGGTGTCTTCCCCCGGTCGCTGAAGTCGATCCCGGTCTCCCCTGAGATGGCCGAGGCGCTCGCCCTGAAGGAGGTCAGGTCGATCACGCCGGCCGAGCTGATGAAGGCCATCCTGCTGGCGCCCGTCGACCTGCTCTGGAACGGTGGGATCGGCACCTACGTCAAGGCCTCCACCGAGCCCAACGCCGAGGTGGGGGACCGGGCCAACGACGCGATCCGGGTCGACGGCAAGGCGCTGCGGGCCAAGGTCGTCGGCGAGGGCGGCAACCTCGGCTGCACCCAGCTGGGTCGGGTCGAAGCGGCGTTGAGCGGTGTGCGGATCAACACCGACGCGATCGACAACTCGGCCGGAGTGGACACCTCCGACCACGAGGTCAACATCAAGATCTGCCTGGGTGACGTGGTGCGTGCCGGAGGGATGGACCTGGCAACGCGCAACGTGTTCCTCGCATCGATGACCGACGAGATCGCCGAGCACGTGCTCCGCGACAACTACGAGCAGAACGTCCTGCTCGGCAACGCCCGGGCGCAGGAGGCGCCGATGCTCACGGTCCACCAGCGGCTGATCCACTGGCTGGAGGACCGGGGCGACCTGGACCGGAGTCTGGAGTTCCTCCCGAGCGACAGCGAGCTGGTCGCCCGCGGCCGCGACGGGCTGGGCCTGAAGTCGCCGGAGCTCTCGGTGCTCGTCGCCTACGTCAAGCTCGCCGTCAAGCACGACCTGCTGTCCACGGACCTGCCCGACGACCCGTGGTTCCAGCAGACGCTCGCCGACTACTTCCCCTCCGCCATGCGAGAGCGGTATGCGGCCGAGCTGGCGCAGCACCCGCTGCGCCGCGAGATCGTCACCAACGACGTCGCGAACTCGATGGTCAACCGCGGCGGGATCACCTTCGTCTTCCGGGCCATCGAGGAGACCGGGGCCACGCCCGAGCAGATCGCCCGCGCCTTCGTGGTCTGCCGCGAGGTGTTCGGTCTGACCTCGTTCGCGGCGGCCATCGAGGGACTCGACAACCTCGTCCCGACGGCGGCCCAGACCCAGCTGTACCTGGAGTTCCGCCGGCTCCTCGACCGGTCGATCCGGTGGGTCCTCGCCGCGCGCCCGGCTCGACTGGACATCGCAGCGGAGATCAACCGGTTCGGGCCGGTCGTCGCCGACCTGGGACCGCTGATGCCCGAGCTGCTCAAGGGCGCCGAGCTCAGGCGGCTCGAGCGCCGGGCCCAGGAGCTGGAGAAGCAGGGCGCACCGGCCGACCTGGCGTTGCGGGCCGCGTCGCTGCTCGACCAGTACTCCCTGCTCGACATCGTCGACATCGCCGCCGACACCGGGGAGGCCGCCGCGGACGTGGCCAAGCTGTACTACGTCGTCTCCGAGAGGCTGGGCATCGACGCCATGCTGACCCGGGTCACCAGGCTGCCGCGGGTCGACCAGTGGGACGCCCTGGCGCGTGGTGCGATGCGCGACGACCTGTATGCGGTGTGCGAGTCCCTGACCCGCTCGGTCATGGACGTCGCGCCTGCCGGGCGGTCCGAGGCAGACCCCGCCTCGCGCTTCGAGACCTGGGCCAAGGTCAACCACGACGCCCTGACCCGGGCCAAGCGGTCGCTGGCCGCCATCACCCGGCTGGACACGCCCAACCTCGCCGCCCTGTCCGTGGCTCTTCGGACGCTGCGCTCCGTCGTCCGGAGTGGCTCCGCCAGCTGACCCCACCCGCTCAGCGGGCAAGCTGCCCGCTGAGTGCGCACTACGCTGGTCGGCGTGCCCACGCTCAACCACCACCTGCGCACATCCACCTCCTTGACCGACGCGCAGGTCGACTGGCTGCACCTGCTCGTCGGCGACTGGCAGCTGGTGTCCGACCTCTCCTTCGCCGACCTCACCCTGCTCGTCGCCGCTCCCTCGGGGAACTGGAACGTGGTGGCGCACGTCCGGCCCAACACCGGGCCGATGGTGTTCTACGACGACGTCGTGGGCAGCCTGCTGGAGGGGTCCTCGCACCCGTCGATCGGCACGGCATTCCGCACGGGTGAGATCATCCGAAGCGAGGCGCCGGTCAGGCGCGGGGACACCGAGGTCGTCGAGGAGGCCGTCCCGGTCGTGCACCGCGGCATACCGATCGCCGTCCTGACCCGGCACGCCGCCACCTCCAGCCGACGCGACCCCAGCCGGATGGAGGACACCTACCGGGGGCTGGCCGACGCCCTGATCGGGATGATCACCCGAGGCGACTTCCCGAGTGCGTCGTCACCGACGGGCATGCGCCGTGGCGCCCCGCGGGTCGGCGACGGCGTGGTCCGCCTCGACGTCGACGGCAGCGTGGCCTACGCCAGCCCCAACGCCATCTCCGCCCTGCACCGGCTCGGTCATCATGAAGCGGTGCTGGGCCGGAACCTGGCTCGGGTCGTGACCGACCTGGTCCAGCGCAGCGAGTCACCCGTGGACGAGTCGTTGGCCCTCGTGGTCACCGGACGGGCAGCGTGGCGCTCGGAGATGACCTCTCGCGGGGCGACGGTGTCGATGCGCGCGGTTCCGCTGACCCGCGACGGCGTCCGCGTCGGTGCGTTGCTGCTGCTCCGGGACGTGAGCGAGCTGCGCCGTCGGGAGCGTGAGCTGATGACCAAGGATGCGACGATCCGGGAGATCCACCACCGGGTCAAGAACAACCTGCAGACCGTCGCCGCGCTGCTGCGGCTCCAGGCGCGCAGGATCCAGACAGCCGAGGGTCGGGCGGCCCTGGACGAGGCCGTTCGCCGGGTGGGCGTCATCGCCCTGGTCCACGAGACGCTCAGCGAGGGGTTGCAGGACACGGTCAACTTCGACGACATCGCCGTCCGTGGGCTGCAGGCGGTGGTGGAGGTGGCGACCGGTGAGCACCGGGTCGACTCCACGGTCACCGGGAGCTTCGGACGGATGCGGGCCGAGGACGCCACCGCGCTGGCGATGATCATCTCCGAGCTGGTCCAGAACGCGGCCGAACACGGCCTCGCCGATCGGGACGGCCGCATCGTGGTCGTCGCCGAGCGGTCCGCGGTCGAGGGGGAGGACAGGCTGGACGTGACCATCACCGATGACGGGCACGGGTTGCCGGACGGGTTCCGCCCAGGGGCAGCGGGGCTGGGGACTCAGATCGTCGGGTCGTTGGTGCAGGACCTGCGCGGACGGATCGAGTGGTCGGCTGCGAAGCCGGCTGGCACGCGTGTGCACTTCAACGCCCGGTTGCGGCCCATCTCCCCGGACGTGACCTGACCAATGGCCGGGGGCGGGGGCGGCCGTCCTGACGGAGTGCGTCGCGGGCTAGCCAGCGCGGCGGGCGCGAGCGTTGCGGCGCTTCAGGGCGCGCCGCTCGTCCTCGGACATGCCACCCCAGACGCCGGAGTCCTGACCGGACTCGATCGCCCACTTCAGGCAGATGTCGACCACCTCACACCGGCGACAGACAGCCTTGGCCTCCTCGATCTGGAGGATCGCCGGGCCGGTGTTCCCGATCGGGAAGAACAGCTCGGGGTCCTCGTCGAGGCAGGCAGCGCGGTCGCGCCAGTCCATGAAGATCGGCTCCTAGGGGGATCGAGCGGGACGCCCACGAGTTCCTTGGGGACCAAGCACAGTCGTGGCGTCCGTGCAGCATTGCGGTCGGATCGTGGTCGTACGGCGGTGGCGGCCGGTGCGCAGGCACACGGTCATGGGCGCACATTCTGGGCCGAAGCAACAGCCTAGTCGATGAGGTCCGTTCTGGCGAGGGGAAGCTCCCCGACCGAGAGGCCTGCGGAACTGGTGGTTCCGTCAGCCACGGGTGACAACGGCGGACCCGGGGAAAATGTTCCTCAGTACCCTTGACCGGTGACCTCCCCCTCTCCCCGCTCCGGACCCGATCGATCGGCTGGCTCGGGACCGGAGCCGGCGGGCACACCGATGGCCGTCGCCGGGCGCGGGGGCACGGCGGGGCTCGTTGCCTCCGCCGGGTGCCTCGTGCATGCTCTGGCGCTGTTGGGGATCGGCGGGTACTACCTGTGGGAGGTGCTGCGCGGCGAGCAGGACAGCATCGCCCGCGCGATGAGCAGTGTCCTGCTCATCGTCGTGGTGGCCGCCGGGTTGGTGCTGCTGGCGCTCGGCTGGCGGCGCGGCGCAGTCTGGGCCCGCACGCCGACGCTGGTGTGGAACGCCCTGCTCGTCCCCGTCGCCTGGAGCCTGTTCCAGGCCGCGCACCCGCTGCTCGGTGCCGTGGTCGGCGGTACCGCCGTGGTCGTTCTGGTGGCGGCCTGGCGGGCCGGGTCGGTCGACGAGCGCTGACCGCCCGTCGCGACCCCTGGCCTCACCGGGCAGCCCGCAGCGGGGACTGGGCTGCCTGCAGCGGCGACCGGTCCGCCCCGAGCGGGGACTGGTCCGCGCGTCCAGCCGTTCCAGCCGGGTCGCCGCGGACCTCCGAGCCGGTCGGCACGGCGACCTGAACATCGTGCACGACACCCCGGGCGACGAGGTGACCCCGACCGGGCCGGATGGGCCCGAGGACTCCGGGCACGCGCACGCCGAGCCAGTCGCCGTCGGCACGTCCGGTGGGGGCCAGCAGGATCCCGGTCCGGCGGCTGGCGACCTCGACGGCGACGCCGCGGACCAGCCGAGCCAGGCCGTGCGGCTCGACCGTCGCCACCAGGACGCCGTCGTCGCGGTCGAGCAGGCCGAGCAGCTCCACGAGAGCCGGTTCCACCGGCGAGCCGACGAGCTGGTCGGCGTCGTCGACGAGGACCACGAGATCGGGATGCGCGCGTCGCCGGCCGACGAGGGCCTCGTGGTCCTGCGGACCGATGACCCACACCGCCTCGAGTCCGGCGACGGCGGCGGCCGGCACCTGCCGTTGCCCTGAGACGAGGACGACGGGGCGACCGACGGCCGCGCACCGCTGGGCGATGGTGAGCAGCACCGACGTCCGACCGGAGCGGCGGGGGCCGGCCACGAGCAGCCGCCGGCCGTCGACGGCGGGGTCGAAGCCGCACGGCATACCGTCGCGGTCCAGGCCCACGACGAACGGGGAACCGGGCGGGAGGTCGCTGATCTGCACCCGTTCGGGGAGCTGGCCCACCGGGAAGGGTCGGGCCTGCCTCGAGCCCGGTGCCGCGTCCAGTGCCGCGCGGGCGCAGGCGGCGACGACGACCGACTGGGCGGCGCCGGAGGGCTCGACGCCGAGGTGGGCCACCTGCAGGGTCGCGCCGTCGCTCCGGCGGACTCCCCGGCCCGGTGGGGGCGGCGGCAGGCTGGTGTCACGACCCGGCAGCCCGGCCAGGATGGCGTCGGTGGGGTCCAGCCGACCGAGCACGACGGTCTCGGTGCAGAGCCGTGCCCCACGGCCGAGGAGGAGGCTGCGCCCTCCGGCGAGGACGGTCCGCAGACCGGCCGCCCCGCCGGTCTCGATGACGGTGCGCAGGTCGTCGGCCAGGACCATGGCGTCCAGGTCGGCGCCGAGTCCGCCGGTGGGCTCGGCGATCGCGTCCCAGCCGTCGACGACGAGCAGGAGGGTCGGTGGTGCCTCGTCCGGTGTGGCGAGCTGCCACTCGGTGAGGGCGGTGAGCCCACGGTGGGTCAGCTCCTCCGTGCGACGGCGAATCTGGCTGCACAGCAGGTCGAGGAGGCGACGGAGGCGAACACGATCGTCGTCGGCGACGACGGCGCCCACCCACGGCAGCAGCGCCAGTGGCGTCAGAGCGCCCCCGCCACCGACGACGTACGCGTGCACCGGTGTGGCAAGGTCGCCCAGCCCCGTGACGAGGGTCCGGACGAGCGAGGAGCGTCCGGACCCCGCGGCACCGACGATGCCCGTGACC
>JAICMC010000195.1 GCA_025929465.1 Nostocoides sp.
CTCCTCCAGGACGGCGACGCCCGCTGACCCGAAGGCCTCGAAGAACGCGGACTGCGGCTTGACGAGCGCCACCCGCCCGGCGAACGCCTCGACGCACGTCCCGGCGAACCGTCGGAGACCGGACAGGTCATAGGGCAGCCCCCACCCCTCGACGACCGACCGGTGCGGGTCGATCCCGACGCAGAGCGGCCCGTATGCCGTGGTGGCGGCCCGCAGGCGCACTCCGAACGGCTCGGTGGTCCGCACGGCCGGTTCGTCCTGGTGACTCACGTCAGAGCCTTTCGTGGGCGATGCCGACGACGTCGGTGAACCGCGCGAAGCCCTTGGCGCGCAGCAGCGCCGCGAGCTCCTCACGCACTCGCAGCGGCGCGCTCGGGTCGTGGAAGGTGATCGTGCCGACCTGGACGGCGCTCGCACCGGCGGCGACGAGCTCGAGGGCGTCGCGACCCGAGGCGATGCCCCCGACTCCGATGATCGGGGCCGTCGCGACCTGACCGGCGAGCATCGCCGCACGGACCTGCCACACCGCCCGGACGGCGACGGCGCGCACGGCAGGACCGGACAGTCCTCCGGTGAGACCACCGAGCTGGGGACGGAGCCGGTCGGTGTCGATGACCACACCGAGCAGGGTGTTGATCATCGTCACCCCGGTCGCGCCGGCACCGAGCACCGCGGACGCGATCGCCACGATGTCGGTGACGTCCGGGCTCAGCTTGGCGATGACCGGGGTGTCGCGCGGCAGCCGCTCACGCACGAGGTTCATCACCTCGGCCGATGCAGCGGGGTCGCAGGCGAACACCTGACCGCGGTTGGCGACGTTGGGGCAGGAGATGTTGACCTCCACTCCCACCACCGCGTCCCAGGCGTCGCTTGAGCGCAGGTGCGCGGCGACGTCGGCGAACTCCCCCGCCGTCCCGCCGGCTATCGACACGAGCACACGTGCACCACGTGCCTTCAGCCAGGGCAGGTCCTGCTCGCAGAACGCCCGGATTCCCGGGCCCTGCAGGCCGATCGAGTTGAGCATGCCGCTGGGTGTCTCGGCCATGCGCGGTGTCCCGCGCCCGGACCTCGGCTCGAGCATCACCGTCTTGGTGACGAAGGCCCCGAGCGCGGCGACGTCGAAGAACCGGTGCAGCTCCTTGCCGTTGGCTGCGCACCCGGAGGCCGTCATGACAGGGTTCGGGAGCCGTATGCCGCCCAGGTCGGTCGACAGGTCCACGGCCACCGCCCCCGCCGTCTGGGACATCAGTGCGCCCTCATGGCACTGGCGCCGAGGGCGTCCTCCGGCACGCGGCACCCGCCGCCGTCGAAGGCATCCCACCGGACCCGGTCCCCGCGGAAGACCGGCCCCTCCACGCACGAGCGCACCATCCGGGTCACCCCGTCGTTGCCGGTCACCGGCATGACGCAGGTCATGCACACCCCCACCCCGCAGGCCATCGACTCCTCGACCGCGACCTGCGCGACCGCGCCCGTGGCGCCCGCCACGTCAGTGACCGCCCTGAGCATGCCCATCGGGCCACACGCGTAGACGACCGCGGCGCCGTGGGCGGCGACGAGGGCGGGCAGGACGTCCGAGACCCACCCCTTGTGCCCCGCCGACCCGTCGTCGGTCGTCACGGTCACACTGTCGGCGGCCCGGCGGGCCTGCCCGACCCCGAAGAGCCGGCTCTCGGTCGCAGCCCCGAGGACCACGTCGACCCGACAGCCACGCTCGCGCAGGGTCTCGGCGAGCCAGCAGAGCGGCGCGGAACCGTAGCCCCCGCCGACGAGGACGGTCGCCACCGCCTCCTTGGGCAGTGGGAACGGACGACCGAGTGGCCCCACCATCGAGGTCGTGTCGTGGGCGCGGAGGGTGCTGAGCCAGTCGCTGCCCGGACCCACGGACGAGATGACCAGGTCAACGGTCCCTCCGTAGGTGCCGGACGGGCTGACCCTGTGGATCGAGAAGCAGCGACGGAGCAGGTGGGCGCTGGAGCTGCCGCCGACCGACAGCGCCACGAACTGCCCGGGCCGGGCCCGCTCGGCAACGCCCGGCGCCACGAAGGTGAGGTGGTGGTAGGCACCGGCCCGTCGGGTGGCGATCACCTCGGCCGTGACCTGGACGACGTCGCTCACCGGCCTGCTCCCGCTCGCTCCCCGGGACGGGTCCCCCGGCCGTAGAGGTCCAGGTCGGCGGCGTGCGCCTGGAGCGACTTGACCTCCAGGCCGCCCGCCTGGATCGCCTCGATGGCCTGCACGGCCGCGCCGAGCTGTTGGACGGTCGTGATGATCGGCCGGTCCATCGACGTCGTCGCGGCGCGGATGGCGTAGCCGTCGGCCCGAGCCGTCGGCCCGGACGGGGTGTTGATGACCATGTCGATCTCACCGGCGTTGATCCGGTCGACGATGGAGCGTTCGCCGGGCGCGCGCTCACCGTGCTTGGCCACCACCTCGGCGTCGATCCCGTTGCGTCGCAGCACCTCCGCGGTGCCTCGCGTGGAGACGATGTGGAAGCCGAGGTCGGCCAGCCGCTTGACGGGGAAGATCATCCCGCGCTTGTCGCGGTTGGCGACCGAGACGAACACCGACCCGGAGGTCGGCAGTCCGCTGATCGCCCCCATCTGGCTCTTGGCGAAGGCCCGCCCGAAGTCGTCGGCGATCCCCATGACCTCGCCGGTCGAGCGCATCTCGGGCCCGAGCAGGCTGTCGACGACCAGCCCCTCCCGCGTCCGGAACCGCTTGAAGGGCAGGATCGCCTCCTTGACCGACATGGGGGCGTGCGGCGGCATCCGGCCGCCGTCGGTGTCGCGAGGCAGCATCCCCTCGTCGCGCAGCTCCTTGACCGTCGCGCCGAGCATGACCCGGGCTGCGGCCTTGGCTATCGGGACGCTCGTCGCCTTGGCGACGCACGGCACGGTCCGCGAGGCGCGAGGGTTGGCCTCCAGCACGTAGAGGACGTCCTGGGCGAGAGCGAACTGGACGTTCATCAGCCCCCGCACCCCGATCCCCTCGGCGAGCCGCAGCGTGGACTCGCGGATCCGGTCCAGCTCGCCCGGCCCGAGGGTCACCGGCGGCAGCGTGCACGAGGAGTCGCCGGAGTGGATGCCGGCCTCCTCGATGTGCTCCATGATCCCGCCGAGGTACATCTCGTGGCCGTCGTAGAGGGCGTCCACGTCGATCTCGATGGCGTCGTCGAGGAACCGGTCGACCAGGACCGGGTGCTCCGGGGAGGCGACGGTGGCGCGGGTGACGTAGGTGGCGAGGGTCTGGTCGTCATAGACGATCTCCATCCCGCGGCCGCCGAGGACGTAGGAGGGGCGGACGAGGACCGGGTAGCCGATCTCCGCGGCGATCCGGACCGCCTCCTCGGCGCTGTATGCCGTGCCGTGCCTGGGCGCGGGCAGGTTCGCCTCGGCGAGCACCCGGCCGAAGGCACCCCTGTCCTCGGCGAGGTGGATGGCCTCCGGGGGCGTGCCGACGATGGGCAGTCCCCCGTCCTTGAGCGCCTGGGCCAGGCCGAGCGGGGTCTGGCCGCCGAGCTGGACGATGACGCCGGCCACCGGGCCCGCGGCCAGCTCGGCGTGGTAGACCTCCAGGACGTCCTCGAGGGTGAGCGGCTCGAAGTAGAGACGGCTGCTCGTGTCGTAGTCGGTGGACACCGTCTCGGGGTTGCAGTTGACCATGACGGTGTCGAAGCCGGCGTCGCGCAGGGCGAAGCTCGCATGGACGCAGGAGTAGTCGAACTCGACGCCCTGCCCGATCCGGTTCGGCCCCGACCC
>JAICMC010000099.1 GCA_025929465.1 Nostocoides sp.
GAACCCCGCGTCGAGGACGCCCTGGAAGCCGGCCCGTTCGGCGGGTGAGACATGGGACTTGTCCTCGTAGAACTCCATCGACCACACGTCCTCGTCGTGCGGCGCGATGTTCCAGTCGCCCATGATCGCCGTCGGGGTCGGCGCGGACGACCAGGCTCGGGCGTTGTCGGCCAGGGAGCGCAGCCACTGCACCTTGTAGGTCATGTGCGGGTCCGCCAGGTGCCGGCCGTTCGGGACGTAGACCGACCAGACCCGCACGCCGCCGCAGGTCGCACCGATCGCCCGCGCCTCGGTGACCGGCGGCTGCCCCCACCGTGGCGCGCCGTCGAACCCCACCTGGACGTCCGCGAGCCCCACGCGGGAGGCGATGGCGACGCCGTTCCACTGGTTGTAGCCGTGGTGGGCGACCTCGTAGCCGAGCGCCTGCAGGGTGAGGAAGGGGAACTGGTCCTCGCGTGCCTTGGTCTCCTGGATGGCCAGGACGTCGACGTTGGTTCGCCGCAGCCAGTCCTCCACCCGCTCGATGCGGGAACGGATCGAGTTGACGTTCCAGGTGGCGATACGCACGCCTCGACCCTAACGGCCGCCGTCAGGGACCACCCACGACCGGTCGCCGCCGGCGGGCCGGCCAGGCAGGCAGGTCCGGCCGGTCGCCTACCCGCTCGACCGGCTGGGAGACTGGGCACCCCCGCATCGTCGTGGCCAAGGAGACGCAACCGTGATCGAGTCGGTCGACGACCACTTCGTCCGCCGGGTCCGCGCGTGGCAGGCAGGGGAGCCGGTCGGCCGCCGGCCCGGTCCGGCTTCCGGCGACCCCGCGGTGACCGACGCCGAGCTGACCGACCTGTTCGCCGCCCAGCTCATGTCGCGGCACCTCGACCTCGCCGCCCGCGACCTGCAGGCCAGCGGTGAAGGCTTCTACACGATCGGGTCGGCGGGGCACGAGTCCAACGCGGCCGTCGCCATGGCGCTGCGCCCGAGCGACCCGGCCCTCCTGCACTACCGCTCGGGCGGCTTCTACTGCGCGCGGGCGGCGCAGGTCGAGGGCACCGACCCGGCCCGGGACACCCTGCGGTCGCTGATGGCCTCGGCAGACGACCCGATCTCCGGTGGTCGGCACAAGGTGTTCGGTCACCCTGACCTGGCGGTCGTCCCGCAGACCTCGACGATCGCCTCGCACCTGCCGCGGGCCGTCGGCCTCGCCTTCGCGCACGAACGCGCCCACGCTCTCGGCCTCCCCGACGACTGGCCCGCCGACGCCGTCGTCGTCGCCAGCCTGGGCGACGCGGGCCTGAACCACTCCACCGCGGTGGGGGCGCTCAACGCCGCGGCCCATGCCGCCCACCAGGGTGTCCCGCTGCCGCTGCTCGTCGTCGTCGAGGACAACGGCCTCGGGATCAGCGTGCGGACCCCCGCCGGGTGGACCGAAGCAGTGGTGGCGCGGCTCGGCGGTCGGAGCACGTTGGCGGCATACGCGGCATACGCCACCTACACCGCGGACGGCGCCGACCCGCTCGGCACCCTCAGCACCGCCCGCGCGGCTGTCGCGGGGGTCCGGGCCAGCCGGCGCCCGGCGATCCTGCACCTGAGGACGGTCCGGTTCATGGGACACGCGGGGTCGGACGCCGAGGTGGCCTACCGGTCCGCGCGGGAGATCACGGCCGACCACGACCGGGACCCGCTCCTCGCCACGGCGGCCGAGCTCGTCCGCCGCGGTGTCCGGTCGCCGGCCGGCGTGCTGGCCGCGTACGAGACGGAGCGGTCCCGCATCGCCGCGCTCCGGGCCGGGCTGGTGCCGACCCGGCGGCTCGCGACCGTGGCCGAGGTCGCTGCGCCCCTGCGCCGCCGGGACGACGAACCGGCCCGACGGCTGGCCCTGGCGGTCGCTGCCGACCGAGCCGAGCGGTTCCGCGGTCGGCTGCCCGAGGCGGCCGGCCCGCTCACCCTCGCCCAGTCCCTCACCGCTGCCCTCACCGACCTGCTCGCCGCACACCCGGGCGGGGTGGTGTTCGGCGAGGACGTCGGCGTCAAGGGCGGCGTGTACGGCGTGACGCGAGGGCTGCGCCGCGCCTTCGGCGCAGCACGGGTCTTCGACACCCTGCTCGACGAGCAGACCATCCTCGGGACGGCCCTCGGCTCGGCCCTCGCCGGGCTGCTGCCGATCCCCGAGATCCAGTACCTCGCCTACCTGCACAACGCAGAGGACCAGCTACGCGGCGAGGCGGCCACCCTCGCCTTCTTCAGCAACGGACAGTATGCCAACGGGATGGTGGTGCGCATCCCCGGACTGGCCTACCAGCGCGGCTTCGGCGGCCACTTCCACAACGACAACTCCCTCGCCGTGCTGCGGGACATCCCCGGGATCGTCGTGGGTGTCCCGTCGTCGGCCGCGGAGGCGCCGGGGATGGTCCGGGCCCTGGCCGGCATGGCTCTGGCCGAGGGCAGGGTGTGCGTGCTCGTCGAGCCGATCGCGCTCTACCACGGCCGCGACGTCACGAAGGGGGACGGGGCAGCGACGGCACGCTATGCCGCGCCGGAGGGGTGGGCCGACACCCTTGCGGACCGGGACGAGGGCAGGCTGCACCGAACCACGGCCGGCGGGGACCCCGGAGGTGATGTCCTCGTCGTCACCTTCGGCAACGGGGTCGCCATGACCCGGCGCGCGCTGGCCACACTGGCCCTGCAGCACCGCGCGTGCCCCCTCCCCCCGTTCACTTCTGCACAATTGCTACCGTCCACACCGCAGCAATTGTGCAGAAGTGAGCAGGGCGGGCTGGACCTGCCGGCCCGCGTCGACCTCTACGACCTGCGCTGGGTCGCGCCCCTGCCCGCGGACCACCTCGCCCACACCGCCCACGGGTATGCGGCGGTGCTCGTGGTCGACGAGACGCGGCGGTCCGGCGGCGTCAGCGAGGGCGTGGTCACCGCGCTCGTCGACCACGGCTACCGCGGCACGATCCGACGGGTGACCAGCGAGGACTCGGTCATCCCGCTCGGCCCGGCTGCCGACGCCGTGCTCCTCGCCGAGCCCGACATCGTGGCCGCCCTCGGCCGGCTCGTCCCGGCCCGGGCAGACTGGACCCGCACATCCCGACCCATGGAGCCCCGATGACCGACCGAAGCACCCTCCCCGGCCCCGACACCCTTCCCGGCCCCGACACCCTTCCCGGCCCCGACACCCTTCCCGGCCCCGACACCCTCCCCGGCCCCGAGGCCCTCCGGGGGCTTGCCGAGGAGTCCGCCCGCACCTGCGGCGTCGACCTCTCGGCGTATGCCGGGGAGCGCGCCGGCCGCTCACCCCTCACCGGAACCACGGTGAGCACGCTGGCCTGGGCCACCCCGGCGGAGGTGTCAGCAGCGGTGGAACGAGCGCAGGCGGCATACCTGACCTGGCGCGACGTCCCTGCCCCGGTGCGGGGCAACGTGGTCAAGCGGCTCGGTGAGCTGCTCACCGCGCACAAGGCCGACCTGGCGACGCTGGTCACCATCGAGGCCGGCAAGGTCACCTCCGAGGCCCTCGGCGAGGTGCAGGAGATGATCGACATCTGCGACTACGCCGTGGGGCTGTCGCGGCAGCTGTACGGGCGCACGATGACCTCCGAGCGGCCCGGTCACCGGCTGATGGAGACGTGGCACCCGCTCGGCGTCGTCGGCGTGATCAGCGCGTTCAACTTCCCGGTCGCCGTCTGGTCCTGGAACACCGCGCTCGCCCTCGTCTGCGGCGACCCGGTCGTCTGGAAGCCCTCGGAGCAGACGCCCCTGTGCGCCCTGGCGGCGAACGCCCTGCTGGCCGAGGCTGTTGCCGACTGCGGTGCTCCTGCCGACCTGAGCCAGGTGGTGCTCGGCGATGCCGACGTCGGTGCCGCCCTCGTCGAGCACCGCTCCGTCGCCCTCCTCTCGGCCACCGGCTCGACCCGCTTGGGCGGCGTGGTCGGCCCGCGGGTCGCGGGCCGGTTCGGTCGCGTGCTGCTCGAGCTCGGCGGCAACAATGCCGCCGTCGTCACGCCGTCGGCCGACCTCGACCTCACGACCCGAGGCATCGTGTTCGCGGCGGCTGGGACGGCCGGCCAGCGCTGCACGTCGATGCGCCGCGTCATCGCGCACTCCTCGGTCGCCGACGCGGTGCTCGAGCGGGTCGCTGCGGCGTACGACAGGCTCCCGGTCGGGAACCCGATGGCCGACGGCACCCTGGTCGGTCCGCTCGTGAGCGAGCGGGCGTATGCCGCGTTCACCGCGGCCATCGCCGACGCCGAGGCCGCGGGCGGCACGGTCGTCGCCGGGGGCCGGCGGGAGCTCGCCGAGGCCGCTGACGGTGCCTACTACGTCCGGCCGACGGTCGTCTCGATGCCTGGCCAGGTCGACGTCGTCGAGCGCGAGACGTTCGCACCCGTCCTCTACGTGCTGACCTACGACACGCTGGAGGAGGCTGTCGCACTGAACAACGCCGTGCCCCAAGGACTCTCGTCGGCCATCTTCACCCAGGACCAGGGCGAGGCGGAGCGGTTCCTGGCGGCGGCCGGGTCGGACTGCGGGATCGTCAACGTCAACATCGGTACCTCGGGCGCGGAGATCGGCGGTGCGTTCGGCGGCGAGAAGGAGACCGGCGGTGGCCGCGAGTCCGGCTCGGACGCCTGGCGAGCCTACATGCGACGAGCCACCAACACGGTCAACTACTCCGGCGAGCTGCCGCTCGCCCAAGGCGTCACCTTCGACATCTGAACCCTCCGCCGCACCACAACCTGGCACCACCACACCTCAGGCCAACACAACGACAACGGAGTCACCGTGAGCACAGCACAGTCGCCCTTCGAGCTGTTCGGGATCGACGCCCTCCTCACCGAGGAGGAGCGCGACATCCGCGCCACCGTCAAGGCCCTGGTCGACGACCGGATCCGACCCGATGTGGCCGCGTGGTTCGAGGCCGGCGACCTGCCGGCCCGCGACCTGGCCAAGGAGCTCGGCGCGGTCGGTCTGCTCGGTATGCACCTGGACGGCTACGGCTGCGCGGGCACCAGCTCCACGGCATACGGGATCGCCTGTCTGGAGCTCGAGGCCGGCGACTCCGGTGTTCGCTCGCTCGTCTCGGTGCAGGGCTCGCTCGCCATGTTCGCCATCCACCGCTTCGGCAGCGACGAGCAGAAGGACCGGTGGCTGCCGTCGATGGCGACCGGCGAGGCGATCGGCTGCTTCGGGCTGACCGAGCCCGACTTCGGCTCCAACCCCGCGGGCATGCGCACCCGCGCCCGCAGGGACGGGGAGGACTGGGTCCTCGACGGCACCAAGATGTGGATCACCAACGGCTCGATCGCCGACGTCGCCGTCGTCTGGGCCCACACCGAGGAGGAGGACGGAGCGCGCGGCATCCGCGGGTTCGTCGTCCCCACGACGACCCCCGGCTTCTCGGCGCCCAAGATCAGCGGGAAGATGTCGCTGCGTGCCTCAGTGACCTCCGAGCTGGTCCTGGAGGGCGTCCGGCTCCCGGGGTCGGCGATGCTGCCCGGGGCGCGGGGGCTCGGCGGTCCGTTGTCCTGCCTCACCGAGGCCCGGTTCGGGATCATCTTCGGCGCGCTCGGCGCCGCCCGCGACTGCCTGGATACGGCCATCACGTATGCCGGGTCGCGCCAGGTCTTCGACCGTCCCGTCGCCGGCTACCAGCTCACCCAGGCCAAGCTGGCCGACATGAGCCTGGAGCTCGGCAAGGGGATGCTGCTCGCCCTGCACCTGGGTCGGGCCAAGGACGAAGGCCGGCTCAGGCCGGAGCAGGTCTCGCTCGGCAAGCTGAACAACGTGCGTGAGTCGATCGCCATCGCCCGCGAGTGCCGCACCATCCTGGGCGCCAACGGGATCTCGGGGGAGTACCCCGTCATGCGGCATGCGGCCAACCTGGAGTCGGTGCTCACCTACGAGGGCACCTCCGAGGTGCACCAGCTCGTCATCGGTCAGGCCCTCACCGGGGTCAGCGCCTTCCGCGGCTGAGGGTTCGCCGACCCTCCTCCGCCGCGACTGGGCACCGGACCGCCCCCCGGGTTCCGGCTTGGTGTGCGTGGGGGTATTCCGCGTGTCGGGTGTTCGGTGCCGCGGGCCCGCGACTGGGCACCGGACCCGCCGTGTTCCGGGGTGGTGTGCGTGAGGGTATGCCGCGTGTCGGGTGTTCGGTGCCGCTCCGCCGCGACTGGGCACCGGACCCGCCGTGTTCTGGGGTGGTGTGCGTGGGGGTATGCCGCGTGTCGGGTGTTCGGTGCCGCGGCGCCGCGGGCCGGGACTGGGCACCGGCGCTCGTAGTCCCCGGGCGGCCCCGGATCAGACGACGGGCTGCTGGATCTCGATGACCCAGCCCGTGCCGCCCTCGTCCATCGGGGTCGCGAGATAGGTCTCACGGCACGGTGCAGCTCCCAGGGTCAGGCCACGGCTGTCCGCCTCACCCATGAGCGACTGCCAGGCCTCGCCGAGCCCCTCGAAGGCGTCGCCGGCCCAGGTCGTCACGAGCGCCCGCGCAACCGCAGGCAGGACGAACGCCTCCAGCCCGTCCGGGACGGCACCGGTGTCCACCTGTTCGCCGACGCCGATCGTGACTTCGTCGTCGTCGCTCGCGAAGTACGCGATGGCCGGCCCGGGCCGCGAAGCTGCGGCAGAGCCGATCGCCGCGTGGGCCCGCCCGAACAGCGGACTGACGGCAGCGCTGATCTCGTGCTGGCCGGACACCCTCGCCGTGAGCTGGGCGAGGCGCACTGCCGGCAGCGGTTGCACCGAGTAGGAGTCGTCGGTGATGGTGGACATGATGCTCTCCTCTGCGAAGGCTCCGAGGGCCAGCCTGACCGTCCCACCCAGGACCGTCGCACTGCGGCCGGGTCGCGTCCATCGATAGTCTCCTGTGCCGTGAGCACTCCCGACATCGCGGCCGACCGAGCGCGCCTCCTCGCCATCGTCAAGGCCAAGGCCATCGTGCACGGGCGAGTGACCCTGTCCAGCGGTAAGGAGGCCGACTTCTACGTCGACCTGCGCCGGATCACCCTCGACGGCGAGGCCGCGCCGCTCGTCGGCAGGGTCATGCTCGACCGGGTCCACGACCTGGAGTTCGACGCCGTCGGCGGTCTCACCCTCGGCGCCGACCCGGTCGCCGACAGCATGCTGCACGCGAGCGCCGCGGCCGGCAGGCAGCTGGACGCGTTCGTCGTCCGCAAGGCCGGCAAGGCACACGGACTCCAGCAACGGATCGAGGGGCCCAGCATCGCGGGCCGTCGCGTGCTCGTCGTCGAGGACACGAGCACGACCGGCGCCTCCGCCCTTGATGCGGTCGCCGCGGCGCGAGAGGCCGGCGCCGAGGTCGTCGGCGTGGCGACGATCGCCGACCGGGCCACCGGCGCCGCCGAGAAGATCGCCGAGGCGGGCCTGGACTATCGCTACGTCTACGACGTCCGGGACCTCGGCCTCGCCTGACCCTGCATCTCTTACGTTTATCGGGTCACCCGATAAACGTAAGAGGTACAGGGCTGGGAACTCGGTATCCCTCGACATTCTCGGGTCACCCGATAAACGCCGGGGGGGTGGGCGGGAACTCGGACCGGCCTGAGGAACGCTGAACCCGGTACGCCCTGTGTGCCACGCATAGGATCGAGGTCGGACACGTCACCTAGCGACAGGGGAAGCGCACGTGAAGGCGCTCATCGTCATTCTGGTCATCATCGTGCTGCTCGTGCTCGTTGCGGTGGGCATCTACAACGGCCTGATCAAGCTGCGCAACAACGTCGAGGAGGCCTGGCGCCAGATCGACGTCGAGCTCAAGCGGCGGCACGACCTGATCGGCAACCTCGTGGAGACCGTCAAGGGGTATGCCGCGCACGAGCGGGGAACCCTCGAGGACGTCATGAAGGCGCGGTCCGCCGCGATGGCCGGCGGCCAGACACCGGGTCAGCAGGCCCAGAGCGAGGGCGTCCTCACCCAGGCCCTCGGCCGGCTGATCGCCGTCGCCGAGGCCTACCCCGACCTCAAGGCCAACCAGAACTTCCTCGCCCTGCAGACCGAGCTGACCGGCACCGAGGACCGGATCGCCTCTGCCCGGCGCTACTACAACGCCGTCGTCAAGGGCCTGAACACCAAGGTCGAGACCGTCCCGAGCAACATCGTCGCGGGCCTGTTCAACGTCAAGCGGGCCGAGTACTTCGAGGTCGAGGGGGCCGAGCGCGACCCGGTCTCGGTCGACTTCGGCCAGCGCGGCTCCAGCATCCCGCCGCCGCAGTCGTATGCCGGAACCGAGCAGCCACGGGTCGCGCCGGCACCCCAGGCCCCGTCCCAGATCCAGCCGCCGACCGAGCCGCCCACGGCCTGACCGGCATACCCGCTCCTCCACCCCCAAGGAAACCGACAGATGTCAGCCACCGACGACGCCGCCGCCGTCGCACCGCTCGCCCCACCCGACGCGACCCTGACCCTCACCGCACCCGAGGCGCCCAAGCAGGTCGTCCAGACCCAGGCGCCGCAGATGGCGCCGCAGGTCGCGGCCGATGCGGTGCCCGGCCTGGACGCCAAGGTCGCGTCGTTCATGGACGCCCTGACCAACGCGGCGCCGCGCAGCCCGGAGTTCGCCAGGCAGGCCGACAACGTGCGGACGATGGGCGACGCCGACATCCGGCGGGCGGCCGAGACGTCCAACCGGCTGCTCGACAAGCCGGTCCAGGCGCTCAAGGAGGGCGCGCTGTCCCAAGGCAGTCAGGTGGGCAAGACCCTGCTCGACCTGCGCCGCACCGTCGAGGACCTCGACCCGGGCCGGATGGGCGGCGGTCGCAAGCTGCTCGGCATGATCCCGTTCGGCGACAAGGTCAACGACTACTTCCGCCGGTACCAGTCGGCGCAGGCCCAGCTCAACGGGATCCTGCACAGCCTGCGGAGCGGGCAGGACGAGCTGACCAAGGACAACGTCGCGCTCAACCTGGAGAAGACCAACCTGTGGGCCACGATGGGCCGGCTCAACCAGTACATCTACATCGCCGAGCGGCTCGACACCCAGCTGGCGGCCAGGATCGCCGAGCTGGAGCTGAGCGACCCCGAGACCGCCAAGGCGCTGTCCCAGGACGTGCTCTTCTACGTGCGGCAGAAGCACCAGGACCTGCTCACCCAGCTCGCCGTGTCGATCCAGAGCTACCTGGCGATCGACATCATCATCAAGAACAACATCGAGCTGATCAAGGGTGTCGACCGCGCCTCCACGACGACCATCTCGGCCCTGCGGACCGCGGTCATCGTGGCTCAGGCGCTCGGCAGCCAGAAGCTCGTCCTGGACCAGATCACCGCCCTGAACTCCACGACGTCGAGCATGATCCAGCGCACCTCGGAGATGCTCCGCGACAACTCCGCCCGGATCCAGGAGCAGGCGGCGTCCTCGACGATCGGCGTCGCCGAGCTGCAGGCCGCCTTCGCCAACATCTACGCGACGATGGACTCCATCGACCAGTTCAAGCTCAAGGCCCTGGACACCATGGCGCAGACGATCGGGGTGCTGGAGACCGAGGTCGACAAGTCCAAGGAGTACCTCGAGCGGGTCCGCAACCAGGATGCCCGCGGCACCCAGAACCTCGACCTCGACGGCGCCTGAGCCGCGGTGGGTCTCTGGGACTGGATGCGCGGGGAGCGCGACACCCCGGTCTCCAGCGTGCCCCCGCCACCGACCGAGGCCGACGTCCTGGGTGCGCTGGACCGGGTGAGCGCGGCTCTGCGCGAGGCCAGGGCATCGCCGCTGGTCGGCGCACGGGTCGCCCGGATCGACCGGCTGGTCCGGGCCACGCTGCCTCGCCTGGCCGCGCTCGGGCTGGGCAGTGCCGATGCGTATGCCGTGGTCGCGACGGCCACGAGCTACCTCCCCGAGGCGGTGGCCGGATACCTCCGGCTGCCGCGCGACTGGGCCGACACGCGGCCGATCGACGCCGGACGCACGGCGCTCATGGTTCTCGTCGACCAGCTCGAGCTGCTCGGGGCGACCATGGCCAAGGTCCTCGACGCCGCCAACCGCTCCGATGCCCAGGCCCTCATCGCCCATGGCCGGTTCCTCGAGGCCAGGTTCGGGGCGCCGACCGGAGCCGACCCCCTGGACCTGGGCGCGGGAACCTCGGCCGCGCCCGCTTCGTCCGACCGGAGCGCACCGTCGGTGGGCCGTGCGGACCCCGCCCCGACGCCGCCCCAACCCCCGTCGCCGGGACCACCACCACCACCGCCGCCGCCTTCGTCGTCGTCGTCGAACAGTCTGGACCTGGGGTGAGACCGACATGAGCACCGCCGCACCGTCCCTCGCCACCGCCCTGGCCGGGCTGCTGGAGGCTGCCCGGTCGGCGGGGGTGCAGGAGCCGGTGGCCCGCGCGGAGGCGGAGTCGCTCTCAGCCGCCGTCGCCGAGTCGGCCCCCGGGGCGTGGGCCGACTGGTCGGCCCAGACCGGTGGCGGCCGGTCCGCGCAGGCGTTCACCGAGGCCGCCTCGCGTGGGCGGCGATGGCGCTCGACGCCCACCCCGACCCTGGCCCGGCTCGCCGCCGAGCACTCCGCCGAGGCTCCGGCATACGCCAAGGGCCTGGCCCTGGTCTGCACCGCTGCCGCCGGGCTCGGCACCCCGACCGCCCAGACGATCGGCAACGCCTCTGCGGCCGCCGCCGCCCAGCTCGGCGCCTTCCAGCCCTCGCCGCCGGCCACCCCGGCCCAGCCCGTCCGGACCGCGACCCAGCTCCCGCAGACCGACGCGGTCGGCCCACCGGCCGGCACCTTACAGGCGCCGCGCGATCCCGCTTGCGGCGGCTGCCGCCGATCA
>JAICMC010000118.1 GCA_025929465.1 Nostocoides sp.
CCGCCCTCGCCATGCTCGACCGCACGCTGGAGGCGATGGCTCGCGGCGGGATGTACGACCAGCTCGACGGCGGCTTCGCCCGCTACTCCGTCGACGCCGGTTGGGTGGTCCCGCACTTCGAGAAGATGCTCTACGACAACGCCCAGCTGGCCCGCGTCTACGCACACCGCGTGCGCCTCGGCCCTGCTCCTCTCGCCGCCCGGATCGCCACCGAGACCTGCGAGTTCGTCATCGGCCGGCTCGCGACGGCGCAGGGTGGCTTCGCCTCGGCGCTGGACGCGGACACCGTCGTCGACGGCCACAGCCATGAGGGCCTGACCTATGCGTGGACGCCCGCGCAGCTCACCGAGGTGCTCGGTGCGGACGACGGCGAGCGGGCTCGAGAGCTGCTCGCCGTGTCGGCCGGCGCCACCTTCGAGGATGGCGCCTCGACGCTCCAGCTGCCCACCGACCCGGCCGACCCGAGATGGTGGGCCGACACCCGGGCGCGGGGGCGCGCCGCGCGGGACGAGCGCCCGCAGCCCGCTCGGGACGACAAGGTGGTGACGAGCTGGAACGGGCTGGCAGTCGCTGCCCTCGCCGACGCCGGGGTCATCCTGAGGCGTCCCGACCTGGTGCGCGCCGCCCGAGGCTGCGCGGACCATCTCCTGCAGACCCACGTGGTCGAGGGGCGACTGCGCAGGGTGAGCCGGGACGGCATCGTCGGGCCGGTCGCCGGCGTGCTCGACGACCACGGGAACCTGGCCGAGGGACTGCTGGCCCTTCACCAGGCGACCCGTGAGGCGGCATACCTCACTGCGGCCGCGGACCTGCTCGACCTGGCGCTCACCCACTTCCGCGACGTGGACGGCACCTGGCACGACACCGCCGACGACGCCGAAGCCCTGTTCGCACGGCCCCGTTCGGACAGCGACAACGCCGAGCCCAGTGGACTCTCGTCCGTCGCCGGCGCGCTGCTCACGTATGCCGCGCTGACCGGCTCGTCGGACCACCGCCGGGCCGCAGAAGGCGCGCTGGCCCAGGGCGCAGCGACGGCCGTGGCCGCCCCACGGTTCGCCGGCTGGCTGCTTGCTGTCGGCGAGGCGGCTGCGACCGGCCCGCTCCAGGTCGCCGTCGTCGGCGCCGGCCGCGATGCGGCCGAGCTGCTCGACACCGTCCGGCTCTGCCCCAGCCCCGGGCTCGTGCTCGCCCACGGCCTCCCGGATGCCGAGGGCCAGCCGCTGCTCGCCGGACGGCCGCTCGTGGACGGCCGCGCCACCGCCTACGTGTGTCGCGGGTTCGTCTGCGACACACCGGTGACCGACGCAGCCGCCCTGACGCGGCGACTGGCCGGCTCCGCGCCCCTCGGTGCGTCCGGCTGACCGCCGAGGTGCCCCACCCATCCGCCGCCGCGACCGTTCCGAACCCCTCCTGGCCGTGTCCGCGGTCGGCACGACCGGCTGCGCTGTGTGAGGAGGACCCGTGGAGCCTGTCTACGGCGCCGCCAACCTGCTCGGCCGTGGGCTGCTTGCCGCCCTCGGCGTCCGGGTCCGGGCGCACGGGCTGGGTCACGTCCCGACGACCGGTCCGGTCATCCTGGCCAGCACCCACGGGTCCTTCCTGGACTTCGTCGTCCTGGAGCGGGGCGCGCTTGACCGGCACCGTCACATCCGGTTCCTCACCCGGCACGATGCCTGGGCAGGGCGGGTCGTGTCCTTCGCGATGGACCGGATGCGGCACATCCCCGTCGACCGTGCCGCGCCCGCGGCGGCTGCCCTGGCAGCCCGTCGGATGCTCAGTCAGGGTGAGGCGGTCGGCATCTTCCCCGAGGCGGGAATCAGCCACTCCTACACCGTCCGCGGACTGATGCGCGGTGCCGCCGCGCTGGCCCGCGAGACCGGCGCACCCCTCGTCCCGGTCGCACTCTGGGGTGCGCAGCGGATCGCCAGCGTGGGCGACCCGCCCCGGCGGCCGGACCTCACCCGAGGCCGGGTCGTCGACGTCTGGTTCGGCGAACCGAGCCAGGTGGCGCCGCATGCTGACCTGACCGAGGCGACGCGCGTCCTCGGCTCGACGCTGACCGCCATGCTTGAGGACCTGCAGTGCCTCCCCCACCACCGTCCGCGCCGCGGCGAGCCGTCGCCGTGGTACCCGGCACACCTCGGCGGCCTGGCCCCGGGCCTGGCGCGAGCCCGGGTGCTGGACCGCCTGCCGGAGGGCGCGGTGCCCGCCTCGTGGGGCCCGTGGGCCGGCTCAGGGGTGGGCGATGATCCGGTATGCCGGATGGCTGTGCGCCATCAGCCGAGTGGCCTGCTCCTCGTCGACCCATGAGGCGGTCGCCCAGACGTCGGCCCAGAGCAGGTCGGGGCCGACCACGGTGACCGAGCCCGACCGGTCGACCGGGAGGCCCGTGCGCGGGTCCACGACGTGGGGCCCCCGTGCCGACCCGCCGGAGGTGGCCACGGCACCGCTGCTCACCTCGACGACGTCCACGATCCCCATCGGGTCGGCCGGGTCCTGGATGCCGATCCGCCAGGTCGACGCGAACCCGTCCAGGTTGCGCCCGACTCCGACGGTGAGGTCGCCACCAGCGTTGATGCAGAACGCGACCCGGTCGACCAGCTGCAGGTGCCCAGCGGCTCCGGCGACCGCCCACCCCTTGGCCAGACCGGTCGGGTCGAACCCGGTCGAGCCGTCCGGGCCGGTGAGCCGGCTGGTGAACAGACCGCCGGTCGCGGCCTCCGCCTCGGCAGCGAGCAAGGCCACCTCGGCGAGCCACGGATGGGCCGCGGCCGGGTCGAGCTCTCCTCGACGCACCCGGAGCAGGTCGCTGTCGGTCCGCCACGGGCTGAGGACCGAGTCCACCCGGCGCAGATGGGCGAAGGCGTTGGCGACCGCTCCCTCGATGTCGGCACGGTCGGTCCGCACGGCGCGCACGTGGATGCTCACCGGCATGCCCATGACCTGCTCGACGAACGCCCGGGTGCGGTAGGCCGGGGGCTCGCTGGCGGCAGCCTCACCCGCGCTCAGAGCTTGGCCTGGTCGAGCGCCGACTGCAGTGAGCGCAGGTAGCCGTCAGAGGTGTAGGTCGCGCCACTCACCATGTCGATCCTCGCGCTCTGGGCCTGCACCGCCTCCTGGTTGAGGACCGGGACGGCCTGGGCGTTGATCTCCTGGTCGCGGCGCTCGCTCCACGGGACCTGGGTCACCACGGACTTGGTGACCTTGCCACCGGCAACGGTGATCTGGACCTGGACCGGGCCGTACCGGGTCGAGACGGCGTCACCGGTGAACGTCCGGCTGGCACCGGCTGTGCTGGCTGAGCCGACACCGGGATCGGCGTTCGCGGCGCCCCCGTTGCCGGTCGTGCCGCTGGCCACCACCGTGCCCGGCGCGCGGCTGGAGGTCGACGTGCGATAGCTGAACAGCAGGACGACGACGGTGATCGTCGACAGGACCCAGACGGTGATCCGGCGCACGGCGAACCCTTCTAGTAGGTGAAGCGTTCGAGGTGGATGTGGGCGCCGGGCACGCCGGTCTCGCGAGCCGCCTTGCGAACCGTGTCCATCCAGTCCGGCGTCCCGCAGACGTACAGCTCCCGCTCGGCCACGTCGGGACAGATCTGGCGCAGCGCCTGCGCATCGGACAGGTGCGCGGCCGACGCCGGGAGCCACGACGACCGGCCGCGCGCGCGGGACCCCTCGACGACGACGTAGCGGGCGCCCCGCTCCCGGGCCAGAGCATCGATCTCCTGGTGCAGGACCAGGTCGGCGCGGCTGCCGACGCGGTGGATGACCATCACGTCCCCGGGGCCCTGAGGCAGGTCCTCCAGGAGGGCGCGCATCGGGGTGATCCCGATCCCGGCGCCCATCAGCAGCACCTTGGTCCGGGTCCGGGTGCCGGCGTGCATCCGGCCGTACGGGCCCTCGACCAGGACCCGCGTACCGGGGCGGAGCGCGGCGAGCCTGCTGCTGCCGTCGCCGGAGTGGGCGGCGGTGAACCGCAGGGTCCGTCCGTCCGGGGCGGCCGACAGCGAGTACGGGTTGGACCGCGTCCAGCCGGGCCCGTCGAGGAAGCGCCACTGGAAGAACTGGCCGCCGTGGGCGGGGAGTCCGGCCAGCCTCGGGCCACCGACGGTCACCGTGGTCACGCCGGCCGCCTCGGGACGGACCTCGAGCACGCGCAACCGGTGCCGCCACATCCGGGTCAGCGGCACTCCCACCCGGAAGACGAGCACGGCGGCAAGGCACATGGCATACAGCGTCCACCAGAACACCGTCGCCGTGCCGTTCTGGACGAAGTCGGTCCCGGTCCACAGCTGGTGCGGCAGCGCCAGTCCCGCACCGAGGTAGCCGTAGAGGTGGATGAGGTGCCACGACTCGTACCTCAGCCGCCGCCGGACCCGCTTCACCGAGGTGACCACGACCATGCACAGGGCGACGGTGCCCGCGATGGCGAGCAGCATGCCCGGATAGTCCAGGGTGAGGTCGACGACGGTGCCCCACAGGCCGCGCGGGCTGCCCTCGGCGTAGCCCAGGGTGATGAGCACGATGTGGGCCCACAGCAGGTTGAAGGAGGTGAACCCGACGGTGCGGTGCGCGCGAGCGAGCTGGTCCTGACCCCACGCCTGCTCGAACCACGGGATGCGGGCCATCAGGAAGACCTGGACGAGGAGCAGCGCGGAGGCGACCAGGCCGGTGAGACGACCCGTCGAGTCCAGGAAGCCGGCGACGGTGCCGACCTCCTGGACGCCACCGCCGGCGACCCACAGCGCGGTCACGAGGAGCAGCACCAGCCAGAAGGCCGAGACCGAGGCATCGCGCCACCACAGCGGCACTCGGCGGACGGTCGTTGACACGTCAACGATGGTGCGGGCCGTTCCTGTGCGAACCCTGTGACGGCCGTGTGCCATGGCTACGGCTCACCACCAGCGGATCAGCTGGCCGCTGATCCGCACGACGAAGGCGGCCACCACGAGGATGAACACGCCGCGGACGAAGCCCGACCCGAGCGTGACGGCGGTGCGCGCGCCGAGGTAGCCGCCGACCGGGTTGGCCACGGCCAGCACGAGGGCGACCGGCCAGATGACGTGGCCGCCCGGCAGGAAGACGAGGAGCGCACCGAGGTTGGTCGCGGCGTTGGCGATCTTGGCCTTGGCGCTCGCTTCGAGGAAGGCATAGCCCATCAGGCCGACGAGGGCGAAGACGAGGAAGCTGCCGGTCCCCGGCCCGAGCGCTCCGTCGTAGACCCCGATGGTGAAGCCGACGACCATCGCCAGAACGGTGTGCCGGTGCCCGGCGAACCGCAGCGCCGTCGTGCCACCGAGCTGGGGCCTCAGCAGGGTGTAGGCGCCGACGACGACGAGCAGGACCAGGATGATCGGGTTGAAGGCACTCTTGGGGATGTGCAGGCCGAGGACGGCACCAAGGACCGCACCGACGAGCGCGACGGCCGCCATCGGGATCGCCGTGCGCAGGTCCGGACGGACCCGCCGGTAGTACGTCACCGACGAGATCGTGGTGCCGCAGATCGAGCCGAGCTTGTTCGTGGCCAGCAGCTGGGCCGGGGTCGCCCCGGGCACGCCGAGCAGCAGGGCCGGCAGCTGGATCAGGCCACCGCCTCCCACGACCGCGTCCACCCAGCCCGCGAGGAACCCGGCCGCGCCCATGAGCGCTACCGTGCCCCCGGTGAGGTCCACTCAGACCACGTCATCGGTGCCGTGGCCCTGCCAGCGGTCGATGATGCCCAGGATGTCGAGGAGCTCGTGGGCGCGTGCGTCGGGGACGGCGTCGACGTCCACCACCTGGCTGCTCGGCAGGTCCGAGTGCGGGACCCAGATGGCCCGCATGCCGACCTGCTGGGGCCCGTGGACGTCCTCGTAGAGCCGGTCGCCGACATAGACCGCTCGCGCCGGCTGCACGCCCACGGCGGCGCAGGCGATGCGGAAGGCCTCCGGGTGTGGTTTGACGTGCCCGATCTCGCTGGAGTACACGTCGGCGTCGATCAGGTCGAGCACCTTGTCGCGCTCGAAGATCCGGCGGTGGTAGGCCCGGCTCCAGATCGTGTTGGAGAGGACTCCGACACGAACTCCCCTCTCGTGCAAGCCTTCCCAAACAGGCCGTACCTGTGGGTCGGTCCAGGTGTGCGGCTCCCAGAACCCTTCGTATGCCGCGAGCGCCAGGTGGGCGCGGTCGTGCCCCGGGTCGAGCCCGGCCTCGGCGAGAATGGTTTCGATCCGCGCGCTGGAGTGCTCCTGGCGGCCGCGGGCCCAGGCGTCGGACTCGACGGCGAGCAGCCGCTCGGCGAGGTCGTGCGCCGCCGCGAGGTCCTCTGCAGGGACGTCCGGCGAGCCGATCGGGATGCCGTGGATCTCCCGGGCGTAGACCCGCCACTGCTCGGGCATGTCGACGGTGTGCCACGGCGTGAGGGTGCCGCCCCAGTCGAAGATGACGGCGTCGACGGGCCGGCTCACGACGACGACAGCCCGATCTCGGCGAGGATCTGCGGCACCGCGTCGGCGTGGGCGACCTCGCGTCGTTCACCCGAGCGTCGGTCCTTGATCTCGATCCTGCCGTCGGCGAGGCCGCGTCCGATGACGACGATCGTCGGCGCCCCGATCAGCTCGGAGTCCTTGAACTTCACGCCCGGGCTGACACCCCAACGGTCGTCGAACAGGACTGTGGCGCCATGGGACTCCAGCTCGCGGGTGAGGATCTCGCCCGCTTCGAAGACGGCGCGGTCCTTGCCGGTGGCGACGATGTGGACGTCGGCGGGTGAGATGTTCCGCGGCCAGATCAGCCCGAGCTCGTCGTGGTTGCCCTCGGCGATGCAGGCCACGGCACGGGAGACCCCCACGCCGTAGGACCCCATGATGACCGTCGTGAGCTTGCCGTTGGAGTCCAGCACCTTCAGGTCGAGCGCCTCGGCGTACTTGCGACCCAGCTGGAAGATGTGGCCCATCTCGATGCCGCGAGCCATCTCCAGCGCGTGCCCGCACGAGGGGCACCCGTCGCCGGCCCGGACCTCGGCTGCCTCGATGGTCCCGTCGCCCTCGAAGTCGCGCCCGGCGACGAGGTCGAGGACGTGCTGGCCGGCCCTGTCGGCGCCGGTCACCCACGACGTGCCAGGCACGACTCGAGGGTCGAGGAGGTAGTGGATCCCGCTGGATCCGTTGTCTCCCAAGGCTCCCGGCCCGATGTAACCCTTGACCAGAGCGGCATTCGCCGCGAAGTCCTTCTCATCGAAGGCTTCGACCATCGCCGGGTCCACCTGGGCCCCGAGCCGCTTCTCGTCGACGTCACGGTCGCCGGGCAGGCCGATGGCCAGCGGTTCGCGGGTGCCGTCGGGGTGCCTGAGCATGACGATGACGTTCTTGAGCGTGTCCCCCGCCGCCCACGGGCGACCGTCGGACCTCGGGAACGCTGCGTTGAGGTGCGCCACGAGGGTGTCGATCGTCGGGGTGTCAGGGGTGTCCTCGGCGTGCGCGCCCGGCAGACCGGCATACGGGACCGGCTCAGGCACCGGCACCCGCACCGCCTCGACGTTCGCGGCATAGCCGCAGTTCCGGCAGCGGACGTAGGTGTCCTCGCCGTTCTCGGCCGTGGCGAGGAACTCCTCGGACTTGCTGCCTCCCATCGCGCCGGCCATCGCGTTGACGATGACGTAGTGGAAGCCGAGCCGGTCGAAGATCCGGATGTAGGCGTCCCGGTGCAGCTGGTAGGACTTGTCCAGTCCGGCCTCGTCGATGTCGAAGGAGTAGGAGTCCTTCATGACGAACTCGCGGCCGCGCAGGATCCCGGCCCGGGGTCGCGCCTCGTCGCGGTACTTGGTCTGGATCTGGTAGATCGAGAGCGGCAGGTCCTTGTAGGAGGAGTAGAGGTCCTTGACGGTGAGCGTGAACAGCTCCTCGTGCGTCGGCCCGAGCAGGTAGTCGGCGTCCTTGCGGTCCTTGAGCCGGAAGATGTTGGGCCCGTACTCGGCCCACCTTCCGCTCGCCTCGAACGGCTCCTTGGGCAGCAGCGCCGGGAAGAGCAGCTCCTGGCTGCCCATCGCGTCCATCTCCTCGCGGACGATCGACTCCACGCGTCGCAGCACCTTCAGCCCGAGCGGCAGCCACGTGTAGATGCCCGGGCTCACCCGTCGGATGTAGCCGGCCCGCACGAGCAGCCGGTGGCTGGGCACCTCTGCGTCCGCCGGGTCCTCGCGAAGGGTGCGGAGGAACAGGGTCGACATGCGCATGGCCACGGGTGGTCTCCTGGGCGTGAAGGGGTCGCGGCCAAGGATAACGACCAGCCGGTATGCCGGTCGCCCGCTTCGTGAAGCCCGCTCTGACCGGTCACAGCTCGACCGCCTCCGCCTCGGTGTAGCCCTCGAGCGACGCCTCCTCGGTCAGGAGGATCTGGACCGCCGCCCCGGCGATGGCCTGTATGGCGCCCGAGGCCACCATCTTGGATCGTGCCCAGCCGGGGGCGCCGGTCGGTGTGGGAGCAACGGCCTCGGCCAGGTCCACGACCAGCACCAACAGGCAGATGGGTTCTTCCTGGCTACGAGCGACGGGCCCGACCACTCGCGGACGAACGAAGCCATGGCGAGCCAGGGTCGTGAGCACCTCCGCGCGATCTGTCCGCAGGCGCCGCCCGACCGGGCCGCGCAGCTGTCCGTCGTGGTCGTCGGGGTCACGGTGACGAAGGTCCCAGACCAGTTCCAGGCCCGCGGCGTCGACCAGCCGCTCGAGCGCCTGCAGGGTGGGTTGCTGTCGCCGCGACTCGTACCGCGAGACCACGCCATGGGTCACACCTGCTGCCGCTGCGAGCTCGCGCTGGGTGAGGTCCGCCATCCTTCGGACGCGCAGAAACAGGGCGCGGGCGCTGGTCGACTCCGGGGTCATGTCGACCGGTATAGCCCAAGGGCCCCCTCCCCGCAGGGCCGATGACCCGACCTGTGGACAACCCGTGGCCGTAGCCATCCCCCCGCTGGAGACCATTGGGCCGATAGGTATCCAGGCGAGGAGGAGGAACACCCGTGGGTACCTATCGGCCCAGTCGCCGAACCGGCGACCGCCATCTCGGCTCGACCACGACGGGCATCCGGCGATCACCCACCGCCGCGCCCGGGTTCTCCCCGACCCCCTACGTGCCGGGGTGCGAAGATCGGGCCATGACGGCTGCTCGCACCGACCG